>NZ_JAMXMW010000039.1:0-28317 GCF_024055675.1 Actinoallomurus rhizosphaericola | reverse complement strand
GAAAACCCCGAACGCGTCGCACTCGTCCAGCAGATCACCCTGGCATACCTGCGCACCGCACTCGGCCTCGACGACAACGCGTGGCCCACCACCCGCGACTCCCTCACCACGGCCGGCAACCCGCTGGGAAGAATCGACTCGAAGTGACCGTCCCCGTCACGTCGACCCGCGGCCCCAGCTTCGGGATCATGACCGCCCCATCCCAGGTCACCTACCAGGACGTTCTGCGGGTCTGGCGTGAGGCCGACCGGATTCCGCAGATCGAGCACGTCTGGCTGTTCGACCACCTCATGCCGCTCGGCGGCGACCCGAACGGGCCTACCTTCGAGGGCTGGACACTCCTGCCCGCTCTCGCAGCCCAAACCGAGCGACTGCGTCTGGGGGTGATGGTCACGAGCAACAGGTTCCGCCCGCCGGCCATCCTGGCGAAAATCGCCGCCACCGTCGATGTCGTCTCCGGCGGCCGGCTCGAGTTCGGCATCGGCGCAGGTTCTCGGCCCGACGTGCCGCTGGCCCAGCGCGAGTACGAGGCGCACGGGCTCCCCTTTCACGATGCCGCCCATGCGGTCGGGAGCCTCGCCGAGGCGTGCACGATCATCCGCAGATTGTGGACCGAAACCGAACCGTTCGACTTCAAGGGCGGCTACCACCGGCTGACAGGTGCGTTCTGCAGTCCCAAGCCCGTGCAGCGGCCCCACCCGCCGATCGTGATCGGCGGCCAGTCCACCCCGACGCTACGCGTGGTCGCCGAGCATGCGGACCGATGGAACATGCCCGGCGGCAGCATCGACGTTGCGATCGCGCGCAATACCAAGCTGGACCAGTTCTGCGCCGAGATCGGCCGGGACCCGGCCGAGATCACCCGATCCATCGTCCTGCCGGCCTCCTACGACCGGCCTGACGATACCCGCCACGCAATCCGTGCGGCCCTCGACAGCGGGTTCAGCCACATCGTGCTCGGACTGGCCGCGCCTTACCCGACCGAGGTCGCACGCTGGGTCGCCGACACCTTCATCGGCCCTCTCTCCGACGAGAGCTGAACCGACAGGCCACCGCCTACAGCCACACGGCGGCAGCATCACCGCCCCCCCTGAACCGACTCCGTATCTTGTTCTGGAGCGGTGTTCCGAATTTTGGCCTTGGCGAATCGTCGCACAGAACCAGCCTGCGCGCCCATCACGAAGAGCAATCATTCTCATGAGCGACACCGCATCGGCCAACGTCGGCAACGACCGAGCCCGCGGCCGAACTCGTCGAGACGAGCCCAGGACTGCCCGCCTGAAGTAGGAAGACAGACCGCTGCCCTCAACGGCCCGGCTGATGTCCTCGACGTTCACGACGTCGGCCGAGCCGCGCTGAGCCGGCACCTCTATCAAGAGGACCACGACCCTGCGAGGAAAGATGGACACGAACGAAATCGCCCGGCCGCGAGGAGAGAAGCCGCTCACCAATCGGGGCCGCTGGGGTGCTGACGACGACCGAGGCACCCTGAATTTCATCACGGCCGCAGCGCGTGCCCGCGGCGTGGCTGAAGCCAGGACGGGCCGTGTTGTCTCTTTGGCCCACCCGATCACACCGGTGCCCATGGCCGCGCCGGTCGCTTTCGGCGAGCACGGCATGCCTTCCGCAGTACTGCAAATGATGACGTTCACCGGTTCGCCCACCCAGGCGTTGACCGATGTTCTGCTGATCAACGTCCACCACGCGCGTTCGACGCACATCGACGCCTTGGCGCACATACCGACCGACAACACCGTCTACCCCGGAGTCCCACTCGCCGAGGCGACCGCCGGGGCGACGGTCGGCCGGAGTTCGTCGTCGGCGTTCGTCGATGGGATCGTGACCCGGGGGGTATTTCTCGACCTGGCGCCGGGAGGGCGGCTTGCCGAGAACCATGCCGTGACCGCAGACGACCTGACGGCGGCCGAGAGGCGCCAGGGAGTGCGAGTCGAGTCCGGTGATGCGCTGGTAGTGCGCGGGGGGTGGGTCGCCGCCGACGATCCTTTCGGCCCCCTGCCGACCACCTCGCTGAGTGCCGTCGAATGGATGGCGGAGCGTGAAGTGTGCTTGTACGCCGGCGACATCGGCGACAAACTTCCTGAACCGTCAGCTGGATTGCCTGTGCTGCACAGCATCGCGCTCGCCCAGCTGGGGATGCCGTTGATCGACTGCGTCAACGTGGCCGAGCTGGCGCGGGCGTGCGCCGAAATCGAGCGCTACAGTTTCCTGTTCGCGCTCGGCACGATTCCCGTGCGCGGCGCCACGGGACTCCCGGTCAATCCACTTGCGGTCTTCTAGATCTGCGGCTCGCCATTACGCTGCACATCGCGCCGCGCGCGGCGTTCTGTGCTCCTGACTGGCCAGTTTCCACGCAACTCACCCCCTTCGCGCAACGGAACGCTGCTTCATGTCGCTTCACATGAACGGCGTTCCGTTGCGGTCCTAGGGGAAGCCACCCCTACCTCACGCATTTACCGAGAGGACCGTCATGCAATACCGCACGTTGGGCGGCACCGGCATCAAGGTCAGTCCTTACGCGCTCGGCGCGATGATGTTCGGCGCGATCGGCAATCCCGATCATGACGACTGCGTCAAGATCATTCATGCGGCGCTGGACGCGGGCATCAACGTCATCGACACCGCGGACGCGTACTCTCGCGGAGAGTCCGAGGAGATCGTCGGCAAAGCGCTCAAGGGCCGCCGCGACGACATCGTGGTGGCCACCAAGGCTCACCTTCCCATGGGGGACGACCCCAACATGCAGGGAAACTCCCGCCGCTGGATCACCCGTGCGATCGAAGATTCCCTGCGCCGCCTGGGAACCGACTACATCGACGTGTACCAGATGCACCGCCCCGACCCGAGCACCGATGTCGAGGAGACCTTGTCGGTACTCACCGACCTGATGCGCGCGGGCAAGATCCGAGCCATCGGTTCCTCCAGCACTCCGGCTCACGAGATCGTGCAGGCGCAGTGGGTGGCCGAGCGGCGCGGTTTGCAGCGCTTCCGCACCGAGCAGCCGCCTTACTCCATTCTCAACCGCGGAATCGAGCGTGACGTGTTGCCCGTCTGCGAGCAGTACGGCATGGGCACGCTCGTATGGAGTCCTCTGGCACAGGGACTGCTCACCGGCCGTTACCGCAAGGGGCAGGTCGCCGATACCCGTCGCGCCACGACGGGCTTCAAGCACCTGAGTGATGAGCGCCGGCTCGACGCCGTTGAACGGCTCATCCTGCTCGCCGAGGAGGCCGGAATCAAGATGACGCACCTTGCGGTCGCCTTCGCGATCACCCATCCCGGCGTCACCTCCGCGATCATCGGACCGCGCACCATGGATCACCTCCACGACCTGCTCGCAGGGGCCGAGACCACCCTGACCGACGAGATCCTCGACCAGATCGACGCCGTCGTGCCGCCCGGTACCGACGTCGGGACGCTCGACATGGCCTACGACCCACCCGCCATCCAGCAGGCGGCTCTGCGCCGCCGCCTTCCTGACGCGCGCTCCGCTGCCCGCCCCGCCCCCGGGGACGGCCCGCGGTAGATCTCGGAACTTACCTGAAGACGCGAACCGCCCCGGCGCGCAAGCCGGGGCGGCCGGCCTGTGTCCCCGCGCAGGAGGATGGGGCCTATTTCAGCCAGGCCACGGCGACATTGACGCAGAACTCACCGTCGCCGCTGGCAGAGGGTTTTTGCCATATCACGCCGTTGGAATCGACCACTTTGTTCTCAGCCCTCACCGTCGCACTGTCACGTGGAGGGTGTGCGGCGAGGCGTCGGAATCCTCGACTACGTTGCAGGGGATTGCCGCTGGACGGACCGGGCGGCGGCCGGCGCATCGCCGGATCGGCGATTCCGTGGCCGTCACCCACCAGGACCTCGCCGTGGCCGGAGGCGGCGTTGGCCGCGATCACCTCGATCGCGTCTTCCTCGTCCTCGGTGTCCGGCGGGTAGGCCCCGGGCATATCCGGGGTCGGGGCCTCGGCGGGTGAGGAGGTCCCCTGCAGGCGCGTCACGGCATCGCCGGTCATGCCGGTCATCCGACCGGTCGTCGATACGACGGCCTCCAGGTCGCGGTCGTGCCACGGCGCCTTCTGCCAGTGCTTCAGATTCTCCGTCGGTACGCGGAGCAGGGCGCCGTTCTCTTCGCTGACGTCCGGGGTGTATTCCACGAACCACGGGTCGCGGTACTTCGCGTGCCAGATCAGCAGATAGGTCGGTTTGACCCCGACGAGGGTCACGTTGCGGCCGCTGGTCTTCGGGCCGCGATCGGACGCCGTCTTGACGCCGCGATCGGCCATGACGGTGGTGTCGATGCCCAGGTGGTCCACGCCGAAGAACGGCCCGGCGGCGTTGTTGCCGTCGGCTGGGCGGCCACCCATCTGGAAGTCCAGAAGCGCCCACGGCGAGTGGAAGGTCACTTTGCTGCGGCCGCCGCTGGTCCGGACGACCGACGCGCGGTTTCTCGTGTTGCGGATCATCACCTCGGTGGTGGTGGTCTCGAACGTGAACTCCAGGGCGTGCACTGCGAGGGTGAGTGCGCCGAGGTAGCCGCCGAACCGGCCCGGTTCACGGATCGGGAGCGTGAATCCCCCCGGGCCGAACAGCTCCGCCGGCCGGCTCGACAACTGCGCCTGCGTGAGCGTGGAGGTGAGCTGCCGGAAGATGTCGCCCCAGGCGTAGAACCACGATTCGCCGCCTGGCGCGCCCATCAGGTCGCTGGCCAGTCCCTGCAGGACGTCCAGTCCGGGAAGGCCGATCAGTTGGGCGTCCTGGAACGCCTCTGCCGGGATCTGAAAAGCGTGTCGCAGGGCGTCGGCTGTCGTGCCGGGGCGGAGGCGTCGCGGGGGCGTCGCGCCGAGCTCCCGCCGCTGGGCGTCGGACAGTGCAGGCGAGGTCCTGCGATCCAGAACGGTGGGCAGCTCGGCCGAGCTGGGGAGCACGGTCATGGGGGGGACCGGGGGTGGTTCCGCGGTCATCAGCTGAGGGTCGAGATGAAGGCCGACGGCCCTGCCGTTTTGGGCGTGCTTGACGTGCAGGGACCGTGAGGTGTGCAGGAGGCCGAGTGTGGCGAGGTCGAAGAGCAGTACTGGCGCTTGGCTCAGCTCGAGGTCGGCGGTGAAGTCGACGCCGAACCACGACAGGGCCAAGTTGCCGGTGCCGGTATGGGCGACCTTGGACTCGGCGCTGCTGGACTCGTTGCGGCTCCGCTCGTTCTGTGTGCCGTAGCTGTAGGTGTGGTTGTACCAGAAGGAGTTCGGGTCTCCGCCATTGGCGGGGTGCAGGTCGCGAATGATCCAGGCCCGCGCGTCTGTGGCCCATCGGACGCGCCGGTCCTTGGTCTTCTCCCGGGTGAGGTCCCCGCTCACCTGGAAACCGGAGTGGAAGCGGTCGATGCTGATGCCCTGGTAGCCGGGGTCCTTCAGGCGGCCCTTGAGCACCACCCGCAGGCTTCCGGTCCGCAGCATCGGGAAGTGGTCGCCGAGCGGTACGTCGAACGCCAGGCCGCCGTCGATCACCGCGACCGAGCCCGCCGAGGACAGCGCTTTGATCATCTCCTTGTCCAGCTCAGCCGCGACGTGGTGCCCCCAGGCGTTCTTGACGTCCTGATAGATCTTCTTCGCGAACTCCCGCATCCGGGGCGGTTGGCGAACGCCGGCGTTGCCGATGCCGTGCTCGCCATCGAGCAGCCAGCTCGGCACGTACAGTTCCTTCTCCTTCACCCGGGGGCCGGGCCATTTCTGTACGGCCGTCGTCCCGGTCGCCGTCTCAGGTCGGGCGGTGTCCGGCGGGGCCTGGCCGGTCTTCCGGTGCGCCGGCACCAGGCCGAGTTCGTCGGACTGCTCGGCGCTGTGCACGAACCATCCGTCGCGTCTGATGGTGAGACTCGGATCCGCGGTGACGCCGCTCACCGCGAGGGTGACGTCGAACTCGATCTCGGCGCTGCCGAGTACCACGAAGCTGGTTCCCGCCGATAGGTCCAGCGTCATCCGGCTGCGTGAGCCGGACAGCTCGGAGTTCTTGCCGCGGTTGTTCTCGACCCGCCGGAGGCGTTGGGGCTGGGGAGTGAACGTCGTGTCCTCGCTCAGGCTGATCGGGAATCGTACCCGCAGGCCAAGCTGTCCGCCCGTGCCGAACTCCTCGTACAGGCCGTGGAGGTCGAGGCTCCCGTACTCGTTGTAGGTGCCGGCGCCGTCGGCGAGCGTGACGGTCTCCGCGCGTACCACCCGGGCGCTCATGCGCGCACTCGCGTCGGCCTCACCCCACTGCCCGTGGAGGACGTCCTGCTCGAGGAAGCCGACCTTACCCTCCCAGGTCGGCCAGCCCTGCTCGTCCCCGGCCGGCGGGTGCTGGAGATCCTGGATGCGGGCGGCCAGCAGGTTGATCGAATCGGTCAGCCGTACCTGCTCCCAGGCCGGCAACCTGACACCGAAGCGTTCGGCGAACGCCCGCTCGATCTCCTCCCGTACGCCGCCGAGGTAGGGCAGGAGCACCGACTGGTCCGGCCATTCCCGGCCCTCCTCCGCGGTCCATACCGGGTGGTCACCTGCCATGTCATAGAACGGCACCCAGGTGATCTGCCCGTCCTCCCCGGTGACCGGCTTCATGGTGAGCTGTACCGGCATGGTGAACGTGATGTCACCGGTGGCGATGACCCGCCCGTCGTCGGTCACCTGGACGTTCGGGTCCTCGTGCTCCACCGTCACGATGATGTGGTCGTGTCCGTCCCGCGGTTCCTCGGCGATGTCGACGACGTGCTGGTCGGGGATGACTCCCTCATCTTCGGCATCCAGAGGGTAGGCCCCGGGCATGTCGACGGTCGGGTCACGCGGGATGGGATCGGCGCTGATACTCGCCTCGATCTGGACGCGTTGGTCGAAGACCGCCAGATCGTCGATCGCAGCTCCGAACATCGACCAGATCACGTGCCCTGAGGTGATCCCGAAGGTCTTGGCCAGGCGAGCCGCGAGAATCGGCCGGAACTCCGTCGCCTGCAACGCGTTCAGCCCAAGGGCGGCGAGGCTGAAGACGAACTGCGCACCCCACCAGCTTCCCCACATCTGCTCGCTCGAGCCGGTCAGGTCATGCGTGATGATGGTGGAGAGATCCTGCTCGCCGTCGGGCATCCGATTCTGAAACCGTGGTTCGTCGACGGGGCGCGCCCGCAGCCACACGTACACCTGGCGGGTCAGCCCGGCGTACTGCTTCCACTGCAAGGTGATCGGTACGCCGGTCGTGCGCATGCGCGGCAGGCTCGTGGCCAACTGCTCCTTCGACAGGGCCTGCTTCAACGCTCGCAGGTTCGCCTCGGCGATCGGGCTGGTCACCCACTTACGGGCGTGGCCCGGTACCGGGTACGGCAGAGCGCCCGGATACCGCTGGTTGATCTGGTCGACCAGCGGTTGGTAGAGGTTCTCCAGACTCTCGCCGAGGTCGGCGATCCACATCCACGCCGGCCACCATCGCTCCAGCGTCTTCGGCGCCATCAGCCGCTGCTCCGGCGTCTCGATGTTCGGCCCGTTGAGCAGCGGTGGCAGCTCGTCGCCGAACCACCGTGGCAGATGCCGGTCCAGCACCCGCAGGGTAGTGCCATCGCCGGGCAGGTCGACCACTGTGGGGGAGCCGCCTCCATGCCCGACCTCGATGACCGCCCTGGTCTTGACCGCGATGAGCGCGGTGGGCTCCCCGACCAACCGGACGCTGGACATCTCGTTGGCGTCGCCGCTCAGCCCGGACGTTATTCGCGCCGCCTCACGCCAGAGCCACGGCATGAGGTAGGTCAGCAGATGAAAGTCCGAGTGAGCGTCGCCGGTCGCCTTGCCGTGGTAGAGCTGCAACGCCGCGAACATCAGTGTCGGCGGAATGTCGATCATGTCCGCGTGCGCCGTCACGACGTCCTGATAGGTGATCAGCGTCTGCGCGTAGTCGGCCCAGGTGCCGCTGTCACCGCGCAGCACCAGGCCCGGGTTCACGAACTCGAACCGCACCGTGACGGAATCCGGCCCATCGCCCGGTGCGCCGAACGTGATCTCCCAGCCGCGTCTGCTCCGCGCCAGCGGGAACGCAGCGATGACCTTCTCCGGGGTGATCGCCGCCTTGATCCGACGTTCGCGCTCCGACCCTGGCTTGGCGCCGACCGTCATGGCGACCGCCTCGGCCAGCTCACGGGCACCGTCGAACGCCTGAACCCACGACCAGCGCGGCAGGTGAATCGGCTGATCGCGCGTCACCAGGCTCGCCGGGATGATCTCCCAGCGGCCGTCGCGCAGGCTGGGGAAGACCGAACGTGAGACCGCGCGGGCCGCCTCGTTCAACGGGTAGAGCACCTCCCGTGAGACGGCCAGCTTCACACCGTTGTCGACGGTCCGAGCCGGTTCGGTGTTGTCCCGCGACCAGGAGAATCCCGGCAGCCCGACGACCTCGACCTTCGCGAAGGCCTGGACGCTCATCCCGAACGGCACCGCCCGGTAGCTGCTGCCCTTGATCGTCTGGTCGATCTGCGCGCCGTGCCCGGACTGCGGCTTCTCGTAGTGGTCGGCCCAGCCATAGGTGGCCACGCCCCCGAAGGCGTCGTGACCGTGCAGGTCGAGGGCACCGATGTGCTCACCCCCGAACGCGTCCATCGCCCACGCCACGTTGAGTGTCCCGTCGGACATGGAGAAATGGACGCGACCCGCGCGAGAGCCCGTGGTGAGAGAGGTCGTGTGCTTGGGCCGCACGTGGATCTCGTCGCCGAGCTGGGATCCGCCGCTCATCTGCGCCCACAACGTCACGTGGAACAATCCGAGGCGGAACGTCGCCGCGCCACCCGCGATGTCTCCCCAGTTGTCGAAGAGCCAATCCTCCGTGATCTGCTCGCGGACGCGGTCCGCGTAGTGCGCCCGCAGCCACTGCGGCAACAATGCCACGACCTCGTCGGCGAACGCCGTCGCCAGCTCCGGCGCGACCTCCTGGACCAGCTCCGGACCGAGCGAACCGCGAAGATACGCAGGCAGGAGGTACCGGGCCTCCGGCTCGGACGGAACGACTTCCGACGGCTGCACACCGGTACGGGCCTCGTCCTCCCGCCGCGCCGCTTCGATCGGCCTGATCGCTGACAGCAGAGCGTCGCTCAGCTCGGCCAGCTCCGCCTCGACGATCGCGTCCGTAGTCGCCTCGGCGCCCAACAGCTCGGACAGCCGCTGCCGCAGGGCACGGTAGAGGATCCGCAACTCGGCCCGCTTCGCGCGTCGCGTGGGCGGATCCGTACCGAGCAGCGCGACATCGAGCTGTGCCCGCTCGTGGAGCAGCCAAAAGTACGCCAACCGCTGCGCCCACTCGCCATCGATCCTCGGGCTGATCGTTCCCCGGTCCGGTGGCTGCGCGATGACTTCTTCGAGTGAGCGGGCCACCTGTTCCGGAGTGGGCTGCCGTGCCGAGGTCAGGACGCCCGCTATCCGCCGAGCCGCCGCCCGGCTCTCCACCCGGAAGGCGAGCCTGGCCTGATGACGTACGACCGCATGCTCGATCCCGGTCCGGATCCATGCCGCCCGCTGCTCCGGCGTGAGGACGGCGCCATCACCCGGCATGCCCTCGAACTCCCGCGCAGCCGCGGCTTCCAAGCGCCGCACCTCACGGCCCAACCATCGGCGCACCCGGCCCGAGGCCACCGTTCCGCTCAGAAGCCGGCGCAGCTCCACCACGGTTTCCTGCAGCCGCAGGATCCGCCCACGCTCGTCCAGCGTGCGGCCGAACGCATCGATCTCATCACGGAGCCGTTGGCTCAACCCTCGCATCCTGGCAAGCCGCCCGGCGTCCGCCGCGACCGTGCTGGCGAGGACGGTCCTCGCCTCATCGATGAACGAGCGCGCTGCCGCCGCCTCGTCGACCAGAGCGATGCCGTTCTTCTCCAGCGCCCTCAGCAGCGGATTCTTCCGCAGGGCGTTGTCTGGAATGGGGGAGGCCTGGTGGGTAGCAAAGCGGGTCAGGGCCTCCAACTCGGGCACGAGCGCGGTCAACGACGCGGCCAGGGACTCGACGGTCTCCTCGTGGGGGCGTCTCTCCGGCTTGAACGGGGTCATGCCGGTGCTGGTGTGGGTGGCGTCGGTCACGGCTTGGGCGGTCGACCTCGATGCCGGCCTGGGCTGTTTCTTGAGCAGGTGGATTTCTTGGCCATCCGCTGCTTGAAAGTGCGCGCGGGGATTGATCAGTGGGAGACCCGCTGCTGAGCCAAGGACGCGGTCCCGTGTACCGAGAACGCGATGCGGTCTGCCGGCCTTGCCGGAGAGCCAGTCGATGATCTCCTGCTTGGCGCCGACCTTGATGATGAAGCCGTCGGGCTTTTTCGCGTACTGATCGGGATAGATCAGCACTAGTCCTTGTACACCGGCGTTGTACACAAGCAAGGCGTGACCGGGCCCGTAGAGGCTCCCCAACCGGACAATGACGCGCGTACCGGTTTTGGCCTCTGCCAGCGGACCGATCACATCCGTCCACGCGTCGAAAGATGGCCACCGTAGAGCCGATCGCATACTCGGCAACGGTCGTGTCGGGGACCAGCGGCGCGTCAACTCTTCGAGGAATGACCAGCAGAACTGGCTACCCCACGCCTTTGTGGGCACTGGGCCCCGACCGTCAAGCCGAGCGCGATCAGCTTCCTCGGCCCATTCGGCCGCCGCGGTGGCATCGTCTTTGATCTGCTCCACCGATATGGCGCCACCCGGGGCAGCGAACACATCACCGGCCGACGACGCACCACCAGTGGCGGCCGGCACGACACCCGTGTGGGTGGCAGCACGGAGTCGTGCCGGACGGACCGCTTCGGGAGATCGCTCCGGCCGGCCTGCTTCACCCCGCCATGCGCCCACCCTCAAGACCGACATCGCCCCAACGGCGGCCTGATCCGGGGCCGAACCCGTGGCGGGCCGCAGGACCACCGATCCGTCGGGCACGCCAGGGACCTCGAGTGTGATCAGCCCATTGTCATGGACCCGCGCCAGACCGGCCTGTACACACGCTGTCTCATGCCCCGTCACCGCGTACCGGGCCATGCTGTGCCGCGATGTGCGCCACCCCATCTGCCGGGCGTTCGCCTGCGGACCGGCACCTGACAGGCTCGCGGCCCCGTCACCGGACCCGCCACGGACACACTTCGTCGTGGCACCACATGGCAGGAGTTCCTTGGTTGATACAGGCAGGCTGGATTTCACAGAGATTCACCGTCGCGGGTCGATTCGCCATACTTTCTCGAGGTGAAGTTACAACACTTGATTTCCGAGAGGCAACGGCGAAATGCAGTATTAACAAAAAGGAAACACCGTGCATGCATAAGGTTCGGCGCCTTTCTCTTGGGTGCGACCCAAGCTGTCCGGTGAGCCGCCCGACGACCGTCCGGTCGCGCACATCCTGGTGATACGCAGACGGGATGGTGCGGGAAAAGGACCGTGAGTAGTCCGCTGATCGACACCGAACGTGATCACGAACCGAATTTCAGAATCCACACATACTGCGTGGCGCCCCGCCACCGCCAGATCATCACGCGCCCGCGCCTGCGCGGTGTGCACCAGGCGCGCCAGTAGCGCCGCCCGCTTGACCGCCTTCTAACGCGACGGCGCGTCGGCATCACCCGCGCCGGCCTCAGCGGTGAAATCAGCGATCTTGGAGGCGGCCACCCCCTCCACCCACTCGGTGGCCGACCTCAGGCCATCGACCCGTTCCAGGTGCCGGCGCTGCTCCTTGAACCGCGACCATGACGCCCGCCGTGCGGGGCAACGGCCGGAGAGCCCCCCGGCCGATCCGTCCGCCACACCGGGCAGCGGATGGGCAGTGAATGGGCAGTGAATGGCCTTCCGAGGCGCGACCGGCCGATTGATGATCAGGGACGTCGCAGTCGCCACGGGCTACCGGCGGCCAAGTCCATTGAGCCGTCCGGACGGCACAGACACAGCAGCCGTACCCGGAGCCCGTGGCCCCTCCGATCCCACGAATGACTCCCGCAGACCCCTGACGTGAAAGGCAGCACATGGCAGTGGAGCTCGATGAACCCCTCCCGCGCGAGGCCGCCGGCACCGTATGTCAGACGGTGGCCTACGGGCTGATAGGTCGTCAGTCGGCGGAGCCTCGGTCGCTTCGCCGAGGACGGTCGAGCAGGGCGACGGACAGCGCCTCTCTGAGCCAGGTCTCGGACTCGCCGAGTGACCAGCCGATGGCCGTCGGTGCGGATGAAGTAGGCGGAGTTGCAGAGATGGAGCCAGAGCAGCCGCCGTTCAACTCGTGGGACTACTGGCAAGATCCTAGCTGAAATTGGCAATTATGCCGCTCGTGGGCGAGGCGTCAAAGGGTGAGACTTCATGTATGGCTGAATCCGTTCCGCATCGTTTGCTCGATTCGGTGGCGGTTGCGAAATACCTGGGTGAGTGAATTGCTTGATCATCTGGTTGATGTCGGCCATTGTGATGTGGTGATCGCCCGCCTCGGTCATCCGCTGGGCGGCCATCCTGTCCGGCGGGGTGGCGCTTACATGGGCGGCGGCGGGCCGGCTGTTGCGCTGATGAACTCTTCGAGAGTCGCCTCGATGAGTTCGGCCAGTGAGCGTCGATCTGCGCCTTGGCTCCAGCGGTTCCGTGCGGCGAAGAACACCGCGACCGCCGTCCAGGCCGCGATGGTGGCGGCCGGCTCGGCTGTCCTGCGGTCGCGGAGTGCGGTTGCGATCTTGTCTGCGAGGGCGGCTCGTTTGACCAGTTCGCGCTCTTGGAGCTCGGGACTTGCAGCAACGATGTGGTCCAGCTTGGCCGCGTCCTTGCGGTACTGCTCGTAGATCGTGTCGGCGGCGAGTCTGAGCCCGGCCGTGGCGGCGCGCAGGGGATCGACGTCCTCCGGCTGGGCACGGATCTCGGCGGCTATGACCTCTCCGGAGTCTCCTTGGCCAGCGAAGACCACCTCGCGTTTGTCGGCGAAGTGATGGAAGAAGGTCCGTCTGTTCAGGCCGGCTCGCTCGGCGATCTGGGCGACCGTCGTCTTCTCGAAGCCCTGTTCGGCGAACAGCGCCAACGCTGCGTTGCGGAGGCGTCCATACGCGTCGGGTTCCCATCTGGCCACGGCCCGAGCCTATCCCGATTGCACTCAGTGGCATCAATACTGTACGGTTGATGCCACTGAGTGTAATCACCTTGTCCCGCCTCGACTCCGATGGCCCCAACGACGCGCGCCACCCGTACCGGCGGTCGCGGGCCTACAGCCGGTCCAAGCTCATCCGCTTCGTCAGGCTGATCGGTCGCGTTGGCGGCTCGATCAAATAAGAAAAGCAAAACACGGTGATCGATGATGTCGGTTCAATATCTTTCATTTCATCGAGTAATTCTGTGCAGAGAGTCGAGAGTCGCGGGGGTCCGATGACTCATCTGCCAAGAGTTGCGGTTGTCGAGCATCATGGCCTGGTCCGCCGGGGGCTGGAGAGCCTGCTGGCCGGCAGTCCGTCCGTCCGCCCGGTCGTGGTGGTGGCCGAACCTGCCGAACTGGACCCTGCGGGCCCGCGCCCGGACGTCATCCTCTTGGGCCCCTCTCCGGAGACCGAAGGGGCCCTGGACGAGGTGGTCGGTAAACTCGCCACGCTCGGCCGGGTTCTGGTCGTCGCCGAGTTCAGATGGCGGCAATCGGTGACCGCCGTGCTGAGGGCCGGCGCCCACGGCTGCGTCACCCGGGAGACCGGCGACGAAGAGTTGCTCGGTGCGATCGCCACCGTTGCCCGGGGCGGGGTCCACATCGCCCCGGAGCTCGCCGGGCGGCTCTACACCGAACTGCGGCTGTCCCCGGCCGCCGAACCGCCCGCGCTCGCCCGTCGCGAAGTGGAGACGTTGCGCTGGCTGGCCGCTGGTCTTACCCACCGGCAGATCGCCCGGCGGATGGCACTGACCGAGGCCACCGTCAGCACCTACGTCAAGCGGATCAGAAGCAAGCTCGGGGTGGGCAACAAGGCCGACCTGACGCGAAAGGCGTTCGAACTCGGACTGTTCTTGGAGGACGGAGAAACCCGCGCGGCCTGGGACCCCACCGGTCCCTGACGGTCCGAGTGACGCCCTCCACCAGGTGAATCCGGTGCCCGTCTCTGTTCGGTGGGCACCGGTCAGCGTCACAGGCCCCGGCCGAAGGTGAGGAACCAGTCGAACGCCCCGAAGGTGGCCACCGCGAAGGCGATGCCGGCCCCGCCGAGCACCGATGCGGTGCTCGTCAGCCACCCGGGGCGCGCCCGGGATGGCGGTTCCGTATGGCGCACCAGGTTCCGGAGGCCGTACGCCAGCAGCGCGACGGCGACCAGCCCGGCGCAGGCCGGTGCGGTCCATCCCGACCAGCCGAGCGCGCCGGCTCCGAGAACGAGCAGCATGCACAGCGCGGCGGCGCAGGCCACGGCGATCGGCACCGCCTCGGCGACCAGCCGCGCCTCACCGATGCGCAGCAGCAGTGCCACTCCGAGGCAGACGTCCAGCCACGCGCCGTATGAGGACCCGGAGGCGGCCAGAGCCACCAGCGAAGTGGCCAGCACGGCGGCCAGGCCGCAGGTCCACACCACCAGCAGGAGGGTCGCGCTGCTTACGGCCTGCGCGACCCAGTCCTCGTCGCGGTCGCCTTCGCCGGGCAGCCGCCGCTCGCCGGTCCGCCGGTAGGCGTAGGCGACCAGGCCGCTGGTCGTCTGCGCGGAGAACGTCAGCAGTACGAACGCGATCACGGCCGCGACTGCGGCCGTCTGGGTGCCGTTCGCCCCCAGGAGAGCCAGTCCGCCGGCCACGACGGCGGTGGCCGCGCTCGCGGCCAGCACGGCGCAGGTGAGCACCCCGAGCGCCGCCACGTACGCCAGCAGAGCACCGACCAGGGCGCCGACCGCGAGGGCACCCAGGGTGAAGCCCCCCCGGGTCAGCGACCCGCCGGGCCCCTCCGAACCGGGGGGCCATTCTGAGACGGCCAGCGCCCTGGCGGCCAGCGCCAACAGTGGTACCGAGGCCAGGGCGAGCGCCTCGCGCAGCCGCCGCGGTATCTGCCACCGCCGTTCGCCGGCCACCCAGGCCAGCGCGGGTAGCATCATGCCGGCGGTCGCCGCCAGGTCGGCCAGGACACCGACGCCGAACCGGCCGCGTGCCTGGAGGACGACCAGCACGGCGACCAGCCAGCACAGGCCGATCCCCGTCGCGGTCACCAGCCGGGCGTGGGCGTTCCAGCGGTGGTCCAGCAGTCCCTCGGACACCTCGGCGACCCGCTCGGCGACGTCGTACACCACCGGTTCTTCGAACTCGTGCGCCGTCACGTCGCGCAGGTAGAGCACCTGGCCGTCGACGATGCCCAGTTGGTTCAGCGAGCGCTCGGGCGCGTACGGCTCGCCGGTGGGCAGGGCCAGCGACCAGGCGGCCGGCATGACGTCGGCCTCTGGCTGGGCGCACAACTCGGCCAGCGTGTTGACGTAGCTGGTGATCGGCGCGTTGGCGGGTACCGCGAGGTCGACCTGGCGTCGCTCACCCACGACGGTGATCCGGCAGTGCTCATCCACGAAAGACGTGTCCCTTGAGGTTCTCGATCGGACCCGGCCATTCTTCCGGCGGGGGACCCGCGGCCTCCAGTACCCCGTTCCGGTGTCCCCGCGAGCTTCGCGGGGTCTGTCCGGCCATGACCCGCCGGCGTTTCGACCTAGATCTTGCGGACCTGGGCTGCGGTGAGCGCCGTGCTGAAGACCTTGACGTCGTTGATCTGTCCCGGGAACCAGTCGGCGTCCCTGCCGTTGGCCTTGGCCCGGCCGATCGCCAGGTCGCCGGTGGAGGAGACCGGGGAGGTGTCGTGTGTGGTGCTCTGCCGCACCCCGTTGACGTAAAGGGTCACCTGTCCGCCGCCGGCGTCGTACACCCCGACCAGATGGGTCCAGGTCCGCAGTCGTGGAGCGGCCGACGACAGTGACCGGGTGTTGCGGGAGAACGCCCACCGGTTGCCGGTCTTCGCGTACTGGAGGTAGAAGGTGCTCCATGTACCGCCGTCCTGGCTGACCGCGGTGGCGAAGTGGGCGGTGCTGGTCAGGTAGACCCACGCCGACACGGTGAAGCTCTGGCCCGCCCCGGTGCCGACCACCGGGCCGGCCGTGGTCAACTGGCTGTCCTTGCCGTTGAAGATCCCACAGCCGCCGTGTCCGGACCCGCGGGCGACGTCGTAGACGGCGGCCGGAAAGGCATTCGTCTCCTCCGTGCCCAGGGCGCCGGACCCCGAGCCGATCCTCCAGAAGGCGACCGGAGTCGGTCCGGTCTGGTGCGGTGTCGTGCGCTGCTTGGTGGGCGTCGGGGATTGCTGCTTCTGCTGTTTTTGCTGCTTCTGCTGCTGCTCCTTCGGGGCCTCGGACCGGCTGGGGGTGGCCGAGGGCAGTTGCTGTTGCACCGAATGATCCGGTGCGACCTTGCTGTTCGCGGCCATGTTCTGCGATGCCCCGTCGGACGTGGCGTTCTGGTGCCCGTGCACCTCCACGGCGAACACTCCGCCCAGTCCGACCAACAGCGCCGCCGCCGCCAGGCCCACCGCCGCCATGGGGACCCGGCGCGGCGCGCGGGCGGCCGGGCGGGTGACGTCTCCGTCCTCGCCGGCCTTCCCGTCCGGCCGGTCGGTGGCCGGTGGAGTCGCCCACTGCCCACGCCGCAGCGAGCCGCGGGCGGAGCCGCCAGGGCCGGACGGCCCGTCCGAATCGGATCCCTTCGCTTGCTCGGACTCACCGGAGGCAGGCCCCGGACCAGGCAGGACAGGATCGTGCAGCACCGGGTCCTCGGGTATTTCTCCGGTCGGCCGATCCGGCGTCGTTCCTTCCATTCGTATGTCTCCTCACGCAGTCGGCCGGGATTCTCCCTGGCCGCGGCAGCGGTACCGCATACCCCCGATATGGAATTACGGTGCCGGTCGAGGGAAAGATTGTCCTCAGCGGGCGCCGGCGGGCCTTCGCGGACCGTTGCCAAGCTCATTCGGGCACTGCGCGGAGCATACAGAGATATGTCCAGCCGAGACGGGTACGTCCCCCAAAAGGTGTCCCGGCTTGTCCCCAATATGGTGATCGACGCTTCCCCGGCCGGTCCGTGTTCGACAAACTGTCCTCTGCCTTCCGCTATTCGCGGCAGCCTGTCGGAGTGAGCCGGAAGAAGGCGGGCGGCGGGCTCTACGAGTCAGGCGGCGTACCGACGGACAACTCATCACGAATCCTTGGAGCGCGATATGACGGTTCCCTCCGACTACACGGGCGACGTCACCGTCGGTGGAGTGCATTACCACGTCACCCCCGAGTACCTGGCCCAGGCCGTGGCGGACACGAATTCCACGGCCGATGAGATCGCCAACCAGCTCAGCGACCTGCAGCAGTACGTCCAGAGCGTGGAGGCCGCCTGGGGCGGCATCGCCGCCGACCAGTTCAACATCCTCATGACCGATTACCGCCTCTACGCCACCATGCTGCACGACGCACTGACCGACATCGCTCAGGGCCTCCAGGGCAACTACATCAACTACGTTGACTCCGAAGGGCAGAACATCAACAACCTCATAGCCCTGGGTGAGGACATTCCCGCCCCGCCTGTCGACACCAACTTCAACTGACGGAGCACGCAGATGACCCAGCCCTCGATCGACGGTACCCAGATCCGCGTCAGCGACATGCTGAGCAATGCCGGCGCCACCATCAACGCCAAGGCCGCCGCAATCGCGGATGAGCTCGCCCGGCTCAAGAGCAAGCTCGCCCCGCTCCAGGACGATTGGCAACAGAGCCAGGCGGCCACCCGCTACCAGGACATGCAGAACGGGTGGGACATCGCCGCCATCGGCCTGTTCGGCCCCGAGGGCGTGCTCGGGCGGATCGCCCACGCCATGAACGTCAACTGGAACAACTACTGCGAGGCGGAGTGGTCCAACGTCACCACCTGGAAGGAGTGACCGCTTCCACCCGGCCTCGTACCCCGCACGGTTGGCACGAGGCCGTCAGCGTAAGGCCGACCGCTGTCGGGCGGACACGGCACCGGTGACGAGGAGCACTGCCTGAGCATGAACTACGAGGACGAGGACTGGCGCGGATTCGCCGCCGCCTTCAACCGGACCGTACGCCCGGACCGGCGACCGGGCCACTCCGGGGTACGGGTCCTCGCGACCGGCTTCGCGGGGGTGGTCGCCGTGGCGCTCGGTACCCTCCTGACCGGCGCCCTCGGCGGCGGCCGGGCGATCGCCAAGCCGAGTGACCTCAAGCCCATGTCCTCGCCTCCGAGCACCGGCGGCGGGGGCACGATGCGGACGGGCAACTCCTGGACCGCCGTGGCCGGTCCGGGCTGTGCCTCCACCGACACCAGCAGCTTCGCCGCGTACGGTTACTACACCGGCACCAACAGCGACCAGACCACCGGCTGGTCCACCACGTCCAGCGGCGGCTACAGCGGCGACAGTTGCACCGGCGAGTACCTGTCCATACCGGTGTCGGGACAAGCCGGCTCCTACGACGACACCCGGTTCGCGCTGTGGCGGTTCGACCTCAGCAAGACGTACACCAGCGCCTCCTGCACGCTGGCCACCTACGTTCCGAACAGCTCCGACCGTCGGCTTGTCGGCGGCGACCCCGCGTACTACTACTACTTCCAGACCGACTACGGCTACGGCTCCACCGACTCCTCGATCGGCGGCTACCTGGTCTCCCAGGTCTCCAATCGTGGTCACTGGGTCGTCGGTAAACCGTTCAAGGTCAGGACCGGGCTCGTCACGGTGAAGCTGGTCGACGCCGGGGCCAGGGACGGCGGCGCCGCGAAGGACGCCCACGTCGCCGCCGCGCAGGTGCGGATCACCTGTAATGCCGTATGAGCACTGACCTCACGGCCGTACGCCGTGTTACCGGACCGGCGGCGTGGCGGTGAGGAGCGCACTGCGGGTCGGCCACCGCAGCTGGGGCGCGCACCGGACGATCATGGCTGCCGTGCGCGCCGCCGAGCCCGGTGCTCTGATCTCCATCCAGCCCGGCACCTACATCGAGAGCGTCGCGCTGGACCGCGACGTCACCCTCGTCGCGGAGAAGGGCCCCGGCTCGGTGCGGGTGGTCGGTGGGCGTGGTCCGGCGCTCGTTGTGCACGGGCAGGGTGGCGCCGTACGGGACCTGGTGGTCGAAAGCCCCCACGGCGAGCCGGCCGTCCTGATCAGCGGCGGCACGGTGCTGATCGAGGGCTGCGAGATCACCGGAGGACCGGTGCAGGCCACCGGTACCGCCACCCCGGTGCTGCGCAGGTGCAGGCTGCACCACACCGGGGAGGTCGGCCTGTACCTCGGCGGCGACAGCGCGGCCGAGGTCGAGGACACCGAGGTCGCCGATGTCGACGCTGTCGGCGTCTTCGTGGACCATGGAGCCGCCCCGGTGCTGCGGAAGCTGACGGTCACCAGGACCGGCGGGCACGGCCTGCGGTTCAGCGGGTCGGCCCGGGGCACCGCCGAGGACTGCCAGGTCACCCACACCGGAGCGGCGGCGGTCGCGATCGACGCCACCGCCGCGCCCCTTCTACGGGACTGCCGCATCGGCGACAGCGCCGCCGCAGGCTTGATCGTCACCGGCCACGCCGGCGTCGCCCCCGGCACCGTACCGGACCAGGACGACGGCCAAGGCGAGGAAGAGGACGCCTCGGCCGGGGGTGCCTTCGGGGTGGCGCTACACGGCTGCCAGATCGTCCGTACCGCGAAGGACGGCGTCCACGTCACCGGGCAGGCCGCCGCCTCCCTGACGGAGTGCCGGATCAGCGAGGTGCGGGCGACCGGGGTCGTGGTCGGGGGCGACGGCCGGCTGCGGCTGGACGGGACGACGATCACCGACACGGGCGACACCGGCATCGCGGTGGGCGGCACGGCTCGGGTCGAGGTCAGCCGCAGCACCATCCAGCGGGTGGCGGCCAACGGGGTGTACGCGGGTGAGGCGGCGCGGCTCGTCCTCAGCGCGACCGTGGTCAGCGACACCGCGTACACCGCGGTTCACGCCGGCGGCACCAGCCGCCTGGCGGTCCGCGCCTGCGAACTGCGCGGCACCCCGGAACACGGGCTGCGGGGCACCGATGACGCCCTGATCACCGTCGAGAACACCACGATCGAGGATGCCGGCTTGTCCGGGCTGGCCGTCGACGGCTGCGATCTGTCGGCCCTCCGCTGCCGCATCGGCAAGGTGGGCACCGGGATCAGCCTCAGAACCGAGCACCGGCCCCTGATCGACCGCTGCGAGGTGAAGGGGTGTTCCGGGCCCGGCCTCGACGTGGCCGCCGGCACCGCCGCGCTGGTCGTCGACTGCCGCGTCACCGAGACCGGCGCGGCAGGCGTTTTCGTCCGGGAACGCGCCGCGGTGTGGCTGACCGACTGCACCATCGCCGACACCAAGGGCACCGGCCTGGTGGTGCAGGAACGCGCCACCCCCCGGCTCCGGGGGGTGTCCATCGCCCGTACCGGGAAGAATGGTCTGTTCGTCGCCGACAACGCGGCGGGGCGGTACGAGAACTGTGACATCAGTGTCGCCGGCTTCCCCGCGGTCTACGTCGGCAGCGGAGCCACCCCGCTGCTGCGCGGCTGCCTGATCCACGACACCGACGAAGCCGTCAAGTGCGCCGAGGACGCGGACGCGGTGTTCGAGTCGTGCCGGGCCGAGAACGTGAAGGCAGGGGAGTTTCCGCAGGATCAGCCCGGCGATCCCGCGCGGGTTGACGCCGGGGTCCCGGTTCCGTCCACCGGTGCCGGTGCGCCCGAACCGGCCGGCGCGTCCATCGGGCCTGACGGCACGGCGAAGTCGGCAGGCAGGAAGGGCGAGAGCCTGGCCGAGGTACTGGCCGAGCTGGAGGGGCTGGTCGGCCTGGACGGGGTCAAGCAGGACGTCAGCACCATGGTCAAGGTGATGCAGATGGTCCGGCAGCGCACCGAGGCCGGGCTCGCCTCACCGCCGCTCAGCCGGCACCTGGTCTTCGCCGGCAACAGCGGCACCGGTAAGACCACGGTGGCCCGGCTCTATGGCCGCATCCTCGCCGCGGTCGGCCTGCTCTCCCAAGGGCACCTGGTGGAGGCCGACCGCGGCTCGCTGGTCGGTGAGTACGTCGGCCACACCGCCCCGAAGACCACCGCGATCTTCCGGCGTGCGCTCGGCGGCGTGCTGTTCATCGACGAGGCGTACGCGCTGACCCCGGAAGGCCAGGGTACGGATTACGGCCGGGAGGCGATCGCCACCCTGGTGAAGCTGATGGAGGACCACCGCGACAACGTGGTCGTCATCGTCGCCGGCTATCCGGACGAGATGGAACGCTTCATCGACGTCAACCCCGGCCTGGCGTCCCGGTTCACCCGCACCCTCCTCTTCGAGGACTACGACGCCGAGGAGCTCGTGCAGATCGTCGACTTCAATGCGCGCGAGCACCAGTACGAGCTGCCCGAGCGGACCCGCGAGTCGCTGCTGGCCTACTTCGGCTCGATGGTGCGCGACGACCGCTTCGGCAACGGCCGCACCGCCCGGCAGATCTTCCAGCGCATGACGGAGAACCACGCCAAACGAGTCGTGGAACTCGAAGCCCCGACGACCGAGGACCTGGTGACCCTGCTTCCGGAGGACCTGCCGGGTTGAAGAAGTTGAGCCGGCGCCTGGGAAAGGGACTCAGGCGTCGAACGGTCCGTCGGGAGGGAAGGCGGCCTTGTGGTCCATCGTGGCGTAGGACTGGCCCGCATCGGTGATCAGGGCGGTGAACCCGCCCATCGCCTCGATCGCGTTTCCGATGGCGTTCAGCAGGTTCTTCATCTGGGGAATGGTCGCGTCCGCGAACTGCTGGGCAGCGTCGTCGCCCGGGTCCCCCCTCCAGCCCCCTTGGAGGGTCATCGAGCCTGTCTGCACCGTACCCTGGGTGAACCCGACATCCTGGCCGAAGAAGTTGTCGTCGCCGACCGCCTTGTTGACCTCGTCCTTCAACGTCTCGTACCCATCGATGGACTGCGAGGTGGCATCGAGACAGCGCTGCTCGGACGACCGGAGGGTGGACAGGTTGATGTAGAACCGGCCGCTCTCCATCGCGGTCGAGGCGCCGTCGGACGAGCCGTCATCCCGCAGCGGGCGGATATCGGGTGCTGTGGTGTAGGCCATCTTGAGAATCGGCTCATTGCCGCTTTTCTCTGGCGGATCTGAGTCGCCCGATCCATCCGAGGGCAACGGTGTTCCACCGTAATAGCTGGCGTAGTCGTCGGCGGCGGCCTTCTGAACGTCGTCGGAGCCGTCGACCTGCGGTTCCCAGGGCTTCCCAGGTGTCTCGTACTTAGGAACGATCGGCTTGACTGAGCCCAAATGATCGGACATCGACAACACCAGCTCTCTGTGCGGCCGTCTCGGCTCCAGAATCTTCGCGGCCACGGAAACCTCTGCACGGTCCGCGCGCGTATGCTCTCATCCTCCCCTTGACGTGACGAGGACATCGACGTCCCTTTTCCTGGACGCCGTCCGAGCTTCGACGTGGACCTGTCCGTGATGGAGCGGACTCCGTACGGTGGGAGCCGCCACTATGGGTGAAGAGTAAGAGTGGAGCGTGTGTTGTGACGACACCGACATCGGGATCCTCTCAAACCCAGCCGGCGGCGGAGCCTGCCGAGGTGGTCGATGGCCATCCGGGGACGGTCCAGCCGGACGGGTCGTTCGTCTCCGACGACGGTACGGTCTACGTCCCCGCAGGGGGGCGACCGGAGCACGGAATCTCCACCCCGGACGGCCACTTCATTCCGGGCGGCACGACCCACGTCATGCCGGACGGCACGACCGCCTACGGCGTGATGGCCGGCAACGTCTTCTTGTCGGTTGACCAGAAGACGATCGAGCTCGGTGACGGCTCGGTGCTTCACGGTAACTTGGACACGAATACGGGAGTCTTCACCACTGACTCTGGCAACGCTTATCTAGTCACCGCGGATGGTGTTGTCTCCGTCGTGGCTCATGTGATGCCGGATGGTTCGACGGCGTACGGTCAGATGGTCGGCGGTGATTTCTATTCGGCCGATGGGTCGACGGTTGCGTTGGCGAATGGTGATGTTCTGCATGGCGGCAGTCCGCAGAATGGGGTTTTCGTAACCGATTCGGGTGCTGTTTATCTGACTACGGATTCCGGGCTTGTTCCCGGGGTGAGTCATCTGATGCCGGATGGTTCGACGGCGTACGGTCAGATGGTCGGCGGCGATTTCTATTCGGCCGATGGGTCGACGGTTGCGTTGGCGAATGGTGATGTTCTGCATGGTGGCAGCCCGCAGAATGGGGTTTTCGTAACCGATTCGGGTGCTGTTTATCTGACTACGGATTCCGGGCTTGTTCCCGGGGTGAGTCATCTGATGCCGGATGGTTCTACGGCGTACGGTCAGATGATCGGCGGCGATTTCTATTCGGCCGACGGGTCGACGGTTGCGTTGGCGAATGGTGATGTTCTGCATGGTGGCAGCCCGCAGAATGGGGTTTTCGTAACCGATTCCGGTGCTGTTTACCTGCTTATGGATTCCGGGGTCGTTCCCGGGGCGAGTCATCTGATGCCGGATGGTTCGACGGCGTACGGTCAGATGATCGGTGGCGATTTCTTCTCGATCGATAGCACGACGATCGTGCTCGGAGACGGCACCGTACTCCATGGCAACTATGACGCCGGCACCGGACTCTTCACCACCGATACGGGCGACACCTACTTCATCGGCGAGGACGGCGTCACCCACGGGACGTTCAGGCCATCGGACGGCGCTTTCGTGCTGGACGGTGACGCTGGGGTAGTGATGACCCCCGGATCTTGGAAGGTCGACCTCGCGCAGATGGCCGAAACTCTGAGGGTGCTTCAGGGCAAGGCCGAGGCGATATCGGGTTATCATGACACAATAAAGCAGCAGTTCCGTAATGTTCAGTACGCTTGGACCTCTCCGTCGGGTGATACCTTCTCTGACGTATCCGTTCAGGTCGAACGCGCATTGACCAATCTCGACGAACTGCTCGCGAACGTGGTTGATCGCATGCAGCAGTCATACGACAACTATGTGCAGACCGAAAAGGTCGTCTTCGGGAACCTCTCGTACCGGAATTCCGGAGGGGGCCCTGCCTATGAACGAGGGGTCCCTGCCCACGAACGTGGTTGATCGTATACAGCAGTCATACGACAACTATCGGCAGACCGAAGAGGTCGTCCGCGGCAACCTCTCGTACCGGAATTCCGGAGAGGGCCCTGGCCCACGAGAAGCCCTAATCCCTCTTGGCGACACTGGAGCATCCGATGTCTTTTGAACCACCCATCCCGCCTGCGTCTGTTGAACCCCTCCTCGGCCCGCCGCCTGGTGAACCCACCGGCATCCTGCCGCCTACCCTGCCCACCTACAACTCGTCCAGCATTGACGTGGACCCCTGGGTTATCAATTCGGCGTCATCTATCGTGAACGACGCAGTCAAGAGCATCAGCGAGCACATGACAGACATCAACAACGCGCTGAACGAGCTGCGGTTGTCCTGGGTAGGGGATTCTTCTGATGAAGCGGACAAGTTCAACAACGACTGGAACGACGTAGCGCAGAAGCTTTACGGCACGGAGGCCGCTCCGGAACTCGGTGTCCTCAACAAGATCACCAACGGACTCGCCACGGCCGCAGTCGCCTACAGTCACGGCGAGCGCACGGTGTCGAATACCTTCGCCGCCTTCCAGGCGGCGCTGGAGGGGGTCGATGTGACCAACCAGCCGGACGACGCCGACCTCGAGACCTGGCTGTGGGGCCAGGCCGTGCCTGCGGCGGCGGATTCGAACACGGATCCTTACATCGATCAGCCCCCGGCGGAGAACACGGTCATCGACGGTCCTGAGGCGTACCCCGCCGTTGCGCCGGGACTCGACTCCCCTGACCCTTTCGTGCATACCACCGCAGTCGACCAGACCTTCTGACGCCCCGCCCCGTCCGCCACTTCTTTAGGATCCGTAACAGGCCATGTCCACGCACGATCCGAACGATGGCTACGTTGATAACGAGTTCGACCCCGATAAGGTCGTCACGCTCGGCAACGCCTGGATCACTTTCGGCGATCTGCTGGACGAGAAGATCGCGGACATGTCCGCTGCTCAATTCGACCTGATCAACGGGGGATGGCGAGGCGAGGCGGCGAACGCCATGTCGTTCGCCTTCGAGAACTCCTCACGAGGGGCGCCTGCTCCGGCGGACGCCCCTGCCGGGTCTACGGGCCCGGGCCAGCAGTACGACTCCAGAGGAGGGCTTCGGCCACTCGTGGAGAAGGTCGTCGTCTCGTGCTGGGATATGGGCGAGTCGCTCAACTACTTCGCCATGCTGCGAAGCGAAGAGATAGCGGCGGAGAACAAGGCGAAACTCGCCTCGATGATCGCGATGATCATCGGTGCCGTCATCGGACTTATCACCGCGCCCTTGCTAGAAGGCATCTCCGCCTTGGCGGCGGGCGCCCTTTCCTTTCTCGCGTCGGTGGCGAGCAGGATCGGAGCTGCCATCGCCAATCTCCGCAATGCCATCTCAGCACTGGGTGACATGATCGGCGAGGCTACGGCGGCGATCGCCTCGATCACCTCGGGCATCGGTGACATCATGCCCGGACTCGCCAGCATCGTCCCAAAGATCGGGACCTACCTTGGTGACGGCGCCGAGGCGGTGGGGAGTGCCGGCGCAAGCGCGCTCAAGAATCCGTGGTTCGCGCTTCCGGCGAGGTCGATCGTCTACGGCGGTGACTTCGTAGGGGTGGGCGCCGCCGCCACTGCGGCGGGTGATGCGGCCGCGGGAGTGCACACGGACTGGAAGAACTGGAAACCTATTCCGACCGATGCTGAGGGCTGGGGGCTCTTCTTCGTCGGCGGCCTCACCGGCCTGGCCTTTGGCGGCCCCATCATGATGGGCGGCCGTGCCGGTCTGACGTACCTTGGCGACACTGCCAAGGGGGGGTTCAAACCTACTGGCGTCAGCATTCCCAACGTCGGCGGCACCAACGGCAAGTCCGGGTTCACTCCGTCGTCCGGCACGGGAGGGAAAGACACCGGAGCGGTCGACCCGGGTCTGAAAAGTGCTCCTCCCAGCCTCTCCGGCAAGAACATCGCCAACCCCTCCCGCATCGTCGATCCCTCTTCGGGCGTCAACGCCAAGTTCGGCGGGCCCACCAACTCCCATGCCGCGCCCGACGCGGTCGGGCGCGGCGCGGAGAGTCGGCCGGCAGGCGCCCGCCCCAACGGTGCAACGGAGGCGATGCCCAAGCCGGTCGACCCCCTCGGCCGGCCGGTGACCCGGGAATCGAGCAACCCGGATCTTTCGCATTCCCCGACGCTGTCCGACGTCGGCGCCCCGTCGTCACGGTCGTCCGCGGTCTCCAGCACCCCTCGGCCAACGGTCACCCGTCCGCAGGGCGACGGACCCCGGCCCAGCACCGAAGCGCCGAAGACGACGCACGAGCCGACGACGCCGCGTCCCATCGTCCCGTCCCGGGAGACCGGCGACACCGGCCCACGCTCGAACCCTCGGCCGCGGGAGGACACGCCGTCGGCGTCGGCACCACAACCCGGCAGCCTGTCGCGTGGCACCGAGCACCGGAGCGAGACAGGCGGAGCTCCGCGTCCGAACGTGCCGTCGGATGGTGCGCCACATGAGCGCGTCCCGTCCGGCGGAACCACGCGAGAGGGCTCTTCGTCGAGTGTCACCCAGCGCGAGACCGTGGCGCCGACGTCGGTGCGGCAGGAGGACGTGCCCGGTGGGCGTACGCCGCAGGCCGTGGTGCCCGAGCCGGGGAGGACCACCCCGCCCGCCGACCCGGGGCGGACGGTGAACGGGGGCGTGCGGCCGCGGACGGGGACGGGTGATCCCACGGCGCACGACACGCTGACCGCCGAACGCGGCGGCGACGTCTCGGCGGTCGGCAGGAGCGTCACGGACCCCTCCGTCACCGCACCGCGGACCACCGCACCGCGTGAGGATGGAGCTGGAACCGGTGTGCCCGGCAGCACGACGAATGGGCCTTCTCACCCGGCGGCGGTGTCGGAGACGGCGGTACCGTCCCGTGGCGGGCTCGACCATGGCCAGAGCACCGTCCTTCCGCAGAACCGCGAGCCTTCGTCGGGCCGGCCTGGTCAGCTGGGCCGGCCGACGACGAGCACGCCGGACGGCAGGGTGGACACCGAGTCTCAGTCTCTGACGTCGGGCGCCGTCGCGCCCGACCAGGAGCCTGCGGCGCTCGGGAACCGCGTGGACCACAGCCCGACGTCCGCCCCGGTCACCGCCCGACGGGGCGTCGCGGTGCCCACCCGGTCCGACAACAAGGCCGGGGTCGGGCGTGTCGACGGCACCATCTCGGAGGGCGAGAGCCGGCTGCAGACCGCGCAGAGCGCGGAGAACGCGCAGAACGAACTTTCGGCGACTGCGGATGCGGCGCACGAGGGTATCCCCACGGGTGGTCAGGAGCAGCCGTCCTCGAGCCTCGGGGGTCAGCAGGGCAAGAGCACCGTCGGAGGAGGTGAAGGGACCGCGCCGCCGTCGGGCTCGACCAAAGCGCCTACCTCGGGTGGTGGCCGGCCGTCCGATGGCGAATCCGGGCATCAGGGCGGCTCGACGGGGGTGAAGGCTCCCGAGGGCGGACAGAAGGCCGATACCGGCCGGTCGGCCGCTGAGGACTATAGGCACCTTGAGACACAGGCATCGCGATTCGGTCTGAGCCCGGAGGAGGCAGCGGACTGGGGCAGGAAGGCCGCGCAGGCGCATGAATCAGGCGGTCCTGAGGCTGTGGCAGAGGTTCATGAGCAGTTGAACGCCCATCTCGAGGATCTCATCGACCAGGGAAATTACTCCGGAGCCGCCATATGGAAGGGCGTGGCGGCCAAACAGGGGCCGGCCGGCGGTGCACCGAAGCCTGGAAGTGGGCACGACACCGAATCCGGCCCTGGGGGTTCGAAGCCGGAGCCGTCGACGTCGTCTGGTGGCTTCGGTTCCCGAGGAGCTGACGGTGCGAAGAACCCTGGTGGCGGTCTTTCGGGTGCTGAGGTTGGTGCGGCGGCTGAGAGGCGGGCGTTGGATGCGGGGTTGCCGGTGGATGAGGCGGCGGAGTGGGGGAGGAGTTTCGCGCAGGCGCATGAGTCGGGTGGTCGTGCGGCTGTGGGGGAGTTGCACGGGGATCTGATTAGGCGGATCGGTGAGTTCCGTGATTCGCGGGATGCCGCGCAGCCGGGAAGGGCGTTTGATGCGGAGTATTCGGCGTCTCGGTCGGCGGCGGCGTATGAGAAGCTCGGTGAGGCGTGGGGGTTGTCGCCTGATGAGGCGGCGCGTTGGGGTAATAAGTTTTATGAGGCTCATTTGTCCGGT
>NZ_JAMXMW010000038.1:0-28596 GCF_024055675.1 Actinoallomurus rhizosphaericola | reverse complement strand
CAACCGCCTCGTCGGCATCCTGCACGGCTGCCTCAAAACCCACACCCTCTACGACCAGGCAACCGCCTGGTCACACCACAGCCACGACCTCGCCGCTTGACATCCAACCTCCAGGGATGTCTGACCCCAGCCCCGCTCAACTCGCCGAACTGCAGGGGCTGTGCCGTCAGTGGTTAGTGATGTGGTGCTGGTACCGGCGCGAGTACACGGCCATTGCCCGGTTCCACACCCCCGACCCGATCCTGTTCGCCACGACCCCGCAGCAGCTGGTGTTCGCCTGTCGCGCGGCCGAACTGGCGATGGCGGTGTGAGCGGCCGAAGTCGCTGGGGTCCATCCGTGCACCTCCCGGCATCCCCGGGGGCATCGTGGGCCGATCACCGTGATGCCGCTTCACCGTCGCTGTGGTCACTTCGCCGCCGCTGTGGCCGGGCTTCATGCCGAACACGCGTTTTGTTCCGTCAATGCCGACGGCAAAGCTCCGTCCCCGCCGGTGTGGGGAAGCTGGGAGGCGGCTGAACGCCGCGACGCCGGCGTCTACAGACCCAGGGGGTGAGCCGAGAGCCAGTCCGTGAGGCGAGCCTTGAGACCGTCCCGGTCGTCCGTGGTCGGAGCGATGACGTCGGCCCCGCCGTCATAGGGGTGGTACAGCCACCTGAGGTCGAGCGGGGCGATGATCGCGTAAGCGATCTCGTCATCGGCCACGGTCCGCAGGAACGGATCCAGGCTCGACGGCGCAGGGGAGGTCACGCTGACGTAGAGCGTCATCGGGATCACGAAGCCCGAATAATCATTAGGCGGAACCGTCATCCAGGGGACTGCGCCACGATGAGCGGGCGCGGGGGCGCCTCGGCCGAGCGTGTTCTCGAAGTAGCCGGCGATCACGTAGAGACGGTCGTCCGCGCCGAGCGCCGCAAGCACGCGGTGATGCCGTTCGAGGATGATGTCGTACTCGTCCTCCGTCTCGGCATACCGCTTCGACTGCGGGAGACTGTGGAACCGGACCCAGCGATCCGCATACCGGCCGCGAAATTGATGCGCGATGGGTGCGCCGCCCCAGCGTGTGCGCCAGGTGGCGGTGAGCGATTCCACCTCGTCCTTGGTCACGATCACTCCTCCTGCGATCCGATCACCCGAGTCACGTGGGGTAGATTCGGATGATTCTCGTCGATCTGACGGTTAGGGAAGGGCATGGGCATCAGGCTGGCCGAAGCCGTCGACCAGGACGCGGTAGAGGCGATCGTCAAGGCGGCGTACGACCCGTGGATCCCGGTGATCGGCGTGGAACCCCTGCCACTCGTCGCCGATTACGCGGAGCTGATCTCTCGCGGGTACGTGTACGTCCTCGAGTACGAGGAGGTCGACGCGTTGATCGTCCTCGTTCCGGAGGCGGAGACGCTGCTCGTGGAGAACGTCGCCGTCCGCCCCGACCGCCAGGGCCGGGGGCTGGGGCACCGGCTCCTGGCCTTCGCCGAGTTCCGCGCCCGGTCGCTCGGGCTGCCCGCGGTGCGGCTGTACACCAACGAGAAGATGACCTCCAACATCGGCCTGTACGAGTCCCTCGGCTACGGGGAGACGGGCCGGGAGGGCATCGACGGCCGGAACGCCGTCCACATGCGCAAGGACCTGCTCCCCGAACCCGACCGCGTCTGACGCCGCGCGCGTCAGGCGCCCGGTCTCTGACGCCGCGACTCGTCAGGCACCCGGTCTCTGACGCCGCGACTCGTCAGGCACCCGGCCCCTGACGCGACTCATCAGGCGCCCGGCTCTGACGCCGCACGCGTCCGGCGCTGACGCGTGGCCGGTCAGCACGGCGCGTGGTCGTGCCGGCGCTCGCGGGTCCACATCGCGCGGTACGGCCCCGGCCGGGCCAGCAGGTCCGCGTGGTCGCCGCGCTGCACCACGCGGCCGGCGTCGAGCACCACGATCTCGTCGACGGCGTCCAGCCCGGCCAGGCGGTGCGTGACGAGCAGGGTGGTGCGGCCCTCGGTGGCCGCGAGCAGGTCGGCGGTGAGCTCGTCGGCGGTCGCGACGTCCAGGTGCTCGGCGGGCTCGTCGAGCAGCAGCACGGGGAAGTCGGCCAGCAGCGCGCGGGCCAGCGCGATGCGCTGCCGCTGCCCCCCGGAGACCCGGGCGCCCTGCTCGCCGACGCGGGTGTCCAGCCCGCGCGGCAGCGTCTCCACCCAGTCCAGCAGCCGGGCCCGGCGCAGCACGTCGCGGATCTCCTCGTCGGTGGCGGACCGCCGGGCGAGCCGGATGTTCTCCCCGATCGTCGTGTCGAACAGGTGCGCGTCCTGGCCGCACAGCCCGACGACGCGGCGCACGTCGTCACCGGCCAGGTCGCTCAGCTCGACGCCGTTCAGCGTGACCAGGCCCGACTCGTACGCGAGGAAGCGCAGCAGCACGGCGGTCAGCGTGGTCTTGCCCGACCCGCTCGGCCCGACCACGGCGCACCGCCGGCCCGGCGGCAGGTCCAGGGAGACGCCGTCGAGGGCGTACGGGCCGCCGGGCGTCCACCGGGCGCGCACGTCCGCGACCCGCAGCTCGTACGGCGGCTCGGGGAGCGCAACCGGCACGGCGGGGTCGCGCACCGGCTCCTCGCGGTCGAGGACGGCGAAGACGCGGGCGGCCGACCGGCGGACCCGCTGCAACTGCTGCGCCGCGAGCGGCAGGCCCGCCACCACCTCGAACGCCGCCAGGGGGAGCAGCGCGATCACGGCGAGCAGCGTCCCGTCGAGTCGCCCGGACCGCACGGCGGGAATGCCGACGACGAGGGCGCCCCAGACGGCGAGGCCGCCGGCCAGCGCGGTCACTGCCGCACCGGCACCCGCCGTCGCGGAGGACCGGGCGGACGCGCGGGTGAGCCCGCCGTCCAGGCGGGCGGCCGAGGCGAGCCGATCGGCGGCGGCGCCGTAGGCCACGAGCTCCGGCGCCCCCTGCAGCACGTCGACCACCTGCGCGGTCAGCTCGCCGCGCAGGTCGGCCGTGCGGTGCTCCGCCCGCCGGGACGCGGTGGCCGACAGCCACGGGGCGACGACGCCCGCCAGCAGCAGCCCGGCCAGCAGGAGGACGCCCGCGGACGGCAGCAGGCTCCACGCGAGGCCCACCGACGCCCCGCCGACGAGGACGGCAGCCGCGGCGGGCAGCAGCACCCGCAGGTAGAGGTCCTGGACGGCGTCGACGTCGGCGACGAGCCGGCCCAGCAGGTCGCCGCCGCGCGCGTCCGGCAGCCCGGCCGGCACGAGCCGCTCCAGCCGCTCGTACACCCGGGCTCGCAGGTCGGCGAGGACCCGGAACGTCGCGTCGTGCCCGATCAGCCGTTCGGCGTAGCGGAAGACGCCCCGCCCGATCCCGAACGCCCGCACCGCCACGATCGCGACCATCAGCACCAGCACCGGCGGGTGCTGCGCGGCCCGCGAGATCAGCCAGGCGGACGTCGCCATCAGCCCGACGCCGCTGCCCAGCGCCAGCGCGCCGCACAGCGCGGCGAGCGCCAGCCGTCCGCCCGCCGGGCGGGCGGCGGCGAGCAGCCGCAGCACCGGCCCGCCACCGCGCGTCAGCTCCGCCGGTCCGCCACCGCGCCTCGCCTCCGCCGGCCCGTCGGCGCGTCGCGCCTTCGCCGGCCCGTCGGCGCGTCGCGCCTTCGCCGGCCCGCCACCGCGCCTCGCCTCCGCCGGCCCGTCGGCGCGTCGCGCCTTCGCCGGCCCGTCGGCGCGTCGCGCCTTCGCCGGCCCGTCGGCGCGTCGCGCCTTCGCCGGCCCATCGGCGCGTCGCGCCTTCGCCGGCCCGCCATCGCGCCTCGCCTCGGCGGGCCCGGCGCCGTACGTCGCCTCCGTCGGCTCGCCCGGCCCGAGCGTCTCGGCTGCCGCCGCCTCGGCCGGCCGCGCCGGGGCGCCGGCTCCCGTCACGGAGGTCATGCGACCGCCTCCAGTGCTCCTTCGACGCGCACGACCCGGTCGGCCAGGTCGGCGAGGGCCGGGCGGTGCGCGACGAGGACGACCGTGCGCCCGGCCGCCAGGCGCCGTACGGCCTCGATGACGGCCGCCTCGCTCTCGGCGTCCAGGCCGGACGTCGGCTCGTCCAGCAGCAGGATCGGCGCGTCGCGCAGGAACGCCCGCGCGAGAGCGATCCGCTGTCGTTGCCCGGCGGACAGGCCGGTTCCGCGCTCGCCGAGCGGGGTCTCGAATCCCTCGGGCAGCGCGTCGACGAACTCCTCGGCGACGGCGTCGCGCGCCGCGCGCCGTACCTCGTCGTCGGTGGCGCCGGGGCGGCCCAGCCGGATGTTGTCGGCGACCGTCCCGGCGAACAGGTACGGCCGCTGGGGCACCCAGGCGACCCGTGACCGCCAGGCGTCGGGCTCGAGGTCGGCCAGGTCGGTCTCACCGAGGAGGACCCGCCCGGCGTCCGGGCGGACGAAGCCGAGGAGGACGGCGAGCAGCGTCGACTTGCCGGACCCGCTCGGCCCGGTCAGGGCGACGGTCTCACCGGGGCGTACGACGAGCGAGAAGCCGTCGAGCGCGGGCTCGTCCCGGCCCTCGTACGCGACCGTGACCTCTTCCAGGCGGAGCGGTGCGGACGCCGGGTCGGGGACGTCGGTACGGGCGCCGTGGCGCGGGAGCGGCGTCTCGATCACCTCGAAGACGCGCTGGGCGGCGGTGAGCCCCTCGACGCTGGCGTGGTACTGCGCGCCGACCTGGCGCAGCGGGAGGTACGCCTCCGGCGCGAGGACCAGGACGAGCAGCGCGGTCCGCAGGCCGACCTCGCCGTCGACCAGGCGCAGGCCGATCGAGACGGCAACGAGCGCGACGGAGATCGTCGAGAGCATCTCCAGCACCAGCGCGGACAGGAACGCCACCCGCAGGCTCGCCATGGTCTCCGTGCGGTACCGGCCGGTGACCTCGCGGATCGCGCGCGCCTGCGCCTTCGCCCGGCCGAACACCTTCAGGGTCGGCAGGCCCGCGACGACGTCGAGGAAGTGCCCGGACAGCAGCGACAGCGTGCGCCACTGGCGGTCCATCCTCCGCTGGGCGGCCAGCCCCACGAGGATCGCGAAGATCGGGATGAGCGGCAGTGTCAGGGCGATGGTCAGCGCGGACGGCCAGTCGCCGAACAGGATCCGCGCGCCCACCGCCGCCGGGACGAGCACGGCGAGCACGAGCTGCGGGAGGTAGCGGGAGAAATAGGCGTCCAGCGCGTCGATCCCCCGGGTGGCGAGGGTGGCGAGCTCGCCGCTGCGCTCGCCGGACAGCCAGCGCGGGCCGAGCGCCACCGCCCGTTCGAGCAGCAGCCCGCGCAGCCGCGACTTCACCGCGGCCGACGTACGGTGCGCGGCGACTTCCTGCAGCCAGGCGACCAGCGCTCGGCCGGCGACGACGGCGAGGAGGAGCAGCAGCGGCGTACGGGACGCGGCGAGCGAGGCGCTGCCGAGGAACGCGTCGCTGATCAGGCCCGCGAGCAGCGCCGCCTGGGCGATGACCAGGCCGGCGGTCGCGGCGCCGAGGATCACCGACAGGGCCAGGTACGCCCGCGTCGTGCGGGCGTACCGCAGCAGCCGGGGGTCGAAGGGTCTCATCGCGCGGGCTCCGGGTCCTTCGCCGGCTCCGGCGCCGGCTGCGGGAGGTGCGAGGCGTGGATGCGCCGGCGGAACACCCAGTACGTCCAGCCCTGGTAGAGGACGACGAGCGGCGTGAAGGCGACCGCCGCGATCGTCATGATCTTGAGCGTGTACGGGGACGAGGCGGCGTTGGTCGTGGTGAGGCTGTTCGCGGCGGCGATCGTCGACGGCATGACGTCCGGGAACAGGGCCGCGAAGAGGGTCACGACCGCGGCCACGATGGCCGTGCCGGTGCCGACGAACGCCCAGCCGTCGCGGCCGCGGGCGACCGCGACCGCCGCGCCGACCAGGCCGGCGGCGGCGACCGCCACGGTGGCCCAGGTGACGGGCTTGCCGTGCTGCAGCTGCGTGATGAGCAGGAACGTCCCGCCCACCACGATGGCGGCCACCACGGCGGCCCGGGCGATCCGTACGGCGCGGGCGCGGACGTCCCCGGCCGTCTTGAGCGCCAGGAACACCGCGCCGTGCAGCACGAACAGCGTGAGCGTGGTGAGCCCGCCGAGCAGCGCGTACGGGTTCAGCAGGTCGGTGAGGGTGCCGGCGTACTCGTGCCGGGCGTCCAGCGGGACCCCGCGGCTCAGGTTCGCGAAGACCACGCCCCACACGAACGCCGGGACGAGGCTGCCCCCGAAGATGGCGCGGTCCCAGCGGCGGCGCCAGTGCGGTTCGTCCCGCTTGCCGCGGTACTCCAGCGCCACGCCGCGCACGATCAGCGCGAGCAGGATCGCCAGCAGCGGCAGGTAGAACCCGCTGAAGAGGGTGGCGTACCACTCCGGGAACGCGGCGAACGTCCCGGCCCCGGCGACGATGAACCAGACCTCGTTGCCGTCCCAGACCGGCCCGATGGCGTTCAGCAGGACGCGGCGCTCGGTGTCACCGCGGCCGAGCACCGGCAGCAGGACGCCGACGCCGAAGTCGAAGCCCTCCAGGAAGAAGTAGCCGGTCCACAGGAAGGCGATGACGACGAACCAGACGGTCGTGGCCTCCATGGCACAACCCCTTGTCAGTAGGTCAGTAGGCGAGGGTGAGCGACGGTTCGGGGGAGGAGTCGTCGCCGGGCGGGGGCGGCGCGACGTCCTCCTCGGAGGGCGGGCCGGCCTTGACGTACCGCAGCATCAGCCCGGTCTCGATGACGATCAGCACGGCGTAGAGCGCGGTCAGTGAGAGGACGGAGATGAGCATCGACGTGGCCGAGACGCCCGGTGAGACGCTCGCGGAGGTCTTCAGGACGCCGTACACGGACCAGGGCTGGCGGCCCATCTCGGTGAAGATCCACCCCGCGGAGTTGCCGACGAACGGCAGGACGAGCGACAGGACGCCGGCGCGCCACACCCAGCGATTGCGCGGCAGCCGCCCGCGGCGCATGAGCCACAGGCCGAGCAGGGCGAGGAACGCGGTGAGGAACCCGATGCCGGCCATGATCCGGAAGTTCCAGTAGGTCACCGGGACGACCGGCCGGTAGTCTCCGGCGCCGTACTTCGCCTGCTCGGCGGCCTGCACGTCGTTGATGCCGTCGACCTTGCCGTCGAAGTGGCCGGTGGCGAGGAACGACAGGACCCGCGGGACCTTGACGCTGAAGACCTCCTTGCGGCCGTCGAGCGTGCCGACGGTGACCAGGGAGAACGACGCGGGCTGCTCCGTCTTGTACAGCGCCTCGGCGGCGGCCATCTTCATCGGCTGCTGCTTCGTCATGACCTTGCCCTGGAGGTCACCGGTGACGGCGACGCCGAGCGAGGCGATCAGCGTGACCGCCAGGGCGATCTTCAGCGACGGCCGGAAGACCTCGACGTGCCGGTGCCGGGCCAGGTGCCACGCGCTGATGCCGACCATGAACAGGCCCGCCGTGACGAACGCCGCGGTGATCGTGTGCGGGAAGGCGACGAGCATCGTCGAGTTGGTGAGCACGGCCCAGAAGTCGGTCAGCCGGGCCCGCCCGGTCACCGGGTCGAGGTGGTAGCCGACCGGGTGCTGCATCCAGGAGTTGGCGGCGAGGATGAAGTACGCCGACAGGAGCGTTCCTAGGGAGACGATCCAGATGCAGGCCAGGTGGATCTTCTTCGGTAGCTTGTCCCAGCCGAAGATCCACAGGCCGAGGAAGGTCGACTCGAGGAAGAAGGCGAGCAGTCCTTCCAGGGCCAGCGGCGCGCCGAACACGTCACCGACGAACCGGGAGTAGGCGCTCCAGTTCATCCCGAACTGGAACTCCTGCACGATGCCGGTGACGATTCCCATCGCGAAGTTGATCAGGAGGAGCTTCCCCCAGAACTTGGTCGCGCGGAGGTGGCCCGTGTTCCCGGTCCGCACCCACGCCGTCTGCAGGCCCGCGACGAGCGCGGACAGGCCGATGGTCAGCGGTACGAAGAGGAAGTGGTAGACGGTCGTGATCCCGAACTGCCACCGGGCGATGTCGAGCGGGTTCATGCCCGCGCCCTCCCGTTCATCTACTACGGCTCGTAGTACTACGTCTCGTAGTCGATCCTACGGCGTGTTCGCCTGATGTCCTCGCCGTGCGCTCCGTTACGTCGATCACAGCGCTGCGCGCGGATAACGGCCCGTGCCGTTTCGGGATTACCGGGCGACCGGAGAGCGGCGTGTCGGCCGCCGATGAGCCGCTCACATGCGAAAGCGCCGTTGAACGGCCAGAAAGGCGGCACAACCGAGGACGCGGGGCTGATCTTCACCTAAAGTCATAGGTGATGACTGTTCGCGAGTCCGTGTCTCAACCGTCGCCGCTGCCGCGCTACGCGATCCTCGTAGACGTGGGGTACCTCTACGCCGCGGCGGGTGACCTCCTGTTCGGCGTCTCCTCCCGCCGCTCCTACCGGGTGGACGCCGAGGGCCTCATCAAGGCCCTCCAGGAGCGCGCGAAGACCTGCGCCGCGTTGCGCGACAAAGAGCTGCTGCGCATCTACTGGTTCGACGCCGCTCGCGACCGCGTGCCGACGATCGACCAGCGGGTCGTGGCGCCGCTGCCCCAGGTGAAGCTCCGGCTGGGCAACCTCAACAAGCACAACCAGCAGAAGGGCGTCGACGCCCAGATCCGCGAGGACCTGGAGACGCTCGCCCGGCACGGCGCCGTCACCGACGCCATCCTGCTGGCCGGCGACGAGGACATGCTCCCGGCCGTGGAGGCCGCGCAGACCTACGGGGTCCTCATCCACCTGTGGGGCGTCGAGCCGCCGTACGGCACGAACCAGGCCGAGCGGCTCATCTGGGAGTCCGACACCGTCGACGTGGTGAACGCCGACTTCGTCAAGCCGTACTTCACCCTCGACACCTCACGTGAGCCGGCCGCGGAGACGCCCGTCACGCCGCCGATCCCGTCGCCCACCGCGGTCTTCGGCACCCGGCCGCCGAGGCCCGCCCCGCCGCCCGTCCGCCCGGCGCAGCCGAGCCCGGTCGCCAAGCTGGGCCCCAGCCGCGACCGCGTCGAGGAGATCGGCGAGCACATCGCGCACAAGTGGATCCTGACCCGCGGCCGGGACAACATCCGCGACCTGCTGCCCGGCCCGATCCTGCCCACGGTCATCGACAAGGAGCTGCTGATCGAGGGCGAGAAGGAGCTCGGCCACTCGCTGCGCCCCTACAAGGAGGCGCGCGACTGGCTGCGGGAGGGCTTCTGGGCGCGCGTCTACCGCGAGTTCGACTTCGGCGTCGGCATCTCCGGCAAGGCCCCCCGCTGACCGGCGCCCACCTGCACCTCAAAGGCGCCAAACAACGGCGGCGTGCCGTCGCCCGGCGGGCGCCAAGCCGGGGCAGGTGGATTCACGGCGGTGGCGTAAGTACCGGGCCCGTCAAAGGAGGCTCGAAGCCCACCACAAGCGCCGGATCAAACAGGCCCAGCACGAAGCGGCCAAGCAGGTCATCGAGTGGGCCGGTCGAGCGGCGGATCGGAACCTTAACGGTCGGTGACCCCCGCGGGGTGCTGGAGTTGAAGGCGGGGCGGCGGCACAACCAGCGGCTGCGCGAATGGCGGCCCGGTTATGACACGGCTCTAGGCTGGGGAGGTGAGCACCCCGTACACCGATCTGGACCGTCCGCCGCTGAACGAGCGGGCGCTGAACCGCGCGCTCGTCCGTCCCGGCGGGGTGTGGCGCCGGATCGAGGTCGTCGCCGAGACCGGCTCGACCAACGCCGACCTGGCCGAGGCGGCCCGCGGCGGCGCGGAGGAGGGACTGGTCCTCGTCGCCGAGGCGCAGACCGCCGGGCGCGGCCGCCTGGACCGGCGGTGGACCGCCCCGCCGCGTTCGGGGCTGGCGTTCTCGGTGCTGCTGCGGCCGCCCGTCCCGGTCGCCCGGCTCGGCTGGCTGCCGCTCCTGGCCGGGGTGGCCGTGGTGAGCGCCCTGCGCGGGTTCGTCGAGATCGAGGACATGTCGCGCGGCGGGATGGCCGACGCGGCGCTGAAGTGGCCCAACGACGTGCTGATCCACGGCCGGAAGCTCGCCGGGATCCTCGCCGAGCGGGTGGGCGACGCCGTCGTCCTCGGCATCGGGCTCAATGTCAGCCTGCGCGCCGACGAGCTGCCGGTGCCCACCGCGACCTCCCTCGCGCTGGAGGACGCCCCCGCAGACCGCGACCCGGTGCTGCGCGCGATCCTGCGCGAGCTGGCGCACCGGTACGTCGAGTACTGCGGGGACTGGACCGAGGGCGCGCTCCGGGACGCGTACCGCGCGGTGTGCGCGACGCTCGGCCGTCAGGTGCGCGTGGAGCTGCCCGGCGGCGCACCGGGCGCGCCGGACGGCGTGCTGACCGGGGAGGCCGTGGACGTCGACGAGAACGGCTGCCTGGTCGTCCGCGCCGCCGGTGGCGACCACGTGCTCAGCGCCGGCGACGTCGTGCACGTGCGCTAGAAGTCGCAGCCGTTGAGGCCGCGGTAGACGAAGCGGGTCAGGGCCTCGGTCACTTCCTCGTCGCTGAGCGCGTCGGCGGGCTGCTGCCGGGTCTGCAGGAAGGCGTGGACCAGGGAGTACACCATCCGTAGCGCGGTCTCCGGTGGAGCGGGGAGCCGGCGCCCGGCGTCGATGACGCAGGTGACGTGGCCCAGGATGTCGGCCATCTCGCTCCCGGCGAACCTGGCCAGGGTGCGGGCGAAGTTCTCACTGACCAGGGCCGCCTCCTGCACGGCGCGGATCGTCGCGGCGTGCTCCCGGTAGAGGCGGACGGAGACCTCGATGTGCTGGCGGACCGCCTCCGGGTCGGTGAAGTCCGACAGGTGCCCGGGAGCGGAGGCCGCAGAGTCGCTCTCGGTCGCCATGTCGGCCAGGAGCGCTTCGAGGAGGGCCTCCTTGCCGGCGAAGTGGTTGTAGAAGGAGCCCGCGGCCCGCCCGGCCTCGGCGGTTATGTCGGCGATCTTCGTATTCAGGTAGCCGCGTTCGGCGAACACCCGCTTCGCGGCGGCCTTAAGAGCGGCCTCGGTCTCCGCCGCCCTCTCCTTGCGCTTCACGGAACCTCCTTGACCGGGAACCGTACCAACCACATACTGAATCTGAATTCAGTGAAATCTTATTCAGTGAGTGGTGGTTCAGTATGGATGTGATCATCGCGGGCGCCGGCCCGACCGGCCTGACCCTGGCCATCGATCTCGCCCGGCGAGGGCTCGGCGTCCGTGTCATCGACAAGGCGAGCGAGTACTTCGCCGGATCGCGGGGCGACGGCCTCCAGCCGCGCACGCTCGAGGTCTTCGAGGACCTCGGCGTTCTGGGCGCGGTGCTCCGGCAGGGGCGCCCCGTGCCGACGATGCGCGTGCACCTCGACGGGAAGTACGTGATGGACCGGCGCATGGCCGAGCACCTCGAGCCGACCCCCGACGTGCCTTACCCGAACGCGTGGGTCCTCGGTCAGTCCCAGACCGAGGGCATCCTGCGGGACCGGCTCGCCGAGCTCGGCGCCCGGGTCGAGCTGAACACCGCCCTGGTCGACTTCGACCAGGACGCGGACGGCGTGACGGCGCGTCTGTCCACCGGCGAGACCGTGCGCGCCTCCTACCTGGTGGGCGCCGACGGCGGGCGCAGCACCGTACGCAAGGTCCTGGGAGTCCCCTTCGAGGGGGTCACGGACGAGACCATCCGGATGCTGCTCGGCGACGTGGCCGCCGACGGGCTGGACCACGCCTGGGGCTACTGGTTCGCCCGCGCGGACGCCCCGATGGTCGGAGTCGGCCTGAGCCCGCTGCCGAGCACACCAGGTCTCTTCCAGTTCAACGCCCCGCTCGGAGAAGGTGAGGACGAGGCCTCGCTGGAGATCCTGCAGGGCAAGCTGGACGCGCTCGGCGCGGGCGTCCGGCTGACCCGGCTGGCCTGGTCCACCGTCTGGCGGCCCAACATCCGCCTGGCCGGGCGCTTCCGCGTGGGCCGGGTCTTCCTCGCGGGCGACGCCGCCCACGTACATCCGCCCACCGGCGGGCAAGGGCTGAACACCGGCGTGCAGGACGCCTACAACCTCGGCTGGAAGCTGGCCGACGGCTCACCCGAGCTCCTCGACGGCTACGAGACCGAACGCCGCGCGACGGCCGAAAGGGTCCTGCGCATCAGCTCCGAGCTCATGCGCAAACACCGGGAGGGGGCCGCGGACGCCCACGAACGCGGGGAGAACACCCGCCAGCTGGACGTGACCTACCGGACGGCCGAGGGCCGGATCGTGGCGGGCGACCGCGCGCCGGACGCCCCCGTCACCGACGCCGACGGCAGGCCGATCCGGCTGTTCGACCTGTTCCGGGGCCCGCACGCCACCCATCTGACCTTCGGCGTCCCCGCCCCGGACGCGCCCCACGCCTACGCGGTCCTGCGCCCCGGCGAGTCCGCGCCCGGACCTTACGTCATCGACACCCACGGCCACGCCCACACCGCGTACGACGCCTCGGCCGGCACCTCCGTCGTCATCCGCCCGGATGGCTACATCGGTCGGCGGACCTGCCCAACTGGACCGGTCCGCAACGCGCCGGTTTAATTGGGCTATCCCCATCCTCCGGAGGTCGTTGCATGGCCAGTGTGGCTGAGCTCAAGGGCGCCATCGCCCAGGCCGGCGAAGAGGCCGAGCAGGCCGTGCAGCTGCTCGTCCAGGCCGGGAGCCGGGCCGAGTCGGCGCTGCAGTACCTGATCGCGGTGGCCCAGGGGAGCGAGCACGACGCCCTGAGCGGCGCGCTGGGCGCCATGGGGCAGGCGGTCGAGAGCATCGAGGAGTGCCAGAACCAGATCGGCGCCGCGATCGAAGAGGCGAACACCTACGCCGAGGGGCTTTAGGAGACCGCACCCCCGCACGTCCCCGACCGAGGTACCCCGCCCACCGCCGTCTGCGTGAAAGCCGCAGGAACCCCCACATGACGCTCAAGCCCGGCGATCTCGTTGCCGCCGTGCGCAAGGACATCCGGCAGGCCCGCGGCGCGATCCGCGCCCGCCGGAGCCGGCTCGACGAGATGATCGCCGAGGCGGAGGCGGCGGTCGAGCAGGGCCGCCGGGACGTCGCCGCGACGAGCGGCCCGGAGACGGCGACGGCCGTGGCCGGCTGGCGGGAGCTGGCCGCCGAGGCCGCGCCCGGCGCCGCGTCCGCGCCCTGGACGGACTGGCCGGCCGAGCCCGAGCCGGCCGACTCCGGGCCGTGTCTCTACCGCGTCGGCACGGCCGCCGGTGAAGTGCCCGCGCTGATCCCGCTGCTGGACTCCGGCCATCTGAAGATCACCGGAGGCCAGACCCCGCTCGCCGACGCCATCGTCGACGCGCTGCTCGTCCGGATCGTGGCGATGACGCGGCCCGGCTCCGTACGGGTCAGCCTGTACGACCCGCGGCGGCTCGGGGCCGGGCTCGGCGGCTTCCACGCCCTGTCCCGGCCCGGCCTGCTCACCGTGTACGGCGTCGAGGAGTTCAAGGACCTCCTCGGCTCGCTGGACCGTGACATCCGGCGCATCCAGCGGGACGTGCTCGGCGGCGGGCACTCCTCCCTCGCCGAGCTCGCCGCGGCGACCGGACGCCGGCCCGAGCCGTGGCAGGTCGTCATCGTGCAGAGCCCGGTGCGCGGCCTCCGCGACGACGAGGTCGCCCACCTGAACAGCGTGATGCACGCCGGCGCGGCCTGCGGCATCCACGTCGTCTGCCGCGACGTGCCCGCCGAGGACGCGCCGGGCATCGAGACGATCCACATCACGGCGGACGGCCGCGTCACCACCTCGATGACCGGGGAACTGCCGGTGACGGTCGAGCCGCCGCCGCCCGAGCTGGTCCGCGCGGTCTGCGAACGCGCCGCCCGCTGGGCGGGCATCGAACGCGACCCGCCGCGCTTCGCCGAACTGGTCCCGCACCGCATGTGGAGCGAGTCGTCGGCGGCCGGGGTACGCGCCCCCATCGGCGAGGACGTCGACCGGTACGAGCCGGTGGAGGTCCTCCTCGGCGACGACCCGGTGCACGCGCTCGTCGGCGGTCCGCCCGGCTCCGGCAAGACGAACTTCCTCTACGCCATGATCGGGTCGATGGCCGCGCGGTACTCGCCCGACGAGCTGGAGTTCTACCTGCTGGACTTCAAGGAGGGCGTGTCGTTCGCCCGCCTGGCCAGCGGCCGTACCGACAAGACGTGGCTGCCGCACGCCCGGCTCATCGGCGTGAACATCAACAACGACCGGGAGTTCGGCCTGGCGCTGCTGCGGTTCCTGGCCCGCGAGCTCGAACGCCGGGGCGCCGCCGCCCGCGAGCACGAGGTCACGAAGCTGGAGGAGCTGCGGGCGGTCGACCCGGACGGGCACTGGCCGCGCATGGTCGCGGTGATCGACGAGTTCCAGGTGCTGATCCAGCAGCAGGACAAGATCACCGACGAGTCGCTGTACCTCCTCAACGACCTGGCCCGCCGGGGCCGGTCCCAGGGCATCCACCTCGTCCTGGCCAGCCAGAACATCGGCGGCGTCCAGACCCTGTGGGGGCGCGGGGCCATCCTCGATCAGTTCACGCTGAGAATCGCGCTGCCCAAGGCGCGCCGCATCCTCGCCGACGACAACACCGCCGCCCTGCAGGTCGCGCGCTTCTGCGCGGTCGTGAACGCCGAGTCCGGCGCGCGGCAGGCCAACCGCATCGCCCGCCTGCCGGACGCCGGCGTCGCGGGCACGTTCGACGCGCTGCAGCGGGAGCTGTGGCAGCGGCGCCCCGAGCACCTCGCGCCGCCGCGCATCTTCGACGGCGCGCACGTCCCGGAGCTGATGACCGCGCCGGCCCTGCCGCCGGGCGAGAGCGCGGTCGGCCAGCTCATCGACCTGGCCGGCAGCGCGGCGACCGTGCGGTTCGACCGCGCGCCCGGGCGCAACCTCGCGGTCGTCGGCACCCGCGCCGACGAGGCGTACGACGTGCTCGCCTCCGCCGTGCTGTCGCTGTCGCGCGGGCATGCGCCGGGGACGGCGGTCTTCCGGCTGTACGCGCTGGACGCGCAGCTCGAGCCCCGGGTCGGGCTGCTGGCCCGGCGGCTGGCCGACGACGGGCACCAGGTTACGCTCGGCGGCGACCTGCCCGAGCCCGCCGACCGGGACGTGCCCGAGTACCTCGCGCTGTTCGCGGTGGACGCCGCGACCGGCCGCGCCGAGGACCTGCGCCGGGCGGTCCGCCGTCTCGTCGAGCACGGCCCGGAGCGCCGGATGCACGTGCTCGGCTGGTGGCGGACGACGGACCGGCTCAAGGCCGACGTCGTCGAGCGGGTCGGGAACGTGCGCAACATCGACGCCTGGGTCGCCCTGGACGTACGGGACAGCGAGCTGTCGCCGCTGCCGGGCGGCCAGATGCTGAGCTGGACCCCGCGCCACCGGCGGGCCCTGTTCCACGACCAGCGCACCGGCGTGCCGCCCCAGCCGATCATCCCGTTCGAGGTGATGAGCGAGGCGGGGGACGGCGTCGCGTGAGGGCGGAGGGCAGATGACGGACCCGGAGGCGGCGCGGCGGGCGTACGACCCGCAGGCGGCGCGGCGCGCGTACGATCCGCAGGCGGCGCGGCGGGCGTACAAGGAGTACGCCGCCGAGGCCGGCCGCAGGCTGCTCGCCGCGGAGCGGGCCCGGCGCGGCCTGGAGGAGGCCGAGGAGCGGCGGACCGCCGCGTACGCCTCGGTCGAGCAGGAGTGGGCGCGCCTCGACGGCCTGGAGGAGCGGGCCGCCGGCGTCTGGCGGGAGCTGACCACCCGCTTCGGCCCGCACGCGGTCGGCCCGCTGCCCGATCCCGCCGACGACGTACGCCCCGACCAGGACGCGGCCGAGCTGGTGGGCGACGCGCACCGGCGCGTGCGCGAGCCGGTCCACTACGCCCTCGCCGGCCGGTACGTCCAGATGGCGGTGCTTGGGTTCGTGGTGGCCGTCGTCGTCACCGCGATCGGCTTCGAGCTGGCCGAGAGCCTGCGCGGCCTGGGGCAGGCGCGGCTGGCCCTGGCGTACGGGCCGGTGCTGGCGTCGCCGTGGCTCGGGCAGGTCGCGGCGGCCGGCTGGATCCGGCTCCGCACGTCGCACGAGGAGCGCGAGTACGCCGTCGACACCGCGACGGGCGGCCTCGTCGGCGGCGGTGGCGTGTGGGTCATCGCCCTCATCTTCATCGTTGTCCACTTTGTGACGTGATGACATTTCCCACCCCTCCGTTTCTGCCAGGATGACGCCATGGGTCTTGCGAAGAGCTCGTTGGGCGAGGACGAAGAGATCGTCCTCGAGTTCCACCCGCACTGGTCGACGCTGGTCGGCACGATCTTCTGGGCGGTCGTGACGGTCGCCGTGGCGGTCGCCGCCATCGTCTTCATCCCGGGCGGCAGTGCGCAGACGGTGATCCGCCTCATCATCGCGGCGGTCGCGGTCGTCGCGATCCTCGTCGTCGGGCTGATCCCGTTCCTGCGCTGGGTCACCACGTCCTACACCCTCACGAACCGCCGGTTCGTGCTGCGGCACGGCATCCTGTCCCGCTCCGGGCGCGACATCCCGCTCACCCGGGTCAACGACGTGTCGTTCGAGCACAACCTGATCCAGCGGATGCTGGGCACCGGCACGCTGATCGTCGAGTCGGGCGGTGAGCACGGCCAGCTCATCCTGAAGAACATCCCCCGGGTCGAGTACACCCAGAACCAGCTCTACCGGATCGTCGAGGAGCTGACCGACGGCGACGGCGTCAAGCCGTAGACGGGGCCGTACATGAGCGACGTGCCGGAGCCGAAGGAGATCGAGGAGCTCCTCCTCGGCGGTGAGCTGCGGTACACCCGGATCGACGCGATCGAGCGGTCCGGGGTGTCGCCGGAGTTCACCCAGCGGCTGTGGCGGGCCTTCGGTTTCCCGCACCTCGCCGACGAGACGGTCGCCTTCACCGAGGGCGACCTCGACGCGCTCGTCCGGATCAAGGACCTCCTCGGCGAGGGCCTGCTGGACGAGGAGATGGTCCTGCGGATGGTCCGCGCCGTCGGCCAGACGATGGCCCGGCTCGCCGAGTGGCAGATCGACATCATCGTCGGCGCGCTGGCCGATCCGCTGCAGCCGCCCTCGCCGGACGTCGTCCGCATGATCATGGAGCACGCCGAGGGGCACATCGCCGCGCTGGAGCCGCTCCTCGTCCACGCGTGGCGGCGGCAGCTCGCCGCCGCCGGCACCCGTGCGCTGACCGCGTCGGCGGCGGAGGACGCCGTTCCGGGGCGGCTGCGGGTCGCGGTGGGGTTCGCCGACATCGTCGGGTTCACCGCGACCAGCCGGAACCTCGGCGAGCTGGAGCTGGCCGAGCTGGTCGAGCGGTTCGAGGAGACCGCCTCCGACGTCGTGGCCGAGCACGGCGGGCGGATCGTCAAGACCCTGGGGGACGAGGTCCTCTACACCGCCGACACTCCCACGCTGGGCGCGGAGATCGGGCTGTGCATCGCCGAGGCGGTCCGCGCCGGCGGCGACACGGACGTGCGGGTCGGCATGGCGTACGGCCTCGTGCTCTCGCTGATGGGCGACGTGTTCGGCACGACCGTGAACCTCGCGAGCCGACTGACCTCGATCGCCCGGCCCGGCACCGTCCTCGCCGACGCCGACCTGGCCGACGGGCTGCGCGGCGACGACGCGTACCAGCTCGTCCGCATCGGCCGCCGCCCGGCCCGCGGTCTCGGCATCGTCCAGCCGTACGTCATCCGCCGCGCCCGCTGACGCCGACGCCGCCCGGCCGGGCGGCGGTCCGGCCGGGCGGCGGTTCCGCCACGACAACGGCCCTCGACCACGAGCCTGGTCGAGGGCCTGTCTTTCGTTACGCGGGGGTCTCGGCGGTGGCGGTCAGGACCGCGCGGCCGAGGATGTGGCCGCCCATGGTGAAGCCGAGAAGGGCCGGCGTGGCGTCGGCCGGGACGCCGATGGACTCGACGTCGAGGGCGTGCACCACGACGAAGTAGCGGTGCGGGCCGTGCCCGGCGGGTGGGGCGGCACCGATGTAGCGGGCCAGGCGGGCGTCGTTGGGCAGCTGGAAGGCGCCCTCGGGCAGGCCCGAGCCGGCGTCGTCGCCGGCGCCCTCCGGCAGCTCGGTGACGGTGGCGGGGATGTCGGCGACCGCCCAGTGCCAGAACCCGGACCCGGTGGGGGCGTCGGGGTCGTAGACCGTGACGGCGTAGCTCTTGGTGCCGTCGGGAGCACCGCTCCAGGACAGCTGCGGGGAGAGGTCCTTGCCGCCGGGGACGCCGGAGGACCACTGCTCGGGCGCCCAGGCGGCGCCGTCGGCGACGTCGGTGCTGGTGACGGTGAAAGAGGCCGCCTCGGGGAGGCGGGCGAAGGGGTCGTTGACGCTCATCGCGTCCTGCCTTTCCGGCTGTACGAGGGGTGGCGGTGGTGCGGTCGACGACGTCGCGGGGCGACCTCGCCGAACGAATCGACGATAACACAGATAATCGATTATTTCTCTGATCGTCTATCCTTGAGGCGTGACGAGCCGGACCTCCACCTCGCCGGGGAAGCAGATGCTCTCCGAGCAGGTCTACGCACACCTGCGGGACGCGATCATGCGCGGGCACTACGCTCCCGGCGACGCCCTGAAACCGCAGGACCTCGCCAAGGAGCAGGGCGTGAGCCTGGCCATCGTGCGCGAGGCGCTCGTCCGGGTGGTCGGCGACGGGCTCGCCGACCGGCTGCCCAACCGCGGCTTCGCCGTCCCGGCCTTCTCCGACCGCCGCTGGCAGGAGATCGCGGAGGCCCGCCGGACCATCGAGCCGGTCGTGCTGCGCCTGTCCATCGAGCGCGGTGACGTCGACTGGGAGGCCCGTGTACGAGCCGCCCACCACCGTCTGGCGCGCACTCCGACGCACGTGCCGGAGGAGGGCGAGTACTACAGCGCCGCCTGGGCCGAGGCGCACCGGGTCTTCCACCGCACCCTGCTGGAGGGCTGCGGCAATCCCGTCCTGCTGGAGACCTTCGACCGGATGTGGACCGCGAGCGAGCTGGCCCGCCGCTTCTCGGCGCACCGCGCTCCCGGCCGGGACGCGATCGCCGAGCACCGCCGGCTGGAGGAGGCGGCGCTGGCCCGCGACGCCGACACCGCGGCGGAGGCGCTGGTCCGGCACCTCACCCTGACCGCCGCTGGACTGACCGGCCGTATCGGCCGGGAGGCCGCCGGGGAGGCCTGACGCGTGCCACCGGCCCGCGCATCTCGCCCGCTCCTGTCCGGCACGACCGTGGACCTCGCGAGCCGGCTGACCTCGATCGGCCGCCCGGCCGGGCCGTAACCGGTGCGTGATGTGATGGACGGGTGGATCTGCGGGAGATGCGGGCGTTCGTCGCGGTCGTGGAGGAGGGCGGCCTGTCGGCGGCCGCACGGCGGCTGCATGTGAGCCAGCCCGCGCTGTCGCAGACGATGAACGCCCTGGAGCGGCGGCTCGGCCTGCAACTGCTGGAACGCGGGAGCACCGGTGTGCGGGCCACCGAGGCGGGCATGACGCTGCTCTCCGAGGCTCGCGCGGTGCTGGCACGTCATGACCAGGCGATGGCCGCGGTCGCCAGGCACGCCGCCGACGGGGGAGGCACGGTGCGGATCGGCATCCCGCTCGAGCTCCCCTCTGACCTGCTCTCCGGACCGCTCGCCGGCCTTACCGCCGCCTACCCGAGGACGAGGGTGCACGCCCGCCACATGTCCACCGCGGGCCAGTTCGCGGCGCTGCGGGCCGGCGAAATAGACGTCGGACTGGTTCGGGAACACCCGATCGGTCAGGATCTGGACGCCATGCTGGTCGTCGAGGAGCGGCTGGGCGTCCTCCTGGCCGCCGAAGTGGCCGCGAAGATCGCCGGACGCGACGGGATCCGGTTGGAGGACCTCGCCGGGCTGGACTGGGTCGGGTTCCCCCGCTCCGGGAGTCCCGCCTGGTACGACGAGCTCACCGCGACCCTGCGCAGCCATGGCCTGGATCTGGGGCTTCCTCCGCCGGAGGGGCAGGAGCTGATCGCCGAGGTGAAGCTGGCCGCCGTCACGGCGGGCGGCGCCTTCGCGCTGGCGCCGCCCGGATGGGGCCGGCCGCTGCCCGACTCGGTCACCTGGTCGCCGCTCGCCGGGCATCCGATCGTGCGGCGCACCTGGGCGGTGTGGCCCGCCACCTCCCACCGGCGCGACCTGGCCCGGCTGCTCGCCGGCCTGGAGTACCGCGGACTCCAGTAGGCGGGCTGATGGCGGCCATAAGGCGCTCGACTGGCGCAGTGGGAAAGCTTCGGCGCCGCCGTGCCTTACACCCACGTGCCGGGAGCGACCCGGCCTCGCGGAAGTAGCAGGAGTGGGTGGAGACCATGTCGGAACTGCAGGGGAAGTCGGCGCTGGTGACCGGCGGGAACAGCGGCATCGGCCGGGCGGCCGCGGTCGCGCTCGCTGAGCGGGGCGCACGTGTGGTGATCGCCGGGCGTGACGCGGCCCGTGGGGAAGAGGTGGTGCGAGAGATCCGCGCGTCCGGTGGGGAGGCGCACTTCGTGGCCTCGGACCTGCGCGACGAGGCATCCGCCCGGTCGCTGGCGGCGCGGGCCAGGGACCTGGTCGGCCAGGTCGACATCCTCGTCAACAACGCCGGGATCTTCCCCTTCGGCCCGACCCACGAGTCGAAGGAGGAGGAGTTCGACGCCGTGTTCGCGCTGAACGTCAAGGCGCCGTACTTCCTCGTCGCCGAGTTCGCTCCGGACATGGCGGAGCGCGGCGACGGCGCGATCGTGAACGTCACCACGATGGTCGCCGAGTTCGGTGCGGCGGGGATGGGCCTGTACGGAGCGAGCAAGGCCGCGCTGCGGCTGCTCACCAAGTCCTGGGCCGCCGAGTACGGCCCGGCGGGCGTCCGCGTCAACGCGGTGAGCCCTGGTCCTACCCGCACCGAGGGCACCGCCGGGATGGGCGAGGGCCTCGACCGGCTGGCCGCCGCCGCTCCGGCCGGCCGTCCGGCCACGGCCCAGGAGATCGCCGAGGCGATCGTCTTCCTGGCCGGCGACCGGTCGAGCTTCGTCCACGGCGCCGTCCTTCCCGTCGACGGTGGCCGCGTCGCGGTCTGAGATCACGAGCACCCGGCGGCCCGTTCCCCCTCCCGGCGAGCGGGCCGCCGCTTTGCCGTTCGCGGCGGAGACCCGATAGAACGGTTGACGCCGCTGCGGGCCGGTCCGTGCTGGTCGGCGGCTTGGCCGGGGGAATCGGTCCGGAAACATCTCGTTCGCTTTCCGTTCACCAAAAATGGGGACCATATACCTCATGAGCGTTGAACCAGGGCATTTCGCCCGTTCGGTGGACGGGCTGCCAGAGGATCGGTTCCTTGATCGAGAGGAGAGCTGGCTCCGGTTCAACCAGCGCGTCCTGGACCTGGCCGCCGACCCGTCGCTGCCGTTGCTGGAACGCGTGCGGTTCCTGTCGATCTTCGCGACCAACCTGGACGAGTTCTTCATGGTGCGGGTCGCCGGGCTGACCCGGCGCATGGCCACCGGCATCGCCGTCCAGAGCGCCAGCGGCCGCCAGCCCCGCGAGGTCCTCGCGCACACCTCCGAAATCGCCCGCGACCTGATGCTGGAGCACGCCGCGCTCTTCCACGAGGAGATCCTCCCGGCCCTCGCCAAGGAGGGGATCGAGGTCCTGCGCTGGGACGAACTGGCCGACACGGAGAAGGAGAGCCTGAACCGCCTGTTCCGGCGGCGGATCTACCCGGTGCTGACCCCGCTGGTCGTCGACCCGGCGCACCCCTTCCCGTACATCTCCGGGCTGTCCCTCAACCTGGCGGTGCTGGTCCGCGACCCGGACATAGGCACGACCATGTTCGCCCGCGTCAAGGTGCCGCCGGTGCTGCCGAGGTTCCTGGAGGCGTCGCCGTCGCGCTTCGTGCCGCTGGAGGACGTGATCGCCGAGAACCTCCCGGAGCTGTTCACCGGCACCGAGATTCTCGAGCACCACGCGTTCCGGGTCACCCGCAACCAGGACCTGGAGGTCGACGAGGACATCGCCGAGAACCTCCTGCAGGCCCTCGAACGCGAGCTGCTGCGCCGCAGGTTCGGGCCCGTCGTACGGCTGGAGGTCGAGGAGTCGATCACCCCCGAGGTCCTCGAACTGCTGATGACCGAGCTGGAGGTCGACGAGCGCGCGGTGTACCGCGTGCCCGGCCCGCTCGACCTCGGCGGCATGACCGCCATCGCCGACCTCGACCGCAGCGAGCTGAAGTACCCGCCGTTCGTGCCGTCCGAGGCGGCGCTGCCGCACGACACCGACATCTTCGCCACCCTGCGCGACCACGACGTCCTCGTCCAGCATCCGTACGACTCGTTCACCACGAGCGTCGAGCGCCTCATCGAGGACGCCGCCGGCGACCCGCAGGTCCTGGCGATCAAGCAGACGCTGTACCGGACCAGCGGCGACTCGCCGATCATCGACGCGCTCATCGACGCCGCCGAGGCGGGTAAGCAGGTCGTCGTGGTCGTCGAGATCAAGGCGCGGTTCGACGAGCAGGCCAACATCACGTGGGCGCGCAAGCTGGAGCGCGCCGGCTGCCACGTGGTGTACGGCTTCGTCGGCCTCAAGACCCACTGCAAGGTCGCGCTGGTGGTCCGGCAGGAGTCCGACGGGTCGCTGCGCCGCTACTGCCACATCGGCACCGGCAACTACAACCCCAAGACCGCCCGGATCTATGAGGACTACGGCCTGCTGACCGCCGACCCCGAGGTCGGCCAGGACGTCAGCGCCCTGTTCAACCACCTGACCGGCTACTCGCGGGACACCGACTACCGGCGGCTCCTCGTCGCCCCCGACTCACTGCGCGCCGGGCTGGTCGAGCGCATCGAGCGGGAGATCGAGCACCACGAGGAGGGCCGGCCCGCCCGCATCCGGTTCAAGTGCAACGCCCTGGTCGACGAGGTCCTCATCGACGCGCTGTACCGGGCCTCGCGGGAGGGCGTGCCGATCGACGTCTGGGTGCGCGGAATCTGCGCGCTCCGCCCGGGCGTGCCCGGCATGTCGGAGACGATCCAGGTCCGCAGCGTCCTCGGCCGGTTCCTGGAGCACTCGCGGGTGTACGCCTTCGAGAACGGCGGCAACCACGAGGTCTGGATCGGCAGCGCCGACCTCATGCACCGCAACCTGGACCGCCGGGTCGAGACGCTCGTGCGCGTCACCGACCCGGCCCACTGCGCGGACCTCGTCGGCCGCTTCGACCTCGCGATGGGCCCGGACACCAAGTGCTGGGTCCTCGGCGAGAACGGCGTGTGGACGCGGCACGAGGGGGACATCGACGTGCAGACCCACCTGATGCGGGCGCGCCGCTGGAGGACCGTTGACTCCTGACCCCCCGGGGACGATCCGTGCCGCCGGCGCGGTGCTGTGGCGGCCCGGCCCGGACGGCCGCCCGCTCGTCGCCCTGATCCACCGTCCCCGGTACGACGACTGGTCCTTCCCCAAGGGCAAGGTCGACCGCGGCGAGCACGTCGTACGCGCCGCGGCCCGCGAGGTCTGGGAGGAGACCGGCGTCTGGCCGGTCCTCGGCCGCAGGCTGTCCACGATCCGGTACGAGGCGCGAGGCCGGCCCAAACGGGTCGACTACTGGACGGCCACCGGGGACGAGGGCCGGTTCGTCCCCAATGACGAGGTCGACCGGGTCGACTGGCTCCCGATCGGCGCGGCGGAGGGGCGGCTCAGCTACGACCACGACCGCGACGTCCTGCGGGAGTTCGCCGCCGGCCCGTTGCGCACCACGCCGTACATCGTCCTCCGGCACGCCACGGCCGGGCAGAAGCGGGACTGGGAGGAGGACGACCTGCTGCGCCCCCTCGACCAGGAGGGACGCGCGCAGGCCCAGCGCCTCGACGACGTCCTGATCTGCTACGGGCCCGCCCGGGTGATCAGCTCGGCGACGGCCCGTTGCCTGGAGACGGTCCTGCCCTACGCCGCCCGTACCGCCGCGGACGTCCGTACCGACTGGGCGGTCACCGTCGGCACGGCCAAGGCGCCGGGCGACCGGCTCGCCGAACTCCTCGCCGACGGCGTCCCCGCCGTGATCTGCACCCACGGCGAGCTCGTGCCCGAGCTCATCGCCCGCGCCTGCGAGGAACTCGGCGCTTCGCCCCCGGAGGATCCCCGGCTCCCGAAGGGCGGCTTCTGGGTCGTCCAGGTCGCCGACCGGGCCCTCGCCTCCCTCGAACGCCACACCTGCTGACCCTGGATCACCCGCGCCTGCGCGGCACCAGCAGCACGGGGACCAGCGTGACGGCCAGGAGCGCGGCCGCCCACCAGAACGTGCCGGTGAACGCCGAGATGAGCTGCATGGGCGTCTGCGCGGTGCGGTGGGCGGCGGCCTCCTTGAGGTTGCCGGTCGCGCCCGGCACGTGGCCGCGGATCATGATCTGGAGCACGATCGTGAGGATCGCGGTGCCGAACGAGCTGCCGACCCGGACGAGGACGCCGGCGCCGGTCGTCGCGGCGGGCACCGACTCACGCGGAATGCCCTGGTAGGCGGCCGCCATCAGGACCGGGGACACGGCGCCATGCCCCAACCCGATCACCAGCATCACCGCCATCAGCACGAGGTGGCCGGTGGACGGGTCGATCCGGGTCAGGGCCAGCGTGCCGGCCAGCACCAGCGCCACCCCGCCGACCGCGATCCAGCGTGCCCCGTACCGGTCGGTGACCCTCCCCGCCACCGTCATCGTGAGCATCGCGCCGAGGCCGAGCGGCGAGATCAGCCAGCCCGCGGCCATCGGCGACTCGCCCCGTACGACCTGGGAGAACAGCGGCAGCAGCACCGTCAGGCCGAACACCGGAACGCAGTAGACGAACAGCCCGCCGGTCGCGGCGGCGAACGAGCGGTCGCGCAGCAGCCGCACGTCGATCAGCGCGCCCGCGCCCTTGCGCAGCGCGTGCGCCGCGAACGCCGCGACCAGCACGGCACCCGCCCCGAAGGCCGTCAGGAAGCGGGGGTCGGACAGACCCGCGCCCGCACCGGTCCGGGCCAGGCCGTACACGAGCGCGGCCAGGCCGGGGCAGAGCAGCAGCATGCCGAGAAGGTCGAGCGGCGCGCCCGGGTCGCGCTCGGCGTCGCGGGGCATCATGCGCAGCGCGGCGGCGAGCGCCAGCGCGCAGAACGGGAGGTTGATGAAGAACAGCCAGCGCCAGCTGACGCTGTCGAGGATCACACCGCCGAGCAGTGGGCCGAGCACGGGCGCGAGCATGGCCGGTACCGAGACGATGGTCATCGCCCGACCCATCCGGTCCGGCCCCGCCGCACGCGCCAGTACGGTCTGGCCGATCGGCATGAGCATGCCGCCGCCGACGCCCTGCAGGATCCGGAACGCGATCAGGGCGGGCACCGACCAGGCCAGCCCGCACAGCAGTGAGCCGGAGATGAACAGCACCAGCGAGGTCAGCCACATGGTGCGCGCCCCGAAGCGGCGGACCGACCAGCCGGTGAGCGGGATCGCCATGGACAGGGCAAGGGTGTAGCCGGTCATCACCCACTGGATCGACGACAACGAGGCGTCGAAGTCCTTGCCGAGGGTGGTGACGGCGACGTTGACGATCGTGGTGTCGAGGATCGTCATGATCGATCCGAGCAGGACCACGATCGCCAGCCGGCGCAGTTCGGGGTCGATGCCGCGCCGGCCGGCGGCGGGGGCGCGGGTGGGTACGGCGGTCATCCGGTCTTCTCTCGTTGAGTTTCCGTACGGTGTATCGCTTTAACCGTACGCCGTATCGCTCAATCCGTACAGCGTATCGGCTGGAACGTACGCCGTACGGGTACGATCGGGACATGACGATCGACGGGGACCGGCCGTCCGCAGTGCCTGAGCGCTACCAGCGCGCCGGCGACCGCAAGCGCGCCGCCGACCCGGTGTGGTCCCGCCCCCGCGGCGGGCGCCGGCCCAAGCTCAGCCGGGAGGCGATCGTGGCGGCGGCCATCACGATCGCGGACGCCGAGGGGCTGGACGCGGTGTCGATCCGGCGCGTCGCGAGCGAGCTCGGCGTGCGCGCGATGAGCCTCTACACGCACATCGACGCCAAGGAGGACCTCCTCGACCTCATGTACGACGAGGTGGCCGCCGAGGTGCTGATCGAGGGGGAGCTGCCCGGCGACTGGCGCGAGGCGTTCCGGTGGATCGCCGCCCGGGAACGGGAGGCCGGACTGCGGCACCCGTGGGTCTTCCAGCTGGCGGGACGTTCACCGCGGGTCGGACCCAACGGGCTCCTGCACGCCGAGCAGTCCTTCGCCGCCGCGAGCCGGCTCACCGACGACCCCCGCGCGATGCGGGCCATCGTCACGGCCATCGACCACTACCTGCTCGGCTACACGCTCCGCGCGCAGCACAACCGGGAACGTGAGGCGGCCGGCCTGGGCGGCATCGAGGAACAGCCGTACGTGCGCAGCCTCCTGGCCGAGGGACGGTTCCCGCATCTGGAACCGGTCCTGGACGCGGGAATCCCCGCCCAGGAGGACTTCGAGCAGGGCTTGACCTGGATCCTCGACGGCATCGAACGCGAGTACGGCCAGAGCCGCTAGCGGCTGCGGGAGAGGCCGGCCCGATCGCGGCGTCGCCGGGCGATCAGGGCGTACCGCTCGTCGGTCACGGGACCGCCCCACAGGTCCGAGTCGCCACTGAGAGGCTCGATTCGCAGGTCGGTGACGAGGGGACGTATGACGGCGGCCAGGTCGTGCGCGCCGATTCCGCCGTTCCATGGCAGGAGCTCCGCTCCGCTCACGTACGGCGTCCCACGCTGTCCCGACTCACGCCACCGGCCCTCGACCAGGACCAGCCGGCCACCGGGCCGCAGCAGATCCACCCACTCACGCAGCGCGGCCTCGGGATCGGGAAGGGTCCACACCAGGTGGCGCGACACCACGACGTCGAAGACCTCGTCGCCGGTCGGCGGTGAGGTCGCGTCACCCACGAGAAACCGGCCCGGCAGTCCGGCGGCCGCCAGCTTTCCGCGGGCCCGCGCGACCATCCTCGGCGCCAGGTCCACGCCCGTCACGCGATGCCCGGCCTGCGCCAGCAGCAGGGACAGCGAGCCGGTCCCGCACCCGACGTCGAGGACGTCGACCGGAGCGGGCGGCGTCCAGGCGTCCAACAGGCGCGCCCACGCCGCGCGGGTCCGTTCGTCCCCCAGCCCGTGATCCGGCTCGTCGTCGAAGGCCGGTGCGGCGGCGTCCCAGTAGTCGGCGATCGCGGTGCTGTCGTCCCTCATGACCGGCATCCTCGCAGTGCGGTCCGACAGGCCTCGGGCACCGGCACGGCGTCGCCGGCTCAGCGCCGAGGGTTCGGGTGCCGTGAGCGACGACGATCCTCGGCGCTGATGGCGGCTTGAAGAATGCGCGGGGAGGAGGGGCGTCAGTCCACCATGCGTTCGTACAGCTCGTCGTCGGCGAAGTCTTCGCATGCCCGGTTCAAGGATTGCGACCTGTCAGGCATCGGAGGCGTCGAGGATCTTCGCGGTGCCACCGTGTCGGCCGCCGATGCGCAGAGCCTCGTAGGGGCGATGGCGTCGGTGTTCGGCATCAGGATCGAGGACCGGTAACGGCTGCCTGCCGACGGCCGGGGCGGACCATCACCTCACGGGGCATCCTCCGCAGGGGCTCTCATGAGAAGGCGGTGACGTGCTCGGCGAGGAACGTGCGCATGCTGCGCGGCGGGGTCCCGGTGACGGATGCCACGTCGTCGGACAGCCACTCCGCATCGCCTTCGGCGATCAGGCCGAACACCTGGGCGTTGGAGGTCGCGACGGCCTCGGGGACGCCTGCCTGGATCATCGCCTCGCGGTGCTCGTCGGGGGAGATCCGGCGGTACTCGATCTCCCGTCCGAGCGCGTACGTCAACTCCTTGGCGACCTCGGCGTAGGTGAGCAGTTCGGGGCCGGTCAGCAGGTAGGTGCGACCCGCGTGCTCCTGGGGCGCCGCGGCGATCACCGCGGCGGTGGCGCCGACGTCGCGGGCGTCGACCATCCCGAACCGGCCGTCGCCGGCCGACATCGTGAATCCGCCCGTCTGCTTGATCATCGGTGCGGCGGCGAGCAGGTTCTGCATGAAGAGGTTGGGAGCGAGCAGCGTGTACGCGAGTCCGGTCGCCTTCAGGTGGGCCTCGATCCGCGCGTGGTCACGGCGGCGGCCGACCGGTGAGTCGGCCGTCGCCCTGTGGTTGGTGATCTTGACGATGTGCGTCACCCCGTGGCGGAGGGCGCTGTCGATGACCGCGATCTCCTGAGCCGGCCTGGACGGGGTGACGAGCACGACGGTGTCAACGCCGCGCATGGCCGCGTCGAGCGTGGCGGGACGGTCGAAGTCCCCCACTGCGATCTCGACGCCCGCCGCGCCGCCGTACGGCGCGCGGGCCGGATCACGGACCAGCGCCCGCGTGGGGTGGTGCTGTGCGGCGAGCAGCCGGACGGCTTCGGATCCGACCTTGCCGGTCGCTCCGGTAACCAAGATCATGACGTGTCCTACCTTTCAAGTGTGGTTGCTCTGGTCGTTCGTAAGATCGGAGGGCCCTGGGGCTCCGGGCATGGCTGTCATGGTGGAGACCACTCGATGGCTTAAGGAACTTGGCCACCCGGAGCCCCGCGA
>NZ_JAMXMW010000037.1:0-44426 GCF_024055675.1 Actinoallomurus rhizosphaericola | reverse complement strand
CCACCGGTGTTGATATGTCGGCGATCAACAGGTCGCCGGCTGAGGTCGGTGCGGCGGCTGAGAAGCGAGCGTTGGATGAGGGTCTGCCGGCGGATGAGGCGGCGGAGTGGGGGAGGAGCTTCGCGCAGGCGCATGAGTCCGGTGGTCATGCGGCCGTGACGAAGTTGCACGGGGACCTGAACAAGCGGATCGATCAGTTCCTCGATCCGCGGGTCGATGACGCGATGGCGAAGCGGAACGAGTGGCTTACTGCTGGGGCTGAGTCGGTACCGGATGGCCGGGTGGAGAACTCCGGTGGCGAGAAGGAACTGAACCCCGGTGGCGGTCTTTCGGGTGCTGAGGTCGGTGCGGCGGCTGAGAAGCGAGCGTTGGATGAGGGTCTGCCGGTGGATGAGGCGGCGGAGTGGGGGAGGAGCTTCGCGCAGGCGCATGAGTCCGGTGGTCATGCGGCCGTGGCGGAGTTGCACGGGGATCTGATTAGGCGGATCGGTGAGTTCCGTGATTCGCGGGATGCCGCGCAGCCGGGCAAGATGTTTGATGCCGAGTATTCGGCGTCTCGGTCGGCGGCGGCGTATGAGAAGCTCGGTGAGGCGTGGGGGTTGTCGCCTGATGAGGCGGCGCGTTGGGGTAATAAGTTTTATGAGGCTCATTTGTCCGGTGATCGGAGTCTGATTGCCGAGCTGCAGGATGAGTTCGGTGCGCTGGCGCCTAATGAGCGGTGGTCCTTTTTCTATGATGTTGTGAGGAGGTCTGGTTCTCGGCCGGTGGATCCGTCGTCGGTTGAGGGGACGAAGGGCGAGCCGGGCGGTTCGTCGGGGCAGCCGGGTCATTCGTCCGGTGCGGTGTCGCACGGTGGCTCCTCGTCGGGTCGTGCTGGTGGTGGTGGTGCGTCGGGTGAGCCGTCGGCGGCGGGTGAGGCGGTGCCGGTCAAGGGTGGTCCTCCCACGGCCGTGGTGGACAGGCCGACGGCGTCGGGCGCTGGGAACGGCAAGGCTCAGTGGATCATCGATGAGGCGTTCAAGACGGATCGACCGGCCGATACCTCCCATGGTGCGGGTGAGGGCCTGACGTCTTCCAACTCGGCGACCAAGACCTCGAACTCGGTGGGTGCGAAGGCTTCCACCGGTGTTGATATGTCGGCGATCAACAGGTCGCCGGCTGAGGTCGGTGCGGCGGCTGAGAAGCGAGCGTTGGATGAGGGTCTGCCGGCGGATGAGGCGGCGGAGTGGGGGAGGAGCTTCGCGCAGGCGCATGAGTCCGGTGGTCATGCGGCCGTGACGGAGCTGCACGGGGACCTGAACAAGCGGATCGATCAGTTCCTCGATCAGCGGGTCGATGAGATGACTCCGCGGCGCGACGTACGGCCTGGTGGCGGGGCCGAGCCGGTGACGGGCGGCCAGGAGGAGAAATCCGGTGTCGGGGAGGAGGTGAACCCCGGCAGCACTGCGGATGGGGAAAGGCCCGGTGGCGCGGACCTCGTCGCCACCCATCCCGGCGGGGACGCCCTGACGCCTCGCTCCGGCGGCGGCTGGACCACGCACCGACCGGGTGCCCTGCCTCCGGTGACCGTAGCGACCCCCGCGGCCGATACCCCGGGAACCGTCCAGAACGACTCCCAAGCGGGTTCGTATGGCCGACCGGACGACGGACCGACTCCCGCCGATGAAACTCCTTCGCTGAGCCCGGTGAGTCCTTTGAGCCCGCGGACCTCGCGAACTCCCCTGAGCCGATTGAGTCCGGTAACCCCGATGAGTCCGGCGGGTCCGGCGAGCCGCTCGGCGTCGGGCGGCGATCGGATCGTCGTGGCCGGTCGTGTCGAGTCGATCGACTATGAGGACCACATCGTCGTCGACGGTGAGTCCGCCCCGATGACTCCTGATGAATTCGTCGCGTGGCTTCAGGAGCGGCCGGAGTACGAGCCGGGCGTTCCGGTCGTCCTGTTGGCCGGTGATGCGTCCGCGTTCGCGTTCGCTGTCGCGCCGCTTCTCGACGCGCCGGTGACCGGGCCCTGGGGTGATTTCTCCCCGATTCCGACCGGTGATCTGGCGGCCGGGACGCTGCTGCGGGATCCGGACGACGAACTGCGGATCGGCGATGCGCCGCACGACGGCTGGTACACCTTTGGACCGGACGGTGACCTCGTCAGTCGGGTCCGCACCCTGCCCGACTCCGGGGCCTTCCTGCGCGATCAGGCGACCGCCGAGCGTGTGACCGGTCGGCCGGTCGGCATCTGGCGATCGACGACGGCTCCGCAGAAGGCGGCCGAGAGCCCGGCGCCCACTCCTGGTGGCGAGGAGACGTCGCACGGGGCCGCCCTCGCAGGCGATCACCCTTCGGAACCGGGCCCGGAAGGCGGCCACGCCGAGACCGTCTCCCCGCCGTCGGTGGACCGGCCGGAGGAGGCCGGAACCCCCGTCGACCGTGCCCGCGCGACGCTGGACCGGCTGCCGACGGCGCAGCGGGAAGGGCTGCTGAACCGGACGGACACGATCATCCGCGAGGCGATCACCCGGCCGCGTACCGGGCAACCTCGCCCCCGAGCGCCGCGTGAGTGGCGGCTCCTGGTCGCCGCAGAGATCGCCCGTTCCGGAGAGCAGGCCGGGGAGAACCTCGCGCACACCCTGGTCGCGGAGCAGCCGCCGACGCGGAGTTCGGCGGCGGAGCCGTCCACGCAGGAACCGGCCGCTTCCGGGGCCGGCGGCGGAACGACCCGCCTGCCGAAGGGCCCGGTCGTGGAGGGCGAATACCATCGCGAGTCGTTCACCGTGCGCATCCCGGGTAGCGACCAAGACCTGGACCCGGAGCAGACGGCGCGGTGGATCGAGGGCAACACGACGTACGGGCCAGGTCGTCCGGTCATTCTCAACATCCCCGGAGTGGGGATGCCGGGGCCGGGGGGCGGGCCCTCCTTCGCGGATCTCGTCGCCACCCATCTCGGCGGCACGGTCGTGGTGCCTCGTTCCAGCGGTCTGTCGATCGGGACCGGCTGGACTACGCACCGACCAGGCGAACTCCCCGCATCCCGGCGTTCGGACCCGGATCATGCCTGGAATCGGCTCCTTGACCCGGCGATCAGCGCGAAGCGCCGTCGGGAGGCGCTGGGCCAGGCGGCCAAGCTGGTCGAGGACCGTATCCGGCAGGTGCGCCCGAGGGAGAACCCGAGGGGTGCCGTGTCGCGCCCCGATGAGATCGTCGTCCTGGTCGCCGCGGAGTACCTACGCGGCCCTCGGTCGGCCGGCGCGCTGACCAATCTTCTGATCCCCGAGGGCATTCGTCCCCGTCCGACCGTCGCCGGCCCCGCACAGCACGCCGAAGCCGACGACGTAGCGGCTCCGCTCACCGAAGCGGCGCTGGCATCGCACGCCGCGGAGCGGGCGTTCGAGCAACTGGCCGCCGGCCACCGCTTCGCCCAGGACGACCCCGCATGGCTGGAGCAGACCGGCGAGCGCTTCCACGAGGCGGCCGTGGCGGATACCGTCGCGCCGGACGAGGCCGTCGCCACCGGCGAGCCTGGAGACGGCCGTGTCCGTACGGGTCTGCCGTCCCATGCTGCCCCGTCCGCGCCGTCGGATCTGCGGCCGGCGGGGAGTGTTGCGGCGTCGGATGTCTATCCGCTTGATCGGGCTCGGGTGCGGAACTGGACGCGTCGGGTGTTGCGGGTGGCGGTGGGGTCGGTCGGGTTCTATCGGTGGGTGTTGCCGGCGTTGCCCGACGATAGCCGTGGATTCCAGATTCGTGCGACGTCGGGGAACGGTACGCCCAATGACTTCGCGCGGTGGGTCCGCGGGGAGGGGCCTGCGCCGACGGAGCTCGGGCGGATGAACTGCTGGGAGGCCATCCTCTATACGGCGCACTGGTCTGGCGCGGTCGACCGGGACTGGTTGAGGCGGATCCATGGTGAGGCGTCTGAGGCGGCGAGTGAGACGTATCGCGTGGCGCTGAACGGCGGGCGGGATGCCATGGCCGCGGTGCTGCGGGGGGTTGAGAGTTATGGCGACACGCTGATGCGGTCCCTGACCGTCGGCGAGCCGGTGCGGCACCGGCGTGATGTTCGGTCCGGCTTGGTGACGCCGGATCTGCCCGCTGGGCATCTGGTGATCATCAATGGGGGCGCCCACGTCGTGCTGGCGTTGGGAACGCGTGATGCGCGGGGGCGTCATGAGGTGTTGAGTCATTGGAATTTTCCCGAGGATGAGCCGGGGCGGCGGACGTCTGGTCCTTACGATCCGCCCTCGACGGGTTCGGGGTTTCTGCAGAAGACGACGCTGGAGGAGATTCTCACTCTTCCGCAGTTCAGCCGGCCCAGGCCCATTGTGTCGGCGGAGCCGGCGTGGTCGTCGGGGCCTGGGCGTGGTCTTCGGCCTACGGGTGTGGCGGAGCCGGTGGGGGGACCCGCTGCGAGGGTCGAGGAGCCGGCGAGTGCGGACTGGCTGGCCCGGCGGCTTGCCGCGCCGGTGCTGCATGTGGAGACGGAGAGTTTCGAGGCCAAGGCCGATTTCAGCGTGGCGGAGGGGACTCCACGGGTTTCGGGTTGGGCGACGCAGATTCGGATCAACGTCCAGCGGATTCAGGCGGCGAACGGGGTGTGGGTTCGTAACCATGTCGTCGTCGTGCCGGTGAAGCCGATGTTCGGGGTGAGTGCGGACGACGTCGCTGAGATACAGCGGTCGTTGAACCGGATGATCGATCGGTATGCGAACCAGGGGTATGCGCTGCCGGTTTCGAAGGAGCAGGCGTTCTTCGCGGTGAAGCTGGTCGTCGACCCCGGCCATCGGGAGGCTGTTGAGATCCGGCCGGGTCGGACGGCCGACGCTCCCGGCCTGGGGTTGGGCGGGCCGGATGCACGGCACTGGGGGACGGACGACTTCACCGTCGCGCTGTTGCACGAGGTGTTCCACTATCTGGGCTTGCGGGACGAGTACCGGGATGAGTTGTCGCTGTTCCGTCGGTTGGTGCGGTCTTCGGCGGTCAGGACCGGCGGGATCATGGCGGGGGGTGTCTTCGACCCGTCGCAGCCGATGCCGGCCCGGTACTTGCGGGACATCGAGTCGGCGGTCAACGCGAGTGTGGTGCTGCGGGACTTCCCGTTGACCGCGCCCGGGGCACACGGGTTCGCCGCCGCCGTGTCGTCGGTGGGCGCAGGTGACGCGGAGACGGTCGCGGCGGCACCGATCTATCAGGTGGTGAACCGGCCGGACGAGGGCGCACGACATCCCGCCCCACCCGCACCGTCGTCGGGGGCGCTCACACCGAAGCAGGGCGACTCGTCCGCCCCGCCGGAGCCCGTGACGAGCCGGCCTGTGTCATCCGCGGAGAAGGCGAGGCGGCTGGCGGGTCTGTCTCCGGGTGAGCGGATGTCGGAGCTGCAGTTCATGTCCGCCAACGATCGGAGGGTGCTGGCTTCGGACCGTGAGTTCGTACATGGGCTGCGTCTGTCGCTGTCTCCGGTGGAGTTCGCGTCCGCGGTCGCGCAGCTGATGATCCGGGTGCCGTCGGGGGTCGAGCAGCCCGCGACGGCCCGGCAGCGGTTGCACGCGATCTTGACGCGGATGCTGAGCCACAACCCGAATGTGGCGGAGAACGTGATCACTGCGGGTGGCAAGGTGTTCATCATCCCGCGGACCGCGTCGTTGGCCTCGCTCGGGCACACCTGGCGTCTCGCCGTGGAAGGGCACGCAATCGAAAACGCGCGCGGCCTTACGAAAGGCACGGGGTCTGCTGCGGTGGGGGAGGAAAATCTTCTCGGCGAGATCGCTGCGGTGGGCGATCAGTGGCCAACCGGCCTTTCTGTGGTTACGCACGAGATCGCTCACCTGATCCACAACTACGGGCTCGGTGATGAGGATAAAAACCTCATCAAGCAGCATTATGAGAGTGAGCTGCAAAAAGCGAAGTCGGGATTCGAGGTGCAATGGCCGAATGGGCCATTGACCACTCCCGAGGGGGGCAGTGCCTACAACTATTCGGCTAAGAATGAGAAGGAGTACTTTGCGGAACTGACGAGCGCCTATCTGGGCACGAATGCAGGAATCGACTTCAAGACTCGCTGGCCGAAGAACAACGGTGCGGACTGGGTCATTCGATATGAGAAGAATATCGCGATCGTTGATCTACTGAAGAGGATTTACGGTCCGGTTCCCGAAGGTATCCGCGCCAATCCTCTCTGGCAGACGCAGGCGGAGAACCGCATGTACCAGGCCTTCCGGGAATTCGGCGGGGAGCCGGGTGAGGATGTCGTAGAGTTGCCGAGGGATGATGATCCTTGGGTGATTTTCGGTGAGTTCGACCCTGCGGCTTCTACGTTCACCTTCGACGGTCTTGCGCGACGTTCGGAGCAGACGGCGCGCTGGGTGGCTCGTAACACGGGCTACAAGCTGGGTGATTCCGTGACGCTGGTGCCTCTCAATGCTGAGGCGCCCGGCGATGACTGGATGTATGACTCCTGGGAAGATGAGGTCGGCTTCGACGACTTCGCCGATGCGCTGGCCACGCATCTCGGTGGACTTGTCGTCGTGGCTGACCCGGCCAGCAGCACCAAGGCCACGCATCGACCGCAGTTTCAGTACTTGTCCGCGGATCAGCGGGAGGCGCTGGCTTCGGATCGGGATTTCGTGCACCGGATGCGCGTGTCGTTGCCTCGGGCGGAGTTCGCGGCCGCGGTGGCGGATTTGATGGTTCAGATGCCGCCGGGGGTGGAGCGGCCGGCGACGGCCGGGCAGCGGTTGCGTTCGATCATCACGACGATGCTGAGCAACGAGCCGGAGATCGCGGAGAACGTGATCAACGCGGGTGGCCGGGTGTTCATCATCCCGCGGGCCGAGTCGTTGACCTCGCTCGGGCCTTGGCGTGAGTTCGCGGGGACGGAGCTTGTCGAAGGCAGGCCCGCCGACCGGGAGCGCAGTATCCGTACCGGCACGCTGGCCGCGGTTTCCGAGGAGGATCTTCTCGGCGGGACGTCTCCGTTCGGTGTGCCTTCTCCATCCGGCTATTCCGATGCCGTGAATGTGTTCGCACAGTTGCTTCACGCCTATGGTCTGGATGACGAGAAGAAGGACAAAATCCGAGATTTCTACGATGAAAAGCTGCAGCAGTCGAATGCGGTGTGGCCCGACGGTCCGTTGCGCGCGCCCAATGAACCTGCCAAGGACCCAGGTGATTACTTCGCGGCGCTCACGAGCTTTTATGTGGAGGCGCATGTCACCGATAGCCCCTATGTGGTCACGGACGATGGGCGTCTCAGCGGTTACCACGCGGCTCGGCGGCATGATAAGGACCTGCACGAGCTTCTGGTGGATATCTACGGCAGGAACGCCAAGATAGCGGAGGCCGATCCGCCGGGGCGGGAAGACGACCGATATTCGGATTTCCGGGCATTCTGGGAGTCGGCCGAGGAAAAGGTGGAATCGCCCGTCGAGGCCGTGTCGCCAGAATCCGGTTCTGCGGCGAATACCGTCACGCGTCCGGCCGCAGATGTGCCGGGCATCGTCATCGGACAACCCCAGGCCGACACGGGTGGGCCCGTCGCCCGGCAACTGCCCGCACCGGATCTCGAAGGCGACGCGGAGGCGGTCGCGGCGGCACCGAGCTATCAGGTGATGAACCAGCCGGACGAGGGCCCACGGCATCCCGCCCCGCCCGCGGCCGGAGGGCCCGTGGCGGTCGAGCTCGACGACTCCGGGTGGCGGAAGTCCAGCCGCAGTGAGGGGGATTGCGTCGAAGTCGTCGTCTGGCGTTGAGGGCGCCGTCATCTGGCGTTGAGGCCGCGGTCGTCTTGATGTGCTTCGGAAGAAGGAAGGTGAGTCTGGCATGACGTGCGTCGATCTTTGTGGAGCGGGTGGAAGCAGTGCGCGCCAGAATGACCTCTTCTTCGCGTGGCCGGGCGGTTCCTCGTGCCGGTGTGACCGTGACGGGATCTCCGGCGGACGCCTCCGGGTGGCGGGGCAGCAGCCGGAGTGTCCCCGAGGAGAACGGCACCAAGGCGTGTGTGCAGGTCAAAGTCGTTCCGGCGCATGTCGCGATGCGTTCCGTCGGCCAGGCCGCGATCGCGATGTTGCAGGCCCCCGCGCAGCTCGCTCCGGCGTTGTCGGTCGTGCCCGCTCCGTCCGCCGCCGGTCCGGCCGGCGCGTCGGCGCCCGTGGCCGCGGACGGCCTTACGTCGTCGGTGGCGGAACGGCCGGCTGGGCCGCGGGCTCCGTGGTATCTCGACAAGGACGCCTTGGGCGAGGCATCGATCACCGGCGTCGACCCGTGGTCGACCGAGGACGCCCAGCGTTGGGCCCATGAGGTCGGCAGCAGGGTCCGGCGCGCGGACGACGGTCCGGAGCTGAGCGCGGGGATCCAGAACGGGCTGCGTGAGGTCCTCGGGACCGACGACACCGGGGGGAAGAGCGCCGAGAAGAACATCGAGAAGTGGGAGACGCTCCTGCAGAACGGCCGCTTCTTCGTGGCCGGCGGCCATCTCGTGTGGATCCGCCCGGTTCTGCGGGACGCGAGCCCGGGCGAGCAGCCGACCGGCGACGTTCGCAGTTACGGGGTCTCCTTCGCCTCGATGTCCTCGGGCGGCAAGTCGGGCGGATCGGTCACGCGCGGCTTCGACGCGCTCCTCCTGTCGTTCCTCGGCATCGGTTCGCGGGTCGCGTCGGCGGTGGTACCCGGGCTGCCGGCGGTGACCGCGGACGCGTCGGTGAAGAAGGAGGAAGGCCACGACCGGCAGGTGATCGCGGGCCGCAAACTGTTCGTGGCGGAGAACACCCGTTTCCGGTCGGGTCTGGCGATACGGGTATTCGTCGACGGTGTGGAGCGCCCGAACGACGTGGTGCTGCCCCAGCGTTTCGACGTCGACTTCCCCGCGCCCTTCACGGCCCCGGACGCGCCGCGGCCGGAGGGAACGATGCCCCCGACCGGTGCGGCCGCAGGCGTGCGGCGCCCGTCGCAGGCGACCGAGGCGATCAACGCGGTCGACCTGATCCCCGTCGTCGCGGACGTGCAGCTGCGTCTCCTGGGCGCCGGCCTGCCGGCCGAGTCCGTCCGTACGGTGATGGGCGAGGTCACCGAGTACGTGAACGAGAAGTCGACGCGTAACCGGAGCCGCGTGGTCCTCAGCAGCGGGGTTCCGACGAAGAAGGTGACGGTTCCGACGGGGCCGCTTAGCCGGTTCGAAGGGCATTTCTCGTTCAGCGCGCAGATCGAGCGGCTGCAGTACATCGGCGACAGCGAGGTGACCGTCCGGGAGGATTCCGGGGTCGGCTTGACGGTCAAACCGGGACAGGAAGGGGAGAGCAAGGCGGCGACGGGCTTCTACTTCAGCGTCGCCGGTCTCGACGCCGACCCTGGGGCGCACCTGCCCGACGTCGAACACGCGCAGCACGGCACGGGCAAGGGTTTCGTGCGCGGGCCGTCCTTCATGGCGCCCTTCTCGCGTGGCGCCGGCCATGGGCTGTCCGAGCAGGGGCTCGGCCACGCGGTGCTGAACCGCGGCGGGAAGCAGTCCCGGTACCGGACGGGTCTGCGCGTCGATGTCGACATCCGTTCGGCGACGCACCCCATCGACCCGGTCAGCACGGTCGTGGAGGCGGAGACCAGTGTGCCGAAACCGGAGGCCGCCGACTTCGAGAAGCGGATGACCGGCGCCGTACGGGCTCCGGCGGATTCGATGCCACCACCGTCGGCGTTCCGGCGGCCGCGGAATCTCGACCGTCCGATTCAGGTCGACCCCGCGCACCGTGAGCCGCTGGCGCTGGCGGCGCGCCGGGGCGTCGGCTTCGGCATGCCGGCTCTGCTGCCCGGCTCCGAGCTCGTGCACCAGCAGATCCGCGCGGTCCTCCAGCACGAGCACGACGCGGTCTCGGGTGGGAAGAAGGTGGACTGGTCGCAGGCGGACCTGGATCTGGTCACCTACTTCAGCAGGCCGGCGCTGGAGGCGGACCTGCCCGCCGTGATGGCCGGAGTGGATCATACGGTCCACGTGGGCGGGCGCGCGTACGAGATCTCGGTCCAGGCACAGCTGAGGGAGCGGATCGGCGGAGACACCTATCCGATGACCGTGAACGGGCGTGCGCTGCTGGCCGCGGCGACGGCCGGCCACCGCAACACCGAGATCGGAGCGGAGCTGGGCTGGGGCGGGGGTGTGCGGTTCACCTGGCCCTGGATGCGTTTCGTGCTCGGCGCCTGGAGCGCGCACGGCGAGTACTCCTACACCGCCAAGAGGGAGTTCGGGGGGAGCGCCAAGTCCTACCGGCGCACCGAGACCACCGGCCAGGTCGACGAGCACGACTACAACGTCATCTACCAGGTGTCGGTGCGCCCCGCCAAGCGCAGCCGGATCACCTGGTGGATCGACCGGCCCGAAGACGTCACCGCCCGGATCGTCGTCCCCGAGGAGCACCGCCCGGCCACCCCGCTCACCGCCGTCGAACTCCAGAACGCCGGTACGGTCAGCACGCCGGCGGCGTGGCCGGACGAAGACTTCGTCGACCTGGAGGCCGGGGGCGCGTCGGGCGTTTATCCGTCGTTCTTCGTGATCCCGGAGCTGCCGCGCCTGGCGGCCCGGCTGTACGCGGAGGCCAACGGCCTGCCGGCCCGCTGGGCCGACGACCGTACGAACTGGCCGTCCGCGATCAAGGACCTCAACAAGCCGGACAAGCTCGCGCAGTACTTCCCCGTGTCGACCGGGAAGAAGGGCCGCACCGTCAGCCTGCCGCGGGGAAGGGACGGCCTGAAACAGGCCTTCCGCATCCGGCTGCGCGGCTACCGGCCGCGTCACGCCGGGGCGAGCGGGAGCACGGAGATCGAGCAGTACGCCCAGGGCACCCGCGTCCACAAGTACGGCGGCGAGCACAAGCTGAAGGGCGGCTCCAGCTTCGCGGCCGGCCCTCAGCTGCGCATGGGGTCCGAGGCCGGGAAACAGGTCGTCAGCCCAGAAGACGGGCCGGAGACCGGGCACTCCGCCGGCGGCGAGCACGAGGGGAGCATGGGCGGCCGCGTCCAGGTCACCATCCAGGATCACGCCGGATTCACGTGGAAGAAGGAGCAGAGCAAGACGCGCGGCAACATCGGCATCTCGCGCGCGACCTACGGGGGCACGACGCACACCTACCGCACGGACCCGGTCTTCGAGGTGACGCTGATCCGGTGGAGACGGGGGTACCGGTCGAAGACGACCCGGTATCTCCGGGCGACGGACGCGATGGACCTGCTGATCCCCCAGCGGCGGATCTTCGATCTGGGCCTGACCGCGCCCGGCGTGACGCGGCCGGTGCCTCAGGTGCCGACGCGCCACGTTCCGCCCGGCCTGCTGCCCGGGATGTCCTATCCCGAGACCATGAACGCCGACCAGGTCCTCGACAAGATCAAGCAGCAGCTCCGCCACCATGGAGTGCTGAAGGAGTTCTTCGAGGGAGAGGACCGCCCCAACCTTCTCGCCCAGGAGCTCGACGCGGCGTTCTCCAGCGACGCGCTGCGCAACAACTGGCGCCTGCTGACCGGATCCGGAGTCACCCGCTGGATCCCGGTACCGCAGCCGTTCGGCGGCACGCGGTACGTGTTCGTCCGGGTGACCGCCGCGGTCGGGACCGCCACGTCACAGGCGCCGCGGCCGGAGGTGAAGCTCACCCTGCGCGATGAGGGCCAGCGCGAGGAGTCCCGCGAGAGGTCGGCCGCGTTCACCTACGGCGGCGGAGCCGACGTCCGCGGGCGGGTCGGGCGCAAGGGCCACGGGGACGGTCACGGCGGTGTGGAGGCCGGTGTCGACTTCACCGCCGAGTCCTCCCACGGGACCGAGGCGCACGAGAAGACCCTGGAGATCTACCGGGCCGGCACCCGCGAGGGCTCCCTGGAGTTCGAGCACCCGCTGGCGTTCAGGATCGAGGTCGGGCTCAACACCGAGCTGCCCGAGCTGCTGAACGTACCGGTGCGCGGCCTGCGGGAGGCGGTGATCGGCCTGGGCCGGCTGGCGGCCGATCCGAAGGCCGGGGACCGGTGGTACTCCCACCGGTCGTTCGTCTGGCACACGGTGATCGAGCCGGACGCCCCCGATGGAGTGACCGGTGACGTCCGGCTGCTGGTCCCGCAGAGCATCGCGATCCTCGACGCGCCGCCCGTGGGCCTGAAGCCCGCCCTCGGCGACACCCCGGCCTGGGACGCCCGCCCGCCGTGGGAGGGACAGCCTGAACAGGCGATCGACGCCCTCACGCGGAACCTGCACCCCTGGGGCGTCCCGTTCGCCGCCGCGGTCGAGCGCTGGGCGGCGCTGCCCGCGTCGCCGTACCGGCTCCCTGACGACCTGAGCGCCCCCGGCGCCTGGAACGTCCCCGGTCTGGACTTCACCACCATCGCGGGCCTGCGGTACCTGCACTTCACCAGCCACGAGCTGATCCGCCCGTACATCAAGGAGCTGCTGAAGAACGTCTACGAGGTCCCGGTCGGCTCGCGGAAGACGATCGCCGGCCTGGAGATCACCAGAGCCGAGCCGATCGGGCCGCTGGACGGCACGTCGTTCAAGGGCCGGATCTACACCCAGGAGAGCGAGGCCGAGAAGAAGAAGACCGGCAAGTCCAAGGGCTTCCGCGTCCGGTTCGGCCCGGAGGGCGGCGGTGAGGTCGGCGACGCCAAACAACTGGGGATCGGCGCGTTCGAGTACGGCCGGGACGAGGCAGAGGAGCAGGAAGGGGAGCTCGGCGGCACCGACGAGAAGAACAAAGAGGCCACCCGCCGGTACCGGCACTACAGATTCGACGTCGCCCTCATCCTGAACGGCCCCCGCGGGACTCTCCGGGTGCCCGTCTCCGGCGGCATGTACGGGATGCTGCCCCTGGAACAGGGCCCGGACGGCGGCTACCGGCTGGCCGATGACCTGGAGAACGCCCTGCCGCACCTGTTCCGCCCCCGCCCCGCCGACGCTCCGGTGATCGAGGCCGCCGCTATCCGGTGGCAGGGCAGCAGTCACAGCACACCCGATGAGAACGGGATAACGGCATGCGTTCAGGTCGCCGCCCTTTCAGTGCTTCATGTGGCCATCCCCCATTGCCTTGAGTGTGCCCGCGATGCCGAGCGGGGCTCGCGGGGACACCGGAACGGGGACTGGATGCCGCGGTTCCCCACGGCAAGAATGGCCGGGCTCGATCGCGAACCTTAAGGGGTGCGTCTTTCGTGGATGAGCACTGCCGGATCACTGCCGTGGGTGAGCGATGCCAGGTCGACCTCGCGGTACCCGCCGACGCGCCGATCACCAGCTACGTCAACACGCCGGCCGAGTTGTGCGCCCGGCCGGAGGCCGACGTCATGCCGGCCGCCTGGTCGCTGGCCCTGCCCACCGGCGAGCCGTACGCGCCCGAGCGCTCGCTGAACCAGCTGGGCATCGTCGACGGCCAGGTGCTCTACCTGCGCGACGTGACGGCGCACGAATTCGAGAAGCCGGTGGTGCGCGGGCACCGAAGCCGCCGGGCGGCCTGAGAAGGTCTGGTAAGCAATGTCGATCGTGGCCGGCGCATCGGCGGAGGGCGGGCGAATCGGGTGGCGCTCGTCGCGGCACAGTACGGCCGGCCACGGTAGGACCGGTTCTGGGGCGGCGGCGTGTGTACAGGTCACGCGGGGGCGGCGCCATGCCAATGGGACGATCACGCTGGAGCTCGAGGACGGGACCCGGGGGCCGGTCATTTCGCGGCCCACCATCGGCGCGGTCGGGGGCCAGGGCGTCGCTGGATTGGTGCCGGCGTCAGGGATGAACGCCTGGCGGGGGGAAATGGCCCGCCTGACGGCGTTCCCTGCCGTGATGCACACCGGTGTCGTGCCGGTTGTGGATGAGGCGGTCAGTGGGGAGGTGCCCGGCCGGTCCGGTGAGGTGGTCGGCAGACGGTCCGCCGCGGGCGGTGTGTTGTCGGCGCGGCAGATCGAGGACCATGCCGCTGCGGTCGCCGAGGAGGCCAGGAGGGCTGACGAGTCTCGGCCCGGCGATGTGGGCCTGCCGGCTGGACCGAATGGGTATTCCTGGTCGGTGCTCACTGGTTTGTCGGCTCGGTGGTCTTCGACACCGTTGCCGGAAGCCCGATGGCCGAGTGTGACCGCGTGGGAAGATCTTGTTGTTTCTCTGGTGCGGGCGGAGCCTGGTGCGCACGCTCATGTCTGGTTCGATCGTCGTGGCTGGATGAGTCACGGGATCGTCGTTTATCACAGCGGTGATGCGGGTCTTGTGCTGGTCGATCCTAATCAGCACGAGAACGCCGGCTACACGATTACGGCCGGTACCAAGAAGGTGAGCGACTGGCTTACTGAGCGGTTCGGCACGCGGGGAGGCTCTCCGCCGGTCGGTGCTCATGTGTTCTCTCTTGATGCGCAGGGTCGGCCGCTCGCTCTTACGGAGATGTCGACGTCGGAGCGGGCGGCGGCGTTGGAGTTGCTCCAGCTCGCCCAGGAGGAGCCGTCAGGCCACGCTGCCCCGCCCGCGCCGTCGGATCTGCCGCCGGCGGCGAGTGTTCCGGGGGCACATGGGTTCGCCGCCGCGCCGCCGTCGGTCGGCGAAGGCGACGCGGAGACGGTCGCGGCGGCACCTATCCATCAGGTGGTGAACCGGCCGGACGAGGGCCCACGACACCCCGCCCCGCCCACACCGTCGCCGGGAGCGCTCACACCGGAGCAGGGCGACTCGAAGCAGCCGGCGACGGAGTCGCCCGGCGAGGCCGCCGTAGTCGATGAGGGCGAGGGGGTGTTGGATCCGCGGGAGCGGTTGGAGGAGTGGCTGTCGCGGGTGTTGCCGCCGTATGAGGCGTTGGCCGGGGACTGTGTCCCGCGTTTGGAGGCTTTGTGGCGTGCTCGGCCCGGCGCCACGGCGGTGGCTCGTGATGACTTCACGGTCGGCTCGAGTACGCCGGAGGCGGCGCTGGCGGCGGCGACGGGTGGTGCGTGGCGGCCGGTGGACAGTTCGCTGGCCGGTGTCGCGGGGCAGGTGCGGGATCTGGGGCCTGGTGCGTACGCGCTTGTGTTGACGTCGCCGCCGACTGGGCCTCGTCACGGCTATGCGTTGCTGAATGAGGATGGTCAGCTGTTCTGGGTCGAGACCCAGGAACGACCGGGCTCGCGGGTACGGGCGTTCGAGGACGGTCCCCTGGTACCGGGGGTCGATACGCGGGCGATCGTGGTGGATGCGGCGGGGCAGGCGGTGCCGTCGGCTGGCGGCTTGACGCAGGCGGCGAGCACGAGAGACGCCTTGCTGACTCCGTCGACCGAACAGGCGTACGAGGCGCTGGGCCGGGAGCTGGAGACCGGCTTCCTTGTGCATATCCATGACGGCCGGACGTTCCCCGAGAACAGGGACGTGGTGCTGGTCCGCGACCGGTACCACGGGATCCTTCTGATGACCGACAGCTGGCAGGTGCACACCGCCGGCGGTCGTTATTTCGCGACGGAGGATGAGGCGCGTGCGTCGGGGCGGGGGCGGGTGACCCGCCTAGACGTCAAGATCATTGAGATGGTCATCGATCCGGAGGGGGTCATCCCGGGTCTGGAGGATGATCTGCCTTCCTCCGAGGACGTCAAGCGTGCCGTCCGGGAGATCATCGAGCGGCTGGGCGGGGCTGTGCCTTTGCGGAGCGGCGCCGGGGGGCCGGCCTTTCGAGGCACGCCTTTGAAGGAGTTGTTCTGGGAGGAGGACCGCTGGGAGTACGACGGGAGGCTGGCCGAGCACATCACCGTCATCCGGCCGCCCTGGCGGACGGACAGAGTTATGGCGCAGTTCACCTTGGACGTTCCGGTGACGCGGATTCCGGACTATTTGCTGTCCGTGGCACCGCATGCGGCGGCTTCGGCAAGGAAGTATCTGCCCGATGCTTTCACGTTCGCCAGGCGCATTGTGCGGTCGTACCTGGAGGACCGCCTAGGCGGCGAGGTCGGCCCGTTCGCCGGTCTGGCGATGGAGTTCGTGCCCGGGGTCGCCGCGGTGCGGGGGGCCATGACGCTGTTGGCCACGCATGCCCTCGCGGTGGCCGCGGCCTATCTGAGCGATGAGGGCGGCCTCCCCAAGAACAAGGTATTCGGCACGCTGCGTGACTCGTTCGGGGCCATCCGCGAAGGACTGCCCCAAGACCTTCAGGACTTCTTCGAAAGCCACGCTGCGGCGATCAGCGAGAAAGTGTGGGACCTGATCCGCACCCGGCTCGCCGACGAGATAGCGGACTACAAGCACCGACGGCGTGCGGCGGGACGTCCAGTGCGGCATGTCTTCGACTATCCGCTGCAGTATCAGCCCGACCTGACTTTGAGCGACTACGTCAGCACCCTGCTGCTGCCGCCGGGGCGGCGACTCGACGTCGGCCAGCACCAGGCGTTGGGCGTCCGGACCGCATTTCCGAGGCTGAGCAGCAGATTCAGGCGGGCTGCGGTCCGTCTGGAGATGCGCAATCTCACCAGGCAGCGTCGAATTTCCCTCGATGAGGGGGACGAACTGGCCGCGACGTACGCCGGGATCGCGCGCGAAGAGTACTTCGTGGCCCAGCGGATGAAGCGTAACGGCGCCACCCCGCAGGGCCTCGCCCATGTCGAGGCCTTGTCCGCGGCGGTGCGTGCGGTCAGCGCTCACCGGCCGGCCCACCCCGACGTGGTGTCCCAGGTCCGCGATTTCCTGGATGTCGCCGCACGTCAGGCCACCGAGCCGCTCCGCGCTCCGATCTTCCGGGAGCACGTGACCACGAACCTGCTCGCCGACGCCGCCCTGGCCCTGCACGGCGTCATGCGGTTCGGAGGTGGGTACGCCCCGGCCGCACTGGCGGCGGTCGAGGCGGTACGCGAGGCCGTCCTGGAGCACCTCGACCCGCGCCGCGGACAGACCGGTCGTCGAGAGATCCGGGACTTCCAACGGTACGCGGATCGTGCGGTCCAGGGCCTGGATGATCTGGGGCGGCAGACGCCTTCCGGCTCTGCGCGTTACGGCCAGGGGACGGATTGGACTCACGAGCTGCCGATTCGCCCAGGGCCTGGTGCGCCACCGGATCTGAGGCCGGCGGCGGGTGTCGCCCCCGAGGACCTGTATCCAGTGAATCCGGCGGCGAAGCGGGATTGGATGACCCGGGTGATGCGGGCCGCGGAGGGATCGGTCGGTTTCTACTGGTGGAGGGGGTCTTCCAAACCCGAAGTAGACGACGACGGATGGCGCATCTCCGAAGAAACCGGGAAGGGGGTGACCAACGATTTCGGTCGGTGGCTTCGCGGTAACGGTCCGGCGCCGAAGTGGGCGAGTACGCTGAATTGCTGGGAGGCGTTGCTGTTCACCGCGTACTGGTCCGGTGCTGTCGACAAGGCATGGCTGGAAGGCATTCACCAGCGGGCGGGCGAGGCGGCGGAAGACGCATACTTTGACGCGCTCGACTACGGCGCCGATGACAATATTGCCGACGCGGGTGCCCGCGATCTCTACTACCGGACGCTTTTTGAGCACATTGTGGCTCCGCCGATCACCCAGCACCGATTCGATCCGGACACGGGCCTCGTGGAGCCCGCAATCCCGCCAGGCCACCTGGTGTTCTTCAATCAATTTGCCCATGTCGCGCTTGCCCTCGACGCTCATGACGGCCAAGGGCATCAGGAGGTTCTGAGCCACTGGGAACATGAGCCGCCGGGTGAATCGGGCGAGGACTCCGATGATGAGATGGAGGATGTCGATACCGAAGGACAGCTGGAACGCTATCACGTCGGGGTATGGCCGAACTTCCTGCAGAAGGTTTCGCTGCCGGATCTGCTCGCGCAATTCGATACGCCGGTGACGATCGAGTCTGCGGCGCCGACGTGGTCGATGCCGGGCACCTCGGGTGCGGTCGCCGATGCCGCCGTCGACGTATCGGCGCCGGAGGACGCACAGGTGAGACCGGTAGCGGAGCCGGGCAGACGCGTCGCCTCTCCCGCGAGTCCGGATCAGTGGGCGCATCGGCGGTTCGACGCACCGGTGGCGAGAGTTTCCACGGAGCGGTTCGATCCGGGCGTTCCTTTCTCGACACCGGGAGTCGCGGGTCTGGATGGGACGGACACCCAGATCCGGGCGAATGTGCAGCGGATTCAGGCGGATAACGGCCAGTGGGTGCGTAACCATGTTGTGGTTCTCCCGGTGCGGCCGTTGTTCGGAGTGTCGGCCGATGACGTGGCAGAACTGGAGACTTCGCTGCAGCGGGGACTGGACGCCTATGTGAATCAGGGGTATGAGCTTCCGGGGTCGAAGGACCAGCTGCATGTCGAGGTGAAATTGGTCATCGATCCGGATCACGCGGAGGCCGTTGAGCTGCGGCCGGGCCGGACGAGTGATGCTCCTGATCTGGATTTGGAGGAACCGGGTACTCGGCATTGGGGATTGCGGGATTTCACGGTGGCCCTGCTGCATGAGGTTCTGCATTATCTGGGGTTGTCGGATGAGTATCGGGATGCGTTGGCGCTGTTCCGGCGGGCGGTGACGTCTCGCGCGGTCAAGTCTGACGGCATCATGGCGGGGGGTGTGTTCGACCCGTCGCAGCCCATGCCGCAGCGGTATCTGCGGATCATCGAGTCGGTGGTCGACGCGACGGCGGTGCTACGCGATTACCCGCTGGATGCTGCTTATGGGGCGGCGTTGCCTCCGAAGCGGGTGAAGGACACGGAGAAGGATGATTTGGGGGATTTGCGGCTGAACCCTGTGTGGTCGGTGCTGGGGGAGGTGCCGTCGTCGTTGCTGACGGGTAATCCGGGTGCGGTGTGGCTGTATACGGTGCGTCCTGATGGCCAGGTGGTGGTCGGAAGTGAGGAGCCGGGGTCGGTTTTGACTCCGGAGCTGTTGGCGGGGGTGCGTGAATGGGATCAGAGCCTGGCCGGGTTGGACGATGAGGCTGTTCGTGGGGTCATCAATGAGCGGTGGGGTGGGATCGGTCACGTCGGCATTGGGGCGGATTCCGCTGTCGATGGCCGTGCGGTGCAGGGTCTTTCTCGTGTATCGGGTGAGTTCCGGTGGGATGAGGGGCGCGGGCAGTGGGTGGTGAACGACAAGTCCGGTCGTTACATGAGCAAGGAGGTTCGCGGGGCTGTCGATCCGGGGGAGGGGGAGCGTTGGCTGGCGAACGTGGCAGCGCGGTTCAGCGCACATGTCGGGCAGGACGTCGGTTTCAAACTGGAGAAGAACGCAGCTGCACCGCCGGATGCCGCTGCGCAGCCTACCGCTGCTCCGGTTCCGGGCAAGGAGCCCGATCCGGCGCCCGACGCCTCATCGGCGCTGTACTCGGTGGTGGGCCGGCGGGATGACACACCGTCGCATCCCGGCCCGTCGGCGCCGGGCCGTGAACGCGTGGGCCCGGCCGTCGATGTGCCGGACATCGTCATCGTTCCCCCGGACGAGGAGGGCGGCGAGGACAGCGGGGACGGCGACGAGGACGGCACGCCGACCGTTCAGATCACCGGTACGACTGCGGGCCGAGCACAGCCCAGCGCCCTCGATGAACTGGCGGAGCTGTATCCGTCCGCGACCATGCCCACGCCGCCGCGTCCCCCGCTCAGCTTCTCCGATGTCGTGGCAGCAGATGACGTATGGAAGTACGTCATCGAAGCACGGCATCACGGCGCGGCACTCGCCGAACTCCCGTCAGATCCCGGCCATTACTACGACAGCCACCAGTCGCCCGGCTACCGGGCGGCGATGCTGCGTACATTCAACGAGGTCTTCGACCGCGAAGACCCGCTTCACCTTGATTGGAACACCTACGACGACCTTCACGACCTGGTCACAAGGGGCGTGGAAGGGGAGTTCGAACGTAATGGCGTCGGCACCAGTATGGGGCGCTTTCCCCTGAGAGCCGCCCGGCCCGCGCCGGACATCGTCGATGAGGTCATCGGCGGCCGGTCTCTCATCTCCTCCTACGATCAGGCTTACACATGGAGTAACACAGGGGAGGGCGCCGCCCCGCTGACCGTCTACCGGCGCCACCTTCTCGGCCAGACGTACGCGTATACCCTTTACGAGTCCGCCGAGACACCGGCCTTGGTCGATGAGATCTTCGACAGATTCCGCGCCGAGGTCTCCTCGGCGACCACGGACCTCGGTCGTCTGATCGCGATCGGCCGGACGATCCGCGCTCTGCATGTCCTGCACCCGTACGCGGACGGAAACCTCCGGCTCAACGTCTATGCGTTGTTGCCGTATCTGCTCCTGCGACACGGCTTCCACCCCGTGATCGACGACGACCTCCACGCGATCTTCAACGGCGGCTACTCCCTCCCCCAGATCGCCGCGGTCCTGCTGCGCGGACAACCCCAGACCGGCACGGGCGACCCGCAGGGGCATCATGCCGTCGTCACGATCCCGGATGGTTCCGTCGGCATGCTCGGTGGCGTCGACCAGGACACCGACGCCATCACCCCGGTCGAGCCCGGCACCGTCCTGGCGCCGGAGCCCGAGGAGTGGGAGCGGACGGGCCCGGGTTGGGATCCGGAGCTGCTCAAGCGGGTGAACACCGTGCTGGCGCGGCCCGGGTTGGGATGGAAACACGGGCCGGTGGGCGCGAAGACCGTGGCCCGCTACCACGACCAGTTGCCCGGCTCGTGGCGGAACCGGATCCGCCACGACCAGGGTGAGGCGATCGCACACCTGATCGCCAAGAAGGAACTGCCCGGACTGCGGGCCGGCGCGCCGGGCACGTTCCCGTACCAGGAGTACGCGGAACACGGTGGTTCGGTGGCGTACACCGCTCAGGCGGTGCTGCAGCGGGTGGCCGGGCCGCAGGCCGACCTGGCTGTGCTGGCGCAGCGGCTGCTCCACCTGGGGGACCAGGTTCCGCTGGACGCCCAGCGGTTCAACGAGCTGTACGCTCTGGTCGCCGCGGCCGACGGCGCCGGCCGGGCGGGGAGTCTGGCCGCGATCGGCGCGTACGACTTGGAGCGGCGGGGCGCGCTGGACGACGGCTTGCTGATGTACGACGCTTACGGGCGGCCGGTGGGCCGCGACTGGACCGGCACCGTACGCCGGGTGAACCTGGACAGCTATGGGGTGGTGGGCCGCAACGGGCAGCCGCTGGCGGCCGACCGGCCGTCGCCCTGGGGCGGCTACCGGTGGGCGGTGTCGATGTACGGAGGGCACCACCGCCCGATGGTGGCCGGCTCGGACGGCACCCGGCTGGCGCTCAACGACTGGGACGAGTTCGTCGAGCTCATGCGCCATGACCGGCACCGGCCGCCGCAGGCCGAGGTGATCATGATGTCGCAGGCCATCGGCGCCGGGACCGTGGACGGCCCGCGGATCGTGGCCGACGGGCTGGGGGTCAGGACCTGGGCGCCGGACAGCGGACTGCACCTGGCGCCCGACGCCGCCGGGACGGTGTGGATGGCTCTGGCGGGCCGGTCCGCCGCCTTCGTGCCCAGCGACCCGGGCTACCGCCCGTCCGACCAGCCGGGCGCGGTGCTGGACCACAGCGGTCGGCCGCTGCCGGACAGCGCCATCGTCTCGACCACCCTGGTCACCGAGGACCAGCAGCAGACCTTCGGCCGCGTCGTGATGTCCCACGACGAGCTGCGCAAGCGTTTCATCCGCGGGCGCCAGGTCGAGGTGCGGCACTTCAGCTACGCCGAAGTCGTGCGCGGGCCGGACAACAAGGTGCAGGTGGTACGCGAGAGCGCCCCGATGCCGCTGCCCTTCGAACCGAAGTACGTCATGGCCTTCCACTCCAACAGCACCGCGGCCAAGGTGCCCCTCGCCGATGGATCGAGCGGTGCCGCCTACCTGGAGGAGATGGCCCGGTACTTCAAGCGGCGTCCCAGCATGCAGGCGCTCGGGCCGGAGGACCTGGCCTTGGCGGACGGCTGCCATGTCGCCGCGTTCCCGGAGGGCCCGGAGCCGATCGACCCGCTGAAGACGCCGGCGGGCGGCCAGCGGATGTCCAACGCCTTGGGCAGGCCTCTGGCCGGCGCCAACGTTTCCACCCTCTACCGGCCGGCTGATCCCGCCCGGGGGCTGCCGGCCCGGTTGCTGCTGGTCACGAGCAACATTGATCGCCCCGACGACGCCTACTGGCTGACGTTCCGGCCTGAGCCGAATGATGAGGAACTGGCCGCCCAGGCGTACCAGCTGGGCGGGACGCTGGCTGCGGATCCGCGGGGACCGAAGCGGGTCCTGCGGTGGGTGCGTGCGTTGCGCCTGGTGTACGGACAGGAGTTCCGCCCGAGCCAGGAGACGTACACCGGTCTGATGCAGGGTTTCGCGGGGTTGGAGAGGCTGCGGGCCGTCGACGGCGACACCTCGCTGCTCACCTGGCGCCGGCTGGAGGCGATCGTGGCCCGCTTCTACGCTGTCCGGGGAGTGCCCCAGCCGCCGTTTGGGACGGCGTTGCCCCACGTGCTGGAGTCGGCCCGTGCCGCGGCTTCGGCAGGCCTGGGGCTGGCCCGGTTCCTAGCCGAGATACCGGGCGTGGACCATGCGGCGCCGGCGTTCGGTGCGGTGGTGGATGGTGCTCAGCGGCTGAACCGGCGGGGCGGAGAGCGGCGGTCGAGGCACGGTGGTCTGCGTGGGGGGTCGCCGGATCATGGGTTGGATCCGTTGGCTGCGGGGTGGCCGATCGGCCGTCCGCTCACCGTCATGGCACCTCGTCATGGCGGCCTTACCGAGGTGCCGGCCGATGAGGTGCCGGTGGTCGGTGGTAAGGGTAAATCCGCGGAGCGGTGGTTCACCTACGTGCGCCCGGCTCCGTCCCGTTCCGCGCTGCTCAGCTATGAGGTCGGTGACACGGGCAGGATCAGGCTTCCGGGCGGCGGGGAGTTGTCGCCGCAGGGGTGGGTGCGGTTTGGAGATGACTTCATCCACACACCGACGGGCGCCTACCTGCGAGGGGACAACGGCTGGATCGGTCAGGTCGCCAATGAGAACAGCCTCCTGGATGCCCTGGCCTCTCTGGACCCGGAGACCGGGCGGTACGGGCTCGTGGCGGATACGGCAGCCATGTACATGGTGCCGCTCGAGCAGAGTGGCATGGCCATCCGTATCCCGTTGACGGACGGCGGCGTCGGTCACTCGAATTCGGCGCAGTCGGAGCGCCATCCCGCTTCGTATGGACCGTCGAATATGCCGATCGTCCCGGCGCTGTTCGGCCAGGGGCGTCGAGACGGCCTCGTCTCGGATGCGGAGCCGAGCCCTGAGCCGGAGGCCGAGGCCGAGGACAACCCGTCGCGGCCCGCCGACCCGGTCGGGACGCAGACGCGAGTTCCCAAAAAGGTCCGCTTCGCCGACGAACCGACCGAGACCGAACTCGACTCCGAGCTTGAGCTCGCCCCCCGGCCCGAGGTCGAGCAGTCGCCCCCGCAGGGTGTGCAAAGCCGCCGCGACGATGGCGCGACGACGGCTCCGGCGGCGACGGTGCCGCAGCGCATGCCGATCGAGGACGTGCTCGAGCAGACGCGCGTGGTCGATGTCGACGGCCGTCCGGTGGCGGTCCTGCTGCCTGGAGCACCGGATGAAACCGGGCTGGAGCCCCTCATCGCCAGGATGAGGGGTCTGGCCGGCGTGCTGCCCGAGGGGAGTGTGTTCGTCTTCGGGACCGTGCGGGACGGCCGGGTGATGGCCGGCGAGCGCGAGGTCACGGTGGAGGCGACGGCGGCGGTGATCACCCAGATGGCGCCGGGCCTGAACCCGTACTTGCTGATCAACGGTGGCGCGGGTGTGGCCCAGCCGTTGTCGCGCGTGTTGGACCGACCGGTCGTGGCCACTCCGTATCGGGTGGAGTTCGATCCGGTCACCGGTGACGTGACCTCGCGTCGCTCAGGTGACACCGCGGCGGGCTCGAGTCCTGGGGACGAGTGGTTCCGCGTGTTCTCCCCCCTGGGCCCGGTGGAGGGCGAGCCGATCGTCCCGGCGCTGTTCGGCCGGGGGCGCCGCGACGGCCTCGTCTCGGACGCGGAGCCGAGCCCTGAGCCGGCCTCGTTCACCTCCGCGACGCCGGAAGGCGGGGAGCAGCCGCTGGAACTGCCCGGGCTGCCGGAGCCGTCTGTTCCGCCGGAGGCATCCGCTCCGCTGGAGGAGGGGGCGACGCTGATCGACGCGGATCCGATGATCCGTTCGATCGGCGTGCCACGTGTGGGCCTGCCGCAGATGCCGGCGCTGCTGCGGCGGGTCCGGGAGGCGCTGGGCGAGGCCGGGGCGGAGTTCACCGAGAACGAGCTGGCCCTGCTGACGCACCGGTTGCTGTCCAATTACCGGTACCTCGGCATGCACGACGCGGCCGGAGAGACGGGCGACAGCGGTCTGCAGGTGCCGATCGGGAACGCCGAGGTGCTGTTCACCCTCGATGCCACCGATCCGCACGAGGAACAGAACCCGGCCGGTGCCACGCTCACGCCGTCCACCCTGCCTGCGGTGGAGGGGGAGCACCAGGCGGTCGGCACCATCAACTCGGTGTTCGCGACCGGTGCGCACGCCCAGTCGCAGAGCGGGCAGCTGGGTGCGACTCGTGGCGCGCTCTCGTTGAACTTCGGTGTCCCCCTGGCGCCGGGTGTGACCCTGCGGTTCGGCGGTTCGCTTTCCGGGACGGCCAACCAGTCGAACCGGTCCGACACGCACATCGCCGATGCCGAGGGCGGTCACGTCGAGGACAACCGCACCGAGCACAAGCTGATCGCCTACACGGCGAAGTGGTCGTTCAAGGTGCGTACGGACCCGGAGAAGACCTGGGCGCAGACGCCCGTCCAGCGGCTGGACGACCCGACCGACGAGCGCCTGTTCCTCTGGATTCCGGACCACTATCTGGAGAAGGCCCCGTCGGACCAGGTGATCGCGACCGGTGAGGCGGTCAAGGTCAAGAAGCTGCCGTCGTACTTCTCGGCCTCTGGTCTGACGAACCTTCCGCGGTTGTTCGACGAGATCGCGGCGCTCTTGCGGGAGGAGGGGCTGCGGCTGCCGATGGGCAGTTCGATCCGTCAGGAGTTGCTGCAGGAGCTGTGGAACCTGGACATGCACCTGGACGCGGCGGTCAACACCGCTCGCGGGTACCGGTTCTGGCTGCACAGCGAGCATGGGCGGCCGGTGGCGGCGGTGGCGGTGCGGTCCGAGCGGCTGGCCGATGCCCCGCGGGTCGGTGCGAGCAGCGACAAGTCGCACATCGAGAACGTGCGGACCGCCATCGACGGCTGGAGCGGCGGCCACAACATCGGCAACAGCAGCGGTCTGACGTTCCCGAACGTCGAGGTCGACCTGGGGGCACCGCTCCGGAGGCTGAAAAGGGCCGGCCTGGCCATCGCCACCTACCTGCGCTACGGCTCGTCGAACACCGACGGGATCTCGGCGGGGCGGACCGGCCTGCACGTGCTGGTGCCGCGCGACACCTCGCACACCAACGCGTACGCCATGTCGTTCACGCATCGGGCGACGGTCAGCGTCCGCGGTGACGAGGGCGAGCGGGCGCCGAGGACGACCGGCCCGGTCCCCGGCAGGGCGCTGGTCCGGGTGCCGGAGGCGGCCGCGTACGAGCACGGTCTGTCGGTCGACCGGGAGGCGCTGAAGAACCCGCCGGCCCAGGGCGGCACCGTGCCGTACGAGCCGGACGCGATCCGGGGCACCGGCCGGGGCCGGAAGGACCCGGACACCAAGCCCGTGCCGCACTACGTGGCGGAGGGCAAGGGCGTCGGGATGGGCCTGGTCATGGTGGCCGAGGAGACCGTCGAGCGGGTCCGGGACGTGCTCACGGCCGAGCTGTCCGGGACCGGGTTCCTGCCCGCGGACGGGGCCGACCCGTTCGAGGGGTACAGGTGGTACGGGCACGGCAACAAGCTCGACAGCCTGGTGGACAACGAAGAGCTGTTCGACAAGATGGTCTCCAGCCGTGGCCTGGACTCCCACTATGACCAGATCCACCAGGACGGCATGACCTTCACGCTCCGCAAGCGCCGCGGTGGCATGGGCGTGGACTGGGACGTCGATTCGGCGAAGGTCACCATCAAGGCGCGGAAGAACCCCGAGCACCCGCCGGAGTTCAAGCGCAGTACGGACGAGTTCCACACGGTGAACCTGGCGATGGGCATGGACAGCGCGGGTACGTCCGTCGGCCACTCGCGGCAGGTCGCGTGGGGTTTCAAGTTCAAGGGGCTCTTCCAGGCGCTCAAGACGGCGATGATGGGCGTCGAGTTGCAGCGGAGCGTCGGTGCCTCCGACGCGGTGGGCTTCCTCAACAACCGTCCCGAGCTGCTGGAGTACCCCGGCAAGGTCGACGAGTTCGCGCTGACCAGCGACTATGAGATCACCGTCGAGTACCAGCACTCCGGTGTGCAGGGCCGGGTCCGCAAGGGCGTCCGCGACCCGGACCCGATCAAGGTCGAGAACCAGACCGCTCTGGCGTACCTGCTGCCGCTCGGCACCGAGGAAGGCCCGGTAACGGACGGGCCGACGCCGGCCGGGGTCCTGGAACAGGGTGTCGTCTACTTCGTGGACACCACCGGTGTCCGGGACGCGGTCTCGGCGCTGGGGCGGATGACCGATCCGGCCGGTACGGCGTCTGCGGCGCGGGACACCTTCACGAGCACGATCGAGATGCGGGCGCATCTGAAGGAGATCCTGAACCGCGAGTACACCACCGACCGTCCGTTCGAGCCGGGCATCTTCCGCGACACGTTCGGTGCGATGGACATCCGGGGCGACCTGGGCCCGACGAGGTTCACCGGCGCGACCGGTGACAAGTTCGTGCTGGGCCTGATCAAGCTGTTCCTGGGCCAGAGCAGCCTCACCGACTCCGGCTCGGTCGGCTGGAGCTGGGACCAGCTGGACGTCGCCGCCGGCGACACGGCCGGGCTCGCGAACCTCACCGGTGAGACCGACCTGAACCGGCACTGGCAGCACAATCGGTCGCAGACCTCCGGGCGCACCGGCGGCAAGGAGCTCCTGCAGCTCAACTTCAACCGCGTGTACTCCTTCGAGACCACGGTGGACTTCGCGGTCTCCAGCCGCCGGGAAAAGCACGCCAAGCTGCTTCCCGGCAGTTCGGCGCACCACACCGAGCACATGGATCCCCGGACCATGGTGTTCCTGCTGCCCGAGCCGGAGGCGCTGACCCAGTACGCCGAGGGCCGCCTGCCGATTTCGAATGGTCAGCTCAAGGACGCGATGCTGCGCTGGCACACCGGCAGGCTCAAGCTGAGCGGTGACCTGGCGGCGAAGATCCTCATGCGCTGGAAGAGCGAGGCGCCCGGCCTGCCGAAGGACGTACGGGTCTCGCGGGGGAAATTGGGGCGCTCGCTGGTGCGGATGCACACGACGGGTGCCGCTCCGGTGCTGGACGCGCAGGTCAGGGAGCAGTTCAACACGGCGTTCGGGCACAGCCTGCGCGATCCGTACGACCCGTACCTGCACCCCCGGATGCCCGCCGACGTCGTCGCGTACGCCGAGGGCCGCGCGCCGCTCACCGACCCGCGGCTCGCCGAAGTGCTCAACGACTGGCGGAACGGCAGATTGCGGCTCAGCGGCGACGTGGTCGCCCAGACCCTCATGCGCTGGCACGACGAGGTCCCCGACCTGCCGGCCGGGATCAAGATCAACCGTCCCTCGCTGGTCGGGACGCTGGCCGAGCTGCACACGCTCGGCGGAACGCCGATCACCTCGCTCGAGGTCCGAGACCGGTTCAACGACAGGTTCGGGCAGAAGCTGGGGAACCCGCGGCGGCCGTACCACTTGATGGAGCTGCCGGAGTACCTGACCCGCGACGATCCGGGTGGCCGGTTCCTGGGCCACTCGGGCGTCTATGAGCTGAAGTATCCCGATGGGCTGACCACCTACGACATCGTCCGGGAGGAGATCGAGCGGGTCGCGCCCGGTCTGCTGGCGGCCGGCGCGGAGATCTGGAACGGCAAGGGCCGCCGCGTCGGCCGGATGCAGGGCGGCGTCGATGCGTTGCAGGCGATCCTGGCCGAGGGCCGCGACCAGGCCATGTGGGAGGAGTTCCTGGCCAAGGGCGGCTACTCCCTCTACCTGGTCAACCCGGTCGGCTGGTTCCTGACCGACATCATCGAGGTCAACCTGACCGACGCGCTGACCTCACCGCCGGACGTGCACGACTACCGGTGGAACACCGGCATCGAGGTCTACTCCCACGGGTACGTTCCCACGTCGAAGTCCACGTCCCGGGACGGCTCGCAGTCGTGGATGTTCGCGAAGCTGTCTTCGGGCGGCGCGCACGCCAGCGGCCCGGCCGACCTGAGGACCTCCGTGGGGCACCACCGCGGCACGACCCGCGCGGAGAACGCGGTGTCGGAGCAGACCGTCTACGACTGGGCGAACCACTACGCGGTGCGGTTCACCCACGAGCTGACGGTCACGGTCCGGCGGCTGAAGATGTCCGGCCGGCCGCTGAACAACCTGCTGCTGTCCGGCCTCGACACCTGGACCCGGCACGGCGCGGTGGCCAAGACCACGGTGGCCGGCACGCTGGACCTCCAAGTGCCGCACGCGCTGGCGGAGGCGGGCAGGCTCCGCGGCCCGCAGAACGTCCGTGACCTCGTCCCGCTGGGCAAGCTGCCCGGCAACGCCTACGTCACCGGCGTCGTACTGGACGGCCTGCTGCCCGCCGCCCGCCAGCTGATGGGCACGATGTTCGGCCCGCACTGGTACGAAAAGGCCCTCGGTGCCCGGGCGAACGATCCGAAGACGCGCTCCAGCCTGTCGTTGCCGACCCTGTTGTCGCGGTCGCATCTGACCAACCACCTGCGCAACGCCATCGGTGGCGAGAAGTACAAGGTGGCCGACAACCTGTTCATCCCCGGTCACTCCAGCGAACGCGCCACGATGTGGCTGCAGGGTGACCTGTTCGACGCGCAGGTCATCGGGCTCATGGCCGACGGCGGTACCGGCACCGGCCGGTACATCAAGCACCAGAGCGGCACGACCGCGAACAACAGCTCCGACCAGGCCCGGGTCACCGCTGACTACGCCGTCGGCGGCAGCGGTGCCCTCGACCATCAGCATCCGGACCGCAGCTGGGGACCCACCGACGCGGGTAGCCGGGTCACGTCGGTGAACCAGAACAGCGCCGGCACCGTGAACTACCGCCGCGAGCAGCACGCCAAGGAACTCGGCTCGACGCTGCTGGTCCGTATGCGCGGCCAGTTCTGGCTGGAGGCGCAGAAGACCCGGCACCACCTGTTCCGCAAGGCCCACAATAAGGGCGGCCCGCTCCGCAGCGACCCGGTCACCGGCGACGTGTACGTGGAGATCTTCGAGGCCCAGTACCGGCAACTGCTCGCCGACCTGGCCGAGAACCGGAAGCAGGCCGAAGAGGTGTTGCGGAGGCGGGTGGACCCAGAGGCGTGGCAGGGGCTGGACACCGCGCCCCGCTTCGACCTGCCCGCGCTGCTGGCCGACGCGGCGTACCAGGATTACACCGCCTCGCGCGCCCACCACAGCATGGTCACCCAGATCCGCGAACAGGCCGGCGGCGACCGCCCGATTGTGCTCACCGTCGGTCCGGACGCGCAGACCCGGCAGTACCGTGCGACGCTCGAGTGGGCGGTGCGGACCATGACGGCCGATCTGCGCTCGGCCTACGAACTCGACCCCGGCGCTCTCATGATGCTCGGCGAGTACGAGGAACGGCTCACCAGGACCGACGACCGGCTGACCGACGGCCTGCCCCACTCCGTCGAGGAGGAGATCACCGACGTCATCGCGGAGGTCCACCGGGTCCACGCGCTGCGCCGGGACAACAGGGCCGGCGCCCCGGCCGCGCTGCCGCCCGAAGCCGCGATGTTCGCCCTGGACCCGGTGTTCGTCGCCCGGGACGTCGCACACGAACTCGGCGCGCACCTCCGGCTGGACGTTCATCAGCCCGACGGCGCCGTACGCAGCCACTGGGCGGACCCGGCCGGGCGCGTCTACGCCTTCGACCCCGCCACCTTCGATGACGCCGTCCTGACCGCCGACCAGGCGACGCGAGCCGGACTCTGGACCGACGACCTCCGGCGTCTCGCGGTGGCCCACGGCTTCGACCCGGTCGACCTGGCACGTTTCTACCGCACCTCCTGGCAGCGCGGGCAGACTTTCGCGCAGGCGGTCACGACGGCGATCGCCGAACGCCGCGCACACCTGGGCGCGGTGCGTCCGTCGTTGCCCGGCCTGTTCGACCGGGCACTGGAGGCCGTCGCCGGATGGCAGGAGGCGGTCGCCCGGCTCGAACCCGAGCAGGCCACCGTGGAACGGGACCGTGCTCGCGCACGAGCCGAACTCACCCGCGTCACCGACCGGCTCGGCGGCCTGGAGACGGAGCGGGTCCGGCTCGTCCTGGACGGCGATCCGGACCCGACCGCGCAGGCCCGGATACGGGACCTGATGTCGCCTCTGGAGGCCGAACGCGACCGGCTCCAGGGAGTGCTCGACGGCCACGACGCGGCGATGGCGCTGCTCACCGGGCGTCTCGAAGACGCGCGCGGATGGGCCGCCGAAGCCGAGCAGTTGCTCGACGACCTGCGCGCCATCCGGCACGACACCACTTCCGCCGGTCAGGCACGGTGGACGGAGCAGGCCGTACGGGCCGCCGGGGAACGACTGACGGCACCCGCGACGCCGTCCGCCACAGGTCCGTCGGTCGGCCCTCAGACCACCGAGGACCTCTCGAGATCTGAACAGGGAGATCACGGGGACGAGGTAGTGGGCACTATCGATTGGCGCAAGAGCAGCATAAGTCGCAGCGAGCACTGCGTTGAGGTGGCGGTCGTCGAGTGAGCGCTCCGGCGTGGCGTAACGATTTCCGAAAAATGAACAGCAAAATGGAGCGATACGTGTGGCGTAAGTCGAGCCAAAGCATCAGCGCATGCCTGCAAGCCGCTGCAGTGGTAAAGCAGACGCTCCCTGATGGGCGGAGGCGGTTCGTGTCGCCATCAACCGACCTTCCGGGCGTCAGCGACCCCATGGCCGGCGTTACCGGCGCGGCCACAGAGGTCGCCACAGAGGTCGCCACAGTCCAGCAGCCTGTGGCGGCGCAGACTGGGGGGCTTCCAGCCCTGAATTTCGACACGATCCCGCTGTCGGCGGCGTCTGGCACCGACACGTCCGACTCCCGCATCGCGTCAACCGCCGTGGAGGCCGGGGAAGCCGGCGGCCCGTCCCCCATCGGCGGTGGTCAGGTCAAGGGCGGGGACGGGGCGTACAGCCGATTCGTTGGAAGAGTTCTGATACCCGAAACCCCAGAAACGCCGAACACGCTACCGGTGCGGGAGGAGACGTTCGCTGCCGATGACGGCGGCTCGGACCGTGGAAGTGCCCGGTCGAATTTCGGGCTGCCCGGGGGGATCAGGTGGGAGCAGGCGCGTTGGGCGCAGTCCTGGGGCTTCCGGTTCGTCGAAGGGCAAGAGTCGGCCCGACGGGATGTTGCGGCGCTGGGCGCCGAATCGCTGTACGCGGCGGTACTCGCGGCGTCCGGTGGTTCGGTCATCGCAGAGGGCCGGGTAGTCCATGATCCAGCGGAGCTACGTTCTCTGCTGGGCCGTTGGATGCGGAACGATTCTGCAGAAGAGGGCTTGGCCTGGCCTGGCGTGAAGGAGGCGTGGGCGTCGGCGTACAAGGCCAGGATGCGAAGCATGCTCGATGGCCCTTTGTCGCCGGCCAAAGAGCAAGGGCTTGTCGAACGCTCGTTGAGAGACGAGGAAGGCCGGCAACCCGCTGCGTGGGATTACATTCTCCGCAGTATCACTGGTCTGACGGGGACTTGGCCGGAACTGGAGGACAGCGTCGCCCCGCCGTTGATCAGCCAGTTCCTCGGGAAGAGCCTGCTGGTGCTGCACCCTGATGGGCGGATAAGCGCTTATGGGTCGGGCCCGACGTTGGTGCTTGCCCAAGGTTCCGACTCGGGCGGCAAGCCGCGCTGGATGGGAGCACCGGCGGCGACGGACGATCCGGTGCTGGATGGGTTGTCGCCGCAGCAGGTGGAATGGGCGGCCAAGACCGGGATGGTCTTTGTCGGGCCGCGCGGAAGCAGCGATCCCTTCGATGCGCTGGAGGCCGTCGGCCGCGTCGCTGGGGTAGAGGCGCTGCTGGGTGGGCTGCGCGGGCTGCGGACGCAGTTGGCGCGGGCGATGCAGGATGACCCCGCCCGGCCCGGTTCGCTGCGTTGGATGGACATTACGGACCAGTACGTAGAGGACCAGTACGTAGGAACCGCCGGTTCTGAGGGGCAGCGAGACGCCTTCCAGCGCATGGCGGATGGCCGGGCCTGGACAGAGCTCATCGCTGGTGTTGAGGGTGGCTTCTTGACCGATCCGATGCTGCAGGTGCTGGTGCACCATTACCTGGGGGTGAGCGTCACCATCCTGCATGCCGACGGGCGGCAGGTGTCCTTCCGCGAGGGAGGACAACCGGTCACCGTCGCACAGCTGGTAGGGAGCACGGCCGGCTCCGGGAATCAGTGGATCGGGCTGGCGCCGGTCGGTCCGCCGCTGGCACTGGGCGCGATCACCCGGCCGGCCGATGTGGCCGGCGGGCGGCGTACGCCCGCCCCGATCAGCCGTATCGTCGACGGAACCGAACCGGTCGTACCGGTTGGGCCGGTGGGCCGGGCGTCGGCGGGGGCGAGTACGGCGCAGCGGAAATGGGCGCTGGATAATCACTTCCGGTTCGTCGAGGTCCCGGCCGGTCCGGACGGCCTGCTGGAGGCGCTGGTGCAGGCCACCGACGGCGGTTTCACCACCACCGACGGGGTGTTCGTCAAGAGTGCGGGGGATCTGCGCACGTTGCTGGCCGGCAAGATTCGTCAGCTCACCGACGCCCATCCGGGTTTCTGGCAGGTGGTGTACTCGATCTACGAAGCTCTTTATTACCAGCGTGAAAACCCGGCCGACGACGAGGCCGCTCGGACGCTGAGTGAACAGATCGGTGCACGGATCAATGGTGGTCAGGCGCTGGATGAAATCATCGCCTCGATCGAGGCGACGTCGGCCGCTGATTCGGGGTACTGGCCACAGCTCGCCGAGCAGGTGGTGCCGTTCTTCGCGAACCGGCTTGGCCTGGCCGTGCGGGTGGTCGAGCGGGACGGTGCGGTCAACCGGTACGGGAAGGGCCGGCCGGTCTTCATCGCGCCGATCACGGACGAAGACCTCGGGGGGCGGCGGTGGGTGGCACTGCCGCCGGCGGCGGGGCGGTTCGCGGGCGGGTCCCCGTTGAGCAGCCCGAACCTGTCCGACCCGGCGCTGGTCAGGTTGGGCCGGGCCCTCGACGCGACCAAGGCCGCCGGTGGGGATGAGGCCGTCGCGTCCTGGTTGCGCGGGGTGGCCGAACGCTGGCAGGCGAGTGCGTCGGTGCCGCGGTCCGCCCCCACCCGCGCACCCGGCGATGCAGCCCAAGGTGCGGTGTTGTCGCGGACTCCGGACGATCTGCGCGAAACGGTCGATGGTCTCGGCAGGATCCCCGGGCTCGGCGATCCGGCTTCTCCGGGCGCGGGAGAACGGACCGCTGCCGGTGTGATCACTTCCGGGCTGAGTCTGGGCGCGGCGGTCGAGCTGTTCCAGGCGCTGTTCGACGAGCGCGGCGGCGTGGGTGTGCCCGCCGCCACTGGGCAGATCACCCAGGGCGGGCCTCCGTCGGGGATCGCGGCCGATCAGTGGGTGGCGTCGTCGTCGCTGCGAGAGTTGGTCGAGGCGATCCCGTTCGGGGGCGCGGCCTTGGTCTTCGACGGTACGCGGTCCTGGGTGGCGATCGACACCACGGATGAAATGCGGCTGGTGAAGTTCGACTCCGCCGACCCGAGCGGTCGGGTGAGCGCCTGGAACGACGAGGTCAAGGCGTCGCTGGACAGAGCGGGGCTGGGGCTGGTCGTCGATATCAACGGGCTCACGCTCGCGGCCGATCAGCTGGAGGGGCCGTTCACGCCGGCCACCGGCTGGGACGGTGACCTGAACGCCGAACCGGCCGGTGACCTCATGCCGGCGGGCATCAGCGCCGCCCAGGACAAGTGGGCGCGCGAGCACCAGGTACGGTTCGGCGCACTGCGGACGGGCCCGAACGCGGTGTTCCAAGCGCTGATCGATGCGGTCGGCGGTGAGCTCACCGTCGACGGCGAGCAGGTCGGCGACGCGTCGACGCTCCGCAAACTGGCGACCGGACATCTGCCCCGAACCGAGGCGGGACACCTGCCCTGGACCTATGTGGGCCCGATGGGCGCGATGGTCTTCGCGGAGTTCCAAGACCGCATCGTGGTCGAGCACTTGGACAACAACCTGTCCGTTTACCACCGGCAGGCGGTGTTCGAGCAGATCAGTGCCCATCTGGCCGATCGCTCAGCCGACGGGTACATCCGGCGTGCGTTCGACCGGCCGGGTCATTGGGAACCGATCGTCCACGCACTGGCCCCAGCTGCCCTTGCCGACCTGACAGGCATGAACCTGCTGGTCGTGGGTGCCGACGGGCGGGTGCGCGCCTACGGCGACCCGCAGGCGCCACGGGTGGTGCTGGCCCGTACCGATCCGAGTTCGGCCGCACCGGCGGGCTGGGGGGCACTCGTCCCCGAAGCGGCCGCAACGATCGGGTCGCACCCCCGCCCGGTCGCCGGTATCGAGCCCGACATCGAGATCCGGCCCACCGAGCCGGAACCGGCGGGTGCGCCCGCTGCTTTGACCGCCGCTCAGCTGGAGAGCATGGGCAAGAACGGCCTGCTCATCGGACCCGCCACCGGCGGCTTCCTTCACGCCGTACGGGCCGCGACCCAAGACAGACTGGCGGCCGACCGCTACACCCCCATCACCACCGACACCGACCTGCGCGAATTTCTGGCGAAAGCGGTCCGTGAACGTCCTGACCTGCTGGACGAGGAGACCTGGCAAGGGATCAGGAGGACCTGGCAAGAGATCAGGAAGGCAAGCGACAAGACGGACCCGGGCATCGAGGACATCGTCGATACCCTCGCCGCCGCCGACCGCACGACGACCCCTGACGCCGAGGTCGACATCATCAAGCACCTGATCTCCCCTTACACCGGCTACCAGATACGCGTTCTCGAGCCCGAGGGAGAAATCAAGACATATGGAACCGGCGTGCCGATCACTATCGCGAAGCCGGACCGCACTGGATCCAGCCACTGGGCCGTCCTGACCCCCACCGCAACAGCCCATCCCCAGGACCTGCCCGGCCTACCGCCACTGTCCGACCTGTTGGACCTGTCGCCCAGCCCGCAGGACTGGCACCCCGACGATTTCACGGTAGTGCAGGGGGGAGCCGCGCGAGCCGACGACCTCTGGCGTTCGCCCACGTTCTGCGCGAAGGTCTGGATCACCAGGGAAGACGGAACGAAGGAACTCGTGCCCGCGTGCGTCTCGGTCACCGTCATCACCATCGACCGGCCGCTCGCCACCATCCCCGGCGCGGCATAGAGCACCCCGGACACGTCATGCGATGGGGCGACCCGACCGGCCGTCCGCCCACGGGTCGCCCCTGCGCCGGCGATCAACAACCGCGCTCGCTCGCCTCGGCGTCATCTCTGCTCGCCGAACGATCCACCGTCGGCCGTCCGGCCGGCCCGGCCACCGAAGGAGACCGATCCCCATGCCGGAGACCCCCCAGAACCACTTCGAGGCGCTGGCCCGCCGCGCCGAGCAGATGAATTACGAGGTGGCCGACGTCCAGGCCGCGATGCAGTCGATGGAGGCCACCGGCTACGGCGGTGACGGCCTGGTCCGGGCCACCGTCTCCGGCCAGGGCAGGCTGGTCGGGCTGGACATCGACCGCTCGGTGATCGACCCCGACGACCGGGAGAGGCTGTCCGCTCTGGTGATGGAAGCCGTGAACGACGCCGCCGAGGCACTGTCCGCCCAGCGCGCCGAGCGGATGAACGAGGTGACCGGCAACCTCGCCGACATCATCGACCAACTGCAGCAGACGCCGACACGGTACAGCGGGAACGTGGTGCCGAAGGTCCCGAACCGGCGCCCCGGCAGCCCGCCCTCCCGCCTTCCCCGCCTCCCCGGCCTGAACGACACACGCTGATCGGCGTCCCCGATGGGGGGCGTCCCCGGGTGCGGGAACGGGGGCTACCCGTCGCCGACGGCGAACTCCTACGGTGGGAGAGCCGGGATGCGGGTCATCCCCGCTTCCCTCATGCCACCGTCACTGACGAAGAGCGTTGATGTCCCGGATCATCTTCCACCGACCTGCCCGGGTCCTGCCGCCGCAGCTCCCGACGGAACCGGTGGTGCTCGCCGCGCCGCCGCAGCCCGTCGGACGGGATTCCACCAACTGGCTGGTCATGCTGATGCCGCTGCTGTCGAGCATCAGCATGGCCGCCTATCTGATGTCCGGCGGCCGCAAGGTGCTCATCCTGATGGGCATCTGCTTCGTGGTGCTCTCCATCGGCACCACCGTGGGCATCCGCCTGCAGATGCGCGGGAGCGCGCGCAAGGACAAACTGCGGGCCCGTGACCGCTACCTCGCCCACCTGGTGGAGGTCCGAAAGACCGCCCAGGAGGTCGCCGAGGCCCAGCGGGTGGTCGCCGCGTGGACGTACCCGTCGCCGTACCGGCTGTGGGCGATCGCCGCTCGGCGCCGCCGGGTCTGGGAGCGCCGGATCACCGACGCCGACTTCCTGCGGGTGTGCGTCGGCGTCGGCACGGCCCCGCTGTCCACTCCGATTCGCCTGTCCGCCCGCAACGACCCCACGGTGGAGTACGACTCCCGGGCCAAGGAGGCGGCCGACCGGCTGATCGCCTCCGCGTCCACCGTCGGCAGCCAGCCCGCGGTGGTCGACCTGTCCCGCGGCGGCGTGGTCAGTGTGCTGGGCCCCGTGGAGGTGGCCCGCGGCGTCGCCCGCGCCGTGGTCTGCCAGATCGGGGTGCTGCACGCCCCCGACGACGTGGGCGTGGTCATCGTCGCCGGAAACGGCGACTGGGAGTGGGCCAAGTGGCTGCCGCACACCCACGAACCGGACGCCACCGGGAACGCCGGCGTCGTCCCGCTGGTCGCCGAGGACTTCGACGACGTCGCCGACCACCTGCAAACGGTCCTGGACCGGGTCGCGGAGCAGCCGGCGCCCCACCGCGGCCTGGTCGGCCGGGACGCGCCGGACGGTCGGCGCCGGCTCGTGGTGGTCCTCGACGGCTACGACCCCAGGGCCGCCTGGGCCCGCTCCCCGGTGGCCGCGGAACTCCTCCAGGCGGCCGGTCCGCACAGTGCCATCACCGTGCTGTGCGTGGTGGAGCGAGAGAACGACGAGCCGACCCGCGCCGACGTACGAGTGCGCGTCGACCGCGCCGGCGCGCTCACCCTGGACGTCCGGCCGACCGACCGGGGCGCTCCGCCTCCCCAGCAGCCCACCGACGTGCTCGCCGAGTGGCCGGAGCCGGTCCTGTGCGAGTCCATCGCCCGGGAGCTGGCGCCGCTACGGCTGTCCACGGAGGGCGAGGAGGAGATCCTCTCCCAAGTGATGTCGCTGCCGCGCATGCTCGGCATCGCCGACGTGGAGACCTTCGACCCGCAGCGGCTCTGGGTCGGAGTGGAGGACGAAGCCGTGCTGCGCATGCCCCTCGGCTTCACCGCCGACGGGCAGGCGCTGCTGCTGGACCTCAAGGAGTCCGCGCAGGGCGGCATGGGGCCGCACGGCCTGGTCGTCGGCGCCACCGGCTCCGGCAAGAGCGAGCTGCTGCGCACCCTGGTCACCGGGCTGGCCACCACCCACTCCCCGGAACTGCTCAGCTTCGTGCTGGTCGACTTCAAGGGCGGCGCCACCTTCGCCGGCCTGACCGAGCTGCCGCACGTGGCCGGCATGATCACCAACCTCATCGACGACCTGGCCCTGGTGGACCGGGTACGCGACGCGCTGGTGGGCGAGCAGCAGCGGCGTCAGCGGATCCTGCGCGACGCCGGCAACATCGACAACGTCCGCGAGTACCAGCTGCGCCGCGCGGCCGGGCAGACCGCACCGGACGGCAGCCCCCTGCCACCCCTGCCCTACCTGCTGATCATCGTCGACGAGTTCGGTGAACTGCTCTCCAGCCGGCCCGAGTTCATCGAGCTGTTCGTCCAGATCGGCCGCGTCGGCCGTTCCCTGGGCATGCACCTGCTGCTGGCCACCCAGCGCCTGGAGGAGGGCAAGCTGCGCGGCCTGGACGCGAACCTGTCCTACCGCATCTGCCTGCGCACCTTCTCCGCCGCGGAGTCCCGCGTCGTCATCGGCACCCCGGACGCCTACCAGCTGCCGCCGATCCCCGGATCGGCCTACCTCAAGGTCACCGACGCGGTGTACGAACGGTTCCGGGTCGCCCACGTCTCCGGACCGCACCAGTCCGCACGGGACCACGTGCCGGCCGGGCCGTCGCTCGTCCGACCGGCGCCATTCGGCCTGCGGGTGCCGCCCGACCCGGACGCCGAGCCGCACGACCGTCAGGAGCAGGAACGGCCCCGCCCGCTGATCACCGGGCCGACCGAGATGCAGGTCATCGTGGAGCGCCTGGCCACCGTCGGGCAGTCCGCCCACCAGGTGTGGCTGCCGCCGCTGCCCCCCGCACTCCCGCTGGACGACCTGATCGGCCCGGTCGCGGTCCGTCCTGAACGCGGCCTGACGGCCGAGTGGTGGCCGTCCCGCGGCCAGCTGCAGTTCCCCGTCGGTGTCCTCGACATCCCGCTCCAGCAGCTGCAGCAGGCGCTGGTGCCCGACTTCGTGCAGGCCGGCCACCTCATGGTCATCGGCGCCCCGCAGTCCGGGAAGAGCACCATGCTGCGCACGCTGATGCTGTCGGCGATGCTCACCCATACCCCGGACGAGGCGCAGTTCGTCTGCCTCGACTTCGGCGGCGGCTCGCTGCTGCCGTTCGAACGCTCCCCGCACGTGAGCGGGGTCGCCGGCCGGCACGACCTGGCGCAGGCGCGGCGGGTCCTCGCCGAGGTCCGCCAGCTGATCGGCGAACGCGAACTCCAGTTCCGCGGAATGGGCATCGACTCGGCGACCGAGTTCCGGCGGCGCCGTGCGGCCGGCGGGCTGCCGCAGCGGATGCGGACCGCCGACGTGTTCCTGCTGATCGACAACTGGGGTGCCGCCCGTGGTGAGATGGAGGGAATCGACGAGGCCGTGTACGACATCGCGGGCCGCGGTCTCGGTGTCGGTGTGCACCTGGTCCTCACCGCCAACCGCTGGGGCGACGTCCGCACCGCGCTGCGCGACAGCATCAGCGGACGCCTGGAGCTCCGGCTGAACGACCCGTCGGAGTCCGAGGTCAACCGCCGGGTGGCCCGGGCGTTCGGCAGCGTGCCGCCCGGCCGCGGCCTCGCCCCGCCGGGCACCCAGTTCCAGGTGGCGCTGCCCCGGCTGGACGGCCGCGGCACGGTGGGCGAACTCGCCGAGGCCCAGGCCGATGCGCTCACCAAGATCGGCGATGGGTGGGAGGGGGCGGCCGCGCCGGCGATCCGGATGCTGCCCGAACGGCTGACCGTCGAGGAGATGGAGATCCCGGTTGAGGACGAGACGCCCGGTGTCCCGGTGGGCATCGCCGAGCACGATCTGCGGCCGGTCTACCTGAACCTTTCCGACACCGACCCGCACTTCCTGGTGTTCGGGGACTCCGGCTCGGGCAAGACGGAGTTCCTGCGCACCTGGATCTGGGGGATGATGGCCCGCTACACGGCGTACGAAGTGCGGTTCGTCATCTTCGACTTCCGGCGCGGTCTGCTCGGCCTGGTCCCTCCGGGCTACCTCGGTGCCTACGCCGGCGACGCCAACGCGGCGACGGCGGTCGCCCAGGCCCTCGCCGACAAGCTCACCGAGCGGCTGCCCCCGGCCGACGTGACGGTCGAGCAGCTGCGCGATCGCAGCTGGTGGGAGGGTCCCGAACTGTTCCTGGTGGTGGACGACTTCGACCTGGTGTCCTCCAGCCGGCAGTCGCCCCTGACGCCCCTGGTCGACTTCCTGCCGCAGGCCCGGGAGGTCGGCTTCCACGTGGTGGCCGCCCGCCGGGTCGCCGGGCTGACGCGCCGCCAGATGTCGGAGCCGATACTGAGCCGGCTGAGCGAACTCGGCACCGACGGCCTGGTGCTCTCCGGTGACCCCTCCGAAGGGCCCGTCATCGGCGACCAGCGGGCCCGGCCGCTCCCGCCTGGCCGCGGTGTCCTGGTACGCCGCTCGGCCCCGAAGATGCTGGTCCAGCTGGCCCTGGAACAGTGACGTTGCGCCCTCGTATAGATGAGTCACAGCATGGACGTGAGAGGGGAGATCATGGACGAGGTATCCGGAACTCTGGGACTGCTCTTCGTTGACGGCGAGGATGTGCCGGTTAAGCACAAGGTCGCTGCGCGTATGGTCGTATTGCGAGATTCGGTCACCTCTGACGGGACCTCGCTGTACTACACGCCGGATGAGTGGCAGGCCTTCGTCCTCGGCGTCAAAGACGGCGAGTTCGACGATATGACCGCCGTGCCGGTGAGCCCGCAAGAGGGTGAACTCGTCGTTGCGATCCGCGACAGTAAGGATCCCGACGGCCCGAAGCTGTTCGTGTCCGTGAAGGCATGGAGCGAACTGTTGGACCGCATCAAGGCCGGCGAATGCGAACTCCCTCCGGACATGTACGAAATGCTGGACGAGCGTTTCCGCTGAGAAACGGCGGTTCGCCGGCCACAACTAGGTCTGTCCATTGTTAACGGCTCTGTCGCACTTTCGGTGGTAGCGGAGGGTATCGTCCTGTCACGCCGAGGTGTGTTTGAGGTCAATCAGCTGGTCGATGTGGTGTTTTCGGGCCTGTCCGGCCTGGTCATCGAGGATGTGGCTGGCCGGCCGTCACGACGCCCGTGACAGCCCACCAATCCGCGCGGGATTTAGGGTAGGCAACGGCGCGGACAGCCCGGTAAGACGGCCATCAGAATCGAGAGGCAGCAAGTGGAGCAATTGACCGTAAACATCGCTGGGCAGCAGATTGCCTACCTGGAGAGCCCCGGCGGCCGGGGCAGCCAAGACGACCGTGCGGTCATCTTCGTCCACGGCAACTCGTCTTCGGCCAGAACCTGGCTCCCAGTGCTGACAGGTAATTTCGGCCGGCAGTTTCGCTGCCTTGCGCTGGACCTGCCCGGCCACGGGCAGTCCGAGCCGGCCAGGGACCAGTCCGACTACTCGCTGCCGGGATACGCCGCCGTGCTCGCCGACTTCGCCCGGACGCTCGGTGCCGCCGACGCGGTCGTCGTCGGATGGAGCATGGGCGGCCAGATCGTTCTGGAGGCCGCGCCGACGTTGCAGGACGCGGCTGGCTTTGTCATCTTCGGCGCGCCGCCGGTCGCGTCAGCCGCGCAGTTTACGGAGGCATTCCTGCCGAACCCGGTGATGAACGCCATCGGCAGCGCGAGCCTCAGCGAGTCCGAGGCGCGGTCATTTGCCGAAAGCTTCACCGCGCCCGGCTCGGCGCTGGCAACCAGCGAGTTCGTATCCGACATCCTGGCCACCGACGGCGCGGCGCGCGCAGGGCTGGGCTCCAGCGTCGGCGAGGGTCGGTTCGCGGACGAGGTCGCGATCGTCGCAGAACTCCGCCGGCCGCTGGCCATCTTGCATGGCGCCGGTGAGCAGCTGGTCAACCTTGACTACCTGCGCAAGCTCACCATCCCTGCGCTGTGGCGCGGACAGGTGCAGTTGATCCCCCACGCCGGCCACGCGCCGCACCAGGAGACACCGCAACAGTTCGCCGCGCTGCTGACGGACTTCATCGGCGACCTTGGCGGCTGAACGTGTTCGTCACACCACGGACGCCCCTGCGCTGACACGTCGACCTGATATCGGCCCGCGCGGTGTGGTCACAGTGTGGTGTCTTGAGGAGGGTGTGGGCACGGTGCTGATCGATGACTCGGCGAAAAGCCGTGACGTGCTCGCCGCCCGCGAGATGACCGGCGAGATCGCCCACAAGGGCCGATAAAGCTAAGTTGACACACCCACGCTTAGCGCTAATTCTCGGAGAGACAGTCCCGGGACCCGAACACTCCCTGGCCGCAAGGACGGACTGCCCCCCGTGCCAGCGGCCTTCGTTCACCTCCGTGACGCCGTCTTCTTCGCCGGCGACCGCGAACTGCCAGTGAGCTTGTGGCGGGGCCGTCTTAGCGAGATCAACGGGTGGATGTCCGGAGCGTGGACGAAGCCCCAGCCTTAACTCTCTGCGGTCGTTGGTGGTGCCGGGGGTTAACGAGCACCGAGCGTCGGAAAAGGCGCGCTAAGCAAGGGCTCGGGCGGCGCTTGGTCAGTGTGACACAGAATCTCAATTACCTGTCACACTCACCTTCGTCGGCTCGCTGCGGCCCTGCTCGTCGTCGGGTGGGCACGAGGTGACTCGGTAACGTTATGGGTCACATCCCTCGGGAGGGTGATTGTCCTGGGCCAAGTTCGCTCCCAAGACCCGCGAATCCGCCGGGAAGAAGAAAGGCGCTACGACCGGCAAGGGAAACCCCTGGCTGGGCGGCACCCTCGGCGAGATAGCGATCGGCGCCTCCCGGACCCACACCTTCCTAGGCGCACGCTACAAACGCATCGCCCGACGCCGCGGCAAGAAACGTGCCCTGGTCGCCACCGGCAACTCCGCCCTGACGATCGTCTATCACCTGCTGGCCGATCCCGACACCGACGACCAAGACCTCGGTCCCGATCATTACGACTCCCGGATCAACAAACAACGCCGCGCCTGGACCCTCATGCGCCAGATCGAACAGCTCACTGGCCACAAGGTGATCCTCCAAGCCAGCGACGGCACTGCCGCCTGACCCCCACCGCCACACCACCCGGCTCCGCTGACGCTCCGCCGGGTGCTGCCGCGCGCCCAGCTGAGCACCGATTTTTCGAGTCAGCCGAAAGAGTGACAGCGTCAAGATCCGGATGGTTTCAAGACGACCGCGAATCAGTTCTTCGGATCAGCGCAGCGGAGAGATCGGTGTCGGGATGGCGATGGTCGAGGTGGCGTGTGCGATGTTCTCCGGGCCGTTGCGCGGCGGCCAGATGCCGGTGTCGTAGGACTCCTTGCGGATGGCGAGACGGGCGTTGAAATCCGGAAACGGCCAGATGTGGGTGATTCGCGGTGCGCCGTCGAGTCCGTACATCGCGGCGGTTAGCGGGTACATGGCGGTGCGGGCGGGCACGGCGGCCTTCCACCCGGCCATGGTCGGCGCCAGTCCGCCGACCTTGAGCTCGTAGGTGCGGAACTCGTACACGCTGCCGTACTCGCCTGGCTCCACGTCGGGAACGAAGTTGAACATCCGGTACGTTTCCAGCCGCATGCCGACCAGGTGCTCGCCGATGTCGAACGGATCATCGGCTAGCAACAGCCGCTCGCGTTCGGCGGAGAGTTCCTCGGCGTCGGCGAAGCCACGGAGCACGAGAAGACGGGTGAGGATTTCCCCGATCTCTGTCTCCCAGCAACCGAGCAGCCTCCCCGGCGCGGCAGCGGTGTATCGATCGAGGGCGGACAGCAATTTAGGAATCGACCACAGGCGCACGGAAAGTGTGGCCAACTCGTAAAGCATACGGACTCCCCATCTGGTTGAGTGTCGGGACCTGTGCCCCTGTCTGTGACAAGAAAGATCAGCGGTTTGCGGGCGGGGTCCCACCGCCGGTGCCCAGGTCAGCGGGTCACGACGGTGGCGCTGACACAGTGCTGCTCATCGTCAGGGATCAGCTTTCCGTCGGAGGTTCTGGCGCTACGGCTGCTCGACCACCAGTTGAGGCGGTCGTCGGGATTGAAGGTGACGTGGGGGGGCCGGCTTGTGGCCTGCTCCGTCGTGTCCCGTGCTGCCGGTGGCATCGGCCGGCCGGAGGTTCAGAACGGCCGTATCGTCACCGTCGTGGCCGGAATCCACCGTGCTTGGGAGGTTCAGCGTGTCCCGGGCTCGGATCAGACGTTCCAGGAGCGCCTGCTCGTCTCGCAAAGAGCCGTGGAGCCCTTCCATGATCGCCGGATCGGCGCCCGGATCAGCGCTCAGGTCACGGATCTGGCCATCGAGATCTTGGATCGTGTCTTGACGTTTCCTGACCGCTTCATCGAGATTGGCTCGATCGAGCTCATCGTGCTGGTTCGCCGTTCTGGGATCGAGAGCCGCCCGGAAAACGGACGGCCCGCCCAGCTCTGGCCCCTCGAAACCACCCGTCTGGTCACCTGCACCCCCGCCCGGCCGATACGTCCCAGCCAGCAGTTGTTGGATTGCGGCGTCGGCACGAGCATAGGCAGCCCGAGCCGTGTGTTCATCGAACTCCCGATTACGAACATCCTCGATGAACTGCTCAGGGCTGATCCCCGCCCTTATCGCACTCCAGGCGGCCCAATCCAGCTCCTCCACCCTTCCGGCGATCGGGCGATACTCTGTCCGGTCCGGTACGTCCCCCACCCGGCCGTACATGGTGGCTCTTCCCGCACGCCACGTCACATAGCTGTGGGGAGCCTGCTCCTCGATCGCCGCGAAGACCACCCCCCGCACCCCCGGACTGACGTTGCGCAGGTCGCGCCCGGTCAGCGGGCGTTGCTCCATGCGCTGTATGAGGGTGGCGGCCTGC
>NZ_JAMXMW010000036.1:0-61759 GCF_024055675.1 Actinoallomurus rhizosphaericola | reverse complement strand
CAACCGCCTCGTCGGCATCCTGCACGGCTGCCTCAAAACCCACACCCTCTACGACCAGGCAACCGCCTGGTCACACCACAGCCACGACCTCGCCGCTTGACATCCAACCTCCAGGGATGTCTGACCCGAGAGGAGCCTCGATGTCCCACCGCTCGTACACCGTGATGGACAGCCCGGTCGGCCCGCTGACCCTCGTCGCGTCCGACGGCGCCCTGACCGGCCTGTACATGGACCGGCAGCGGTACCGGCCGGAGGAGCACACCTTCGGCGAGCGCGATCCCGCGCCGTTCGGCACGGTGATCGGCCAGCTGGAGGAGTACTTCGCCGGCCGGCGGACGGTCTTCGACCTGCCGCTCGCCCCGGCCGGCACGGCGTTCCAGCAGCAGGTCTGGGCGGAGCTGCGGGAGATCCCCTTCGGGCGGACCGTCTCGTACCGGGAACTGGCCGAACGGATCGGCCGGCCCACCGCCGCCCGCGCCGTCGGGCTGGCCAACGGCAGGAACCCCATCGGCATCATCCTGCCGTGCCACCGCGTCGTCGGATCCTCCGGCGACCTCACCGGGTACGGCGGCGGCCTGCACCGCAAACGGCACCTGCTCGCCTTCGAACGGCGCGCGGACAGCGGGCCGATGGCGCCGGCGCCCGCACCGGACCCAGGGGACGATCGGCCGTAGTTCCGCCACCGCCCCTCGACCGTGTGGGCACGCCCTCGCGCTGGACGGGGGCGTCGCGGCGGTGAGATATCGCAGCCGCACTTCGTGGTGGCCGGCAACATCCGTCACTGCAGGTAGCCATGTCGGCGATCGGCGGGTGTTCGTGTTACTGGTTGTCCTTGAGGAGTTGTTGTGTGCGGGTGAGGAATGCCTGGCGGACCTCTTCCGGGTGCAGTATCTGGAGTGGTCGGCCGAGGCTGAGCAGGTAGCGGGCCAGGCCATCGGCGTCTGGCCCGCCGATGTCGATGATCGTGGCGTCATCGCCGTCCGGGTGGTGGACGCCGACCGTTGGTGGCACCAGCCTGCGGGCCTCATCGGCCGGTACGGCCAGGCGGATGGTCACCCGCACGGGGTAGGGCCTCAGCGCGATGCCCGTACCGACCATCTGTGCTGGATCTGGCGGGTCGGACAGGGCAGTGGGCTGCCCGGTGGCTGTGGCGTCGATGATGCGATCGGTACGGAAGGTGCGCCAGTCCTGCCGCGTCAGGTCGTAGGCGAGGAGGTACCAGCGGCGGCCTGTGTAGATGAGCCGGTAGGGGTCTACTCGGCGGGTGGACGTCGTTCCGGACCGGTCACGGTAGGTCAACTGGGTGCGTTCGCCTCGCCGGCACGCGGTGGCCAGGTCGAGCAGCAGCGCGGGGGAGATCTGGCTGTCGTCGGGCCGTGCGGTGTTGGTGAACGCGGCATCCAGCTCGCCGAGCCGGTCGGCGATCCTGGCCGGCAGCACCTGGCGTAGTTTCAGCAGCGCCGACAGGGCTGCCTGATCGCTGCCGGAGACTCCGCTGAAGGCGGCGGTGCGCAGCCCGACAGCGACCGCGAGGGCCTCCTCCTCGTCAAGGATCAGTGGCGGAATGCTGGTTCCGGGCCCGAGGTGGTAGCCGCCCCATGGGCCCATCTCCGATTCGATGCCGTAGCCGAGTTCGCGTAGCCGGGCGATGTCACGGCGAACCGTCCGTTCGGTGATCTCCAGCTGGGCGGCCAGATCAGCGCACGTCCAGGACTGCCGCGTTGACAGCAAAGACAGCAGCCGCAGCAGCCGCGCCGAGGTGTTGAGCACGGGCAACAGTCTGCTCGATGACCAGGACCGTTTCTGACCGGGTCATACCGTAACGTCGCCGACACGACCGAGAACTCCTCGGCCGAAAAGTGCATTACGGCGACGATGACCTCCGCCAAGGTGCGTTAGATGACGGGCCCGGATAGGCGCACGTAACCGACGAGAGGCAGGACCCATGGAAGCACGCATGAAGAGCGTGGCGAATCTCGACGTGATCACAGCGATCCAGCATCTCCAGAAGGCCATTCACGCCGGTGGTGCCGACCCGCTCGTGCTCGAGCTGGTCCATCTGCGGGCTAGCCAGATCAACGGCTGCAGCCCGTGCGTGTTCGCCGGCGTCCAGTCGGCGAAGAAGCATGGAGAGACCGAGGAGCGGCTGCACAACGTGGTCACCTGGCGGGAGACCCCGTTCTTCACCGAGGAGGAGCGGGCAGCGCTCGCGCTGGCCGAGGCCGCCACCCGGATCCAGGACGGCGCGCCCGGCGTGACCGACGAGATCTGGGACGCTGCCGCCACCCACTTCGACGAGAACCAGATGGCCGCGATCATCCTGGAAATCGCAATCACCAACTTCTTCAACCGGATCAACCACACGATCCGGGAGCCAGCCGGCAAGACCTGGTGAAGGCGAGCGGGCGTCTTCCGTCCAGAGGCCGCGGTGGCGACGTGGCGAAGGACGTGATCGGCCGGCTCCAACGCTGACCGATCCAGCGCCACTTCCGGCAGACGCCCGTCCTGGGCTCCCACCTTCGGCGGGGGTCCGCATGCCGAAAAGCCCATTACGACGGCGGTGACCTCCGCCAAGGTGCGTTATGGAGCCATCACTTTCGACTGCGCTCCCACAATTGATGATCATCAGGAGCACACGACGATGAGCGACGAACTACTGGAACTGACCGTTACGGATGCCCGAGCTTGGCGCGAGTGGCTCAGCCGGCACCACGACGGCTCGGCAGGGGTGTGGCTGGTCCTCGCCAAGCAGAACACGACCCGGCCCACCAGTCTGACCTATGACCAGGCGCTCGACGAAGCCCTGTGCCACGGCTGGATCGATGGTCGGCTACGACGGCGGGATGAGATCACCTTCTCCCGGCGCTTCACCCCTCGCGGAAGGCAAAGTCCCTGGTCGGCGCGGAACGTTTCCATCGTCACCCGTCTGATCGGCGAGGGCCGGATGCATCCGGCCGGAATGACCGAGGTCGAACGCGCCAAGGCCGACGGCCGCTGGGAGGCGGCCTACGCGGGACAAGCCGGCATCGAGGTACCAGCCGACCTGGCCGCCGCATTGGCCGCGAAACCCCAGGCACAAGCGATGTTCGACATCCTCACCTCCCAGAACCGCTACGCCATTCTCTATCGGATCACGAACGCCAAACGCGCCGAGACACGCGCCCGCCGTATCACCCAGTTCGTTGACATGCTCGCCCGCGGCGAGGCGATCCACCCACAAAAGCGCGCCCTCGGCAGTTGAATGCGGGCCCACTCCTGTCCCCGCCTGGCTCCTCCAAGCCCACGCACATGGCAGCGTGGCGTTCGACCAGACCCGGAACCTCACCCCGCCCCCAAGAACCCGTCATGGGCGCAGGCTCGGCTCAACAGCCGCCGGGCGCAAGGGGCGCCGGCCGCTTCCGTCTTTTCGGCCAGGACTACCGGGACCCCGGCGAACCAGCCGGTGAGGTGTTCGACGCTTTCGTCGGCATCGAACCTTCCCGGACCTAGCGTGGCCTAGGTGCCGCCCGGACGCCCGAGACCCATCAGCGTCGGGCGCACGCCGAGAGAGGGGAATGCGCATATGAGCCAGCAATTCGGGCCCGCTGTCAGGGGTCTTGACGGAGATGGCACATCACAGATCGCGATTGATGCAGAGGCCGCAGCAGCGGCGAAACGTGCCATTCGCGCCCGCTGCCAGGTGCTTCGGCCAGCGATGATGGGAGCACGGGACATCCGCTACGTTAAGGCCCGGTATCTGCCACTGCGGGATGTGGCCAACGCGGCCGGCCGCGACCTCGCGGAGGTCAAAGCACTGATCGACGCCGGCCTGCTCCCCCAGCCGAGCTACGTACTGCCGGACGGGACCGGCATGTTCCCTCCGGACTACCTCGCTTTGTGGGACGCGGCCGGCGATGTCACGGAGCTGCCGGAGTTGTTCCGCGTTCGCTACCAGAGCGCCGCCGCAGCCCGACATGTCGCTCTCGGCGACGATGAGATCGACCAGGCCTGGCGTGACTACCTGACCGGCGAGTACGGGGTGTGCCTGATCTCAGTCACTCCAGAGACGATCCTGGACAAGGGGATCCAGACAGAACGGATCGAAGCCCTTCTCGCCGAACCTCATCCCAATGATCTGGAGTGGCGGGACAGACTGCACGCAGCCGTCGACGCCCTGGACGCACTCGAGCGGCCGTTCACCGGCTTCGACCGGCGCCGCTTCGGACACCCCACATCCCGCGACCGTCTCATTACCGCCGTCAGGCGCGCCTACCCTAAAGGATCAGATCGCGATTACGGGGTTGAGGAGGGCGGCGAGGGGTTGCTCAGGTAGATCGCCGCCGGTCGCCTGGCGGTGCGATCCCGTCGGTAGACCCACCGCAGGCACGTGCGCGCGTCGGTGACGCCGGCTCAGTCGGGCAGTCCCTCGTCGTCGGCTTCGGAGTCGTGCAGCCAGCGTGCAGATGTGCAGGGTCTTCCCGCTGCGGCCGTAGGAGGCGATCGCCTCGCCGAGAGCGGTGGGGTGCCCGTCGCGCTGCAGCATGCGGACCACCTCGTAAGCGCGTACTGCCCGCCCGCGCTCCTTAGCGTGACTTTTCGTTCCGTTGCTACATCACCCCCGTGACCGTGCCCGGACCTGGCGTGGGCATGGCCGACGCCCGTCTGCCCACCGGTGAGCGGCAGTGCACCCAGCACCCCGCCGGCCGACCGCGGTGACCCGGCGGAGAGAGCCGGCGCTCCGAACGAACGCCGGCGCCGTTCAGCCGCTGGCGGTCCGTACGGTCAGGTCCTGGGTGCCGATGACCTTCAGCAGCTTCAGCGCCTCATGCGACGGGGTCCCCGGCGCGGCCGTGTAGAAGATCGTCCATTGATCGCGGTGCGGGTCGTGCAGCGCCTCGCAGTCCAGGTCGAGCCAGCCCACGAGAGGGTGGTGCAGCCGTTTGCTCGCCGAACGGCGGACCTGCACATCATGCTCGGCCCACAGCGCACGGAACTCGGGAACGGCCGCGAGCAGCCGGTCGACCAGGCGGTGGACGCCCGCGTCGTGCGGGTAGCGGGCCGCCGCGGCGCGCAGGTCGGCGGCCGACTCCCGCGCGAACCTGCGCGCCCCCTCGGCGTCGTGGCGTGCCCGCGCGGCGGGGTCGGTGAAGAACCGCCAGATCAGGTTGCGCTCGCCGAGCGGCAGGCGGGAGAAGTCCCCCAGCAGCGCGGCCGCCATCGGGTTCCAGGCCAGGACCTCGTACGTCGCGTCGCAGACCATCGCCGGGGTGTCGTCGAGCCGGTCCAGAAGGTGCAGCACGCCGGGCCGTACGTCGCGGACCGGCCCGATCGGCGGGCCCGGCACCTCCCCGCCCAGGTGGTACAGGTGGTCGCGTTCGTCGTCGGACAGGCGCAGCGCCCGGCCGATCGCGGAGAGGATCTGCCGGGACGGGCGGGGACCCCGGCCCTGTTCCAGGCGGATGTAGTAGTCCACCGACATGCCGGCCAGCTGCGCGACCTCCTGCCGGCGCAGACCGGGGGTGCGGCGGCGCGGGCCGGCCTCCAGGCCGACGTCGTCCGGGCGCACCCGCGCGCGGCTGCGCCGCAGGAAGGCGGCCAGCTCCGTCCGGTTCAGCTCGCTCAAGCGCCCTCCTTCGCCGGTGGGATGACCGGAGGCGACGCGCCGTCGATTCGCTCGCCGCGCCCACTCATGGGTCAAGCCTGCCCGAACCGCGCGGCCGTGACCATGGGACCGCCGGTACCAGCCTCGGCGGGTCTCTCCCGGCGGCGGCGCGCGGCGGCCAGGGTGAGGGCCATGACGAACCAGAAGAAGATCGTTCTGATCACCGGCGCGAACAAGGGGGTCGGCTTCGCGACCGCACGGGAACTCGGCCGTGCCGGGCACACCGTGCTGCTCGGCGCCCGCGACCCGGAGCGCGGGAGCGCCGCGGCGGCGGAGCTGGCGGGGGAGGGCCTCGACGCGCGGTTCGTGCGCCTCGACGTGACCGACCCGGACACGATCGCCGCGGCGGCCCGGCTGATCGCCGAGACCTTCGACCGGCTGGACATCCTGATCAACAACGCCGGCATCAGCCGCGACCGGCCGCATTCGCCGGCCGAGCTTCCCGTCGCGACGCTGCGCGAGGTCTACGAGACCAACGTGTTCGGCGCCGTCGCCGTCACGAACGCGATGCTGCCGCTGCTGCGCAGGTCACCGGCCCCCTACATCGCCAACGTCTCCAGCGGGCTGGGCACCTTCTCCTTCCTTGCCGACCCGGACCCCGACCTGCGTCCGTACGCGAACCTGCTCGCCTACAACTCCTCCAAGGCCGCGCTGAACGCGGTGACGCTGATCTACGCGAACGCGCTTCGGGACAGCGGCTTCACCGTCAATTCCGTGTCCCCGGGCTTCTGCGCGACCGACCTGAACGGCCACCGCGGCCGGCTGAGCGCCGCGGAGGGCGGGGCTTACATCGCCCGGCAGGTCACCGGGGACGTCCCGAGCGGAGTGTTCCTGAGCGAGGACGGCGGGACCTACCACTGGTGAGCCGCGTGCGCGGGGAACCTCAGGCCGGCCGTGCCGTGCCGGTCTCGGCGGCGAAGTACGCGGTGAACGCGGCGCGGTTGGCCGGCTCCGGGTTCCGGTCCCACACCGCGAACACCACGTGGTCGAAGACGTCCGCGTAGTCCCCGCCCGCCGCCAGGTGGGCGTGGAACGCCTCGGCGACCTGACGCGGGTCGTTGCGGAACACCCCGCAGCCCCAGGCGCCCAGGACGAGCCGGCGCGCGCCGTGGTGGGCGGCCACCGACAGCACCCGCCGCGCCCGGGCGCGCAGCACCGCCGGGATCCGGTCGGCCACGGCCGGGTCGCGGCGCAGCGCCTCGCCGGTGTTGGGCGCGGGGCAGGTCAGGAACGACACCGGGTACGGCGCGGGCAGCAGTTCTCCGTCGTTCCCCCGGTGGACCGGGACGTCGGGGGACCAGATGACGCGGTCGCTGTAGAGCAGGTCGCGGGAGGCGCGGTGTGCCTCGTAGTACTCGGGGGCGCGCAGCAGGCACGGGTACAGCAGGGAGTGCCGGCACAGGTCCTCCTCCTGCGCGCGGGCTCCGCCGAGGTATCCGCCGCCGGGGTTGCGGGCCGAGGCGAAGTTCAGCACGGCGATCCGGCCGGCGCCCGTGCCGATGCCGGTGCCGGTGTCGTGGAGCCGCCGGGCCGCCTGCAGGCTGCCCTCCGCGGTCACCTCGAAGCGCGTCCGGTGCCCGGGCCCGGCCGGGGGCGGCGGGATCGGCCCGTCCGGCGAGTGGCCGACCGTGCCCGCCATCGCGGCCTCCAGCGCCGGGGCGATGACGACGACGGCGCCGTCCGCGGTGGTGTACTCGCCGTCGGCGACGATCCGGGCGTTGTCGGCGGCGTACCGGCGCAGGCGTGTGCTCACGCGCGGGCCCGCCACTCGTCCTCGAGCATCGCGTAGATCACCTCGTCGGTCCACTCGCCCTTGACGATCTCGTTCTGGATCAGGTGCGCCTCGCGGCGCATGCCGAGGCGCTCCAGCACGCGGGCCGAGGCGGTGTTGCGGCCGTCGAGGCGCCCGACGAGGCGGTGCAGGCCGAGCCCCTCGAACCCCAGGCGGAGCATCACCTCGGCGGCCTCGGTGGCGTAGCCGCGGCCGCCGTGGTCGGGGTGGAACACGTAGCCGACCTCGCCCTGCCGGTGTTCCCGGCTGGTCCACATCAGCACGACGTCCCCGATCAGAGTGCCGGACTCCGGGAGCACGACGGCCAGCTGCAGCTCACCGTTCTCGTCGCCGATCACCGAGGAGGCGATCTTCCGCTGCAGCGCCTCGCGGACCTCGTCGCGGTCACGGGCGTCCCAGTACAGGTAGCGGGCGACCTCCGGCCGGGACTGGATGTCGTGCAGGGCGTCCAGATCCGCGGGAGTGTAGGGGCGCAGGAGGAGACGCTCGGTGACGATCGGGTAATCCGGCTTCAGCACGGCATGATCGTATTGCCCGCCGCGCGGCCGCGAGGTCTCATCCGCGCACGCGCGCCCCTCAGCCGTAGAAGCCCGTGATCGGGACGCGGGCCTCGTCGAACAGCGCCGGACCCTCCTGGGGCACGACCGGCCAGCCGCCGCCCGGTTTCAGGGCGTCCAACTGCTCGGTGGACAGCGCGAACACCACCCGGCCCAGTCCGGAGCGCTGAATGCCGCCGTAGCACATCCCGCAGGGCTGGCAGCTGGTGTACATGGTGGTCGCCGCCGCGGTGGCGGGGTCCAGTTCACGGGCCGCCCAGCGGGCCAGCTTCAGTTCCGGGTGCGCGGAGATGTCGCGGTCGCTGATCACGGTGTTGTGCTCCTCGGCGAGCACCTCACCGGTCGGACCGACGAGCAGGGAGCCGAACGGGGCGTCCCCCTTCCCGGTCGCCACGGCGGCGAGTTCGATGGCCCGGCGCAGGAACCGCTCGTCCTCAGGTGTCATCGTCGCTCCGTTCGTCATGGTCGTGAGTCCAGGTTCCAGTGGTCGGCCACGGTCGCGAGCGCGCTCCAGGCCGTCTGCGGATGCAGGGTCTCGGCCGGATCGCCGAGGAACGGGTCGAGGACGACGGTGTCGGCGCCGAGCAGGCGCAGCGTCTCCAGGTCGCCGACGACCTGCTCGATCGAGCCCTCGCCGAGCCGGCGGTCCGCCCCGGGGACGGGAGAGTCGGTCAGCCGCAGGAGGATGCGCGGCGCCAGGGCGGGCACGGGACGTCCCAGCTCGCCGGCGACGGTGTTCATCCGCTGCACCGACGCGCGCAGTCCGGACGGGGTCAGGTCGCGCAGCGGATGCCACGCGTCGCCCAGGCGCACGGCCCGGCGGATGCCGGCCGCGCTGTTGCCGCCGACCCAGATCGGGACCGACCCGCTCCGGTAGTCCTTCTCCTCCGCCCACGCGGCGCGGACGACTCCCAGGTACTCGTCGGTCAGCGCGCCGCGCCGCTCGAAGGGCACCCCGAGGGCTTCGAACTCCCGGCGCGCCCAGCCGACGCCTACGCCGAGGACGAGCCTGCCCCCGCTCAGCTCGTTCAGGTTGGCGGCCATTCGCGCGAGCAGGAGGGGATGCCGGTACGGCACGATGACCACCGAGGTGCCGAGCCGGATCCGCTCGGTGACGCCCGCCAGCCAGGACAGCGCGGTGAAGGGCTCGTAGAACGGCGCCGGATACTGGGCCGCGACGTCCGGCGTCACCACGAGGTGGTCCGACAGCGTCAGCAGGTCGTATCCGAGGGCCTCGACGGTCCGTGCCCAGCGCCGCAGCACCTCCGGACCGGTCCCCGGCCCGTAGTTGGGAACATTCACCCCGACTCGCATGAGAAGAAACTATCGAGGGCCTCGGGCCGCCGGGAAGGGACGATCCACGGCGTATGCCGCCTGGCCCCGTGGATACGCCGGTATCTTGGCGGAATGACCGAGGATCTGGACGCGACGGACTGGGCGATCCTGACCGAGCTGCAGCGCGACGGCCGTGTCCCCCTCGCCGAGCTCGGCCGCCGGGTCAGTCTCAGCGCCTCGGCGGCGACGGATCGGGTCCGGCGGCTGGAGTCCCTCGGGGTCATCACGGGCTACCGCGCCGACGTCGACCTGGCGCGAGTCGGCTACGCCGTCCTGGCGGTCGTGCGGCTGAAGTATCCCGGCAGCCGGCACGAGCCGCTGCACCGGCTGCTGGAACGGCGCCCGGAGGTCCTGGAGTGCCTGCGGACCACCGGGGAGGACTGCTACACGCTCAAGGTGGCCGCCGGATCCATGGCCCACCTCGAACGCCTCGTCGACGAGCTGGCGCAGTTCGGCAGCACCACGACCAGCGTGGTCTACAGCCAGACCCTGCCCTACCGGGGCCCCGGGTCCCCACCGGACGACGAGCCTCGTTGAGGCCGGGGAACACGGGGGAACACGGCGGAGCGGATCAGAAGGGATGGTGGGGGAACGTTGGTCAGCGTGAGCAGCCGGCTCGTCTCCGGCTACGTCCGCGTCAGGCGGATGAACCGTCCGTACGTCACGGCGGAGGGGGCGCGGGACCACCTCCGCGAGCGGACGCTCCGCCCGCAGCCGTACGGGCCGCCCCGCCGGCTCCGCGCGGACGTGACGGTGTCCGTGCGGCGGCCGCATGAGTGGCCGGTCTACACCCTCACCCCGAACGGCGGCCGGCCCCGGGGCTGCGTCGTGTACGCCCACGGCGGCGGATGGGTCAACGAGATCGTCTCCCAGCACTGGCGGCTCGCCGCGCAGATCGCCGCCGAGGCGGCAACGACCGTGCTCCTGCCGATCTATCCCCTCATCCCGTACGGGACCGCCGGGGAGGTCGTCGGGCGCGTCGCCGACCTGGTCCTGGCCGGGCGGGAGGAGCACGGCGCCGCCTGCCTGGCCGGTGACTCCGCGGGCGGGCAGATCGCGTTGTCGACCGCGGTGTTCCTGCGCGACCACCACCAGGTGACGCTGCCGCGGACCGTGCTGATCTCGCCCGCCCTCGACCTCACCTTCGCCAACCCCCGCATCGACGCCGTGCAGCCCAGCGACCCGTGGCTCGGGCGCGCGGGCGGACGGGTCTTCGCCGAGCACTGGCGCGGCGACCTGCCCATCACCGATCCGCGGGTCAGCCCGCTGAACGCCGACCTGCGCGGGCTGGGGCCGGTGACGATGTTCTGCGGCACCCGGGACATCCTGAATCCCGACGCGCACCTGCTGGCCGGCAAGGCGGCCGAGGCCGGGGTCGACCTCGAGTTCCACGAGGCCCCGGGCCTCGTGCACGTCTATCCGCTCACTCCGACGCCCGAAGGCAAGGCCGCCCGTGCCGTGATCGTCGACCGGCTCCGCGCCGCGCCGCCGTCCGCCTGAGCGTTCGTACCGCCGCCGGCGGCGGGCGTCAGGGGAGGGTCAGGATGACCGGCCCGTCGTCGGTGACGGCGACCGAGTGCTCGACATGGACCGTGCGGCTGCCGTCTCCGCTGACCAGGGACCAGCCGTCCTCGGCCATCGCGTAGTCGTCATCGCCGCCGGCCATCAGGCTCGGCTCGATGGCGATGACCATGCCGGAGCGGAGCCTCAGGCCGTGCCCTCGACGGCCCTCGTTGGGCACCCACGGCTCCTCGTGCATGGCCCGCCCGATGCCGTGGCCGGCGAAGTCGTTCTGGATGCCGTACCCGGCCGCGCGGCCGATGCGAGACATGGCCTGGCCGATGTCGCCCAGCCGCGCGCCCGGCACGGCCTGCTCGATCCCGGCGGCCAGCATGCGCTCGGCCGTCGCGATCAGGTCGCCGTCGCCCTGGCGAGCCTCGCCGACGCAGAAACTGACGGCACCGTCGGCGTGCCAGCCGTCGATGTGCGCGCCGCAGTCGATGCTCAGCAGGTCGCCGTCACGGAGCCGGTAGCCGGTGGGCAGGCCGTGCAGCATGACCTCGTTCACCGAGGTGCAGATCACGCCGGGGTAGGGAGTGGCGCCGAACGTCGGGTGGTAGCCGAGGAAGGACGATCCGGCCCCGGCCTCGTGCATGATCTGGCGGGCCAGCTCGTCGAGCTCGCGCAGGCTCACCCCGGCGGTCGCGTACGAGCGGACCTGCGTGTGCACCGCCGCGACGACCCGGCCGGCCTCGCGCATCACCTCGACCTCACCGGCGGTCTTGAGCTCGATCAACTTCTGCCTCCTCAGCGCCCAAATAACTATACCGGTATTAGTATTGGGCTCATGGTACGCGAACCGTTGTCGATCGCCGACCGCCTGCGCGGGGAACGGCTGGGCGAGCTGCTGCGCGAGGCCAGGGGTTCGCGCAGCATCACCGACGTGGCACTCCGGGCCGGCATCTCCCCGGAGACCCTGCGGAAGATCGAGAGGGGCCGTATCCCCACCCCGGCCTTCTTCACGGTCGTCGCCGTCGCCGGGGTGCTGGACCTGTCACTCGACGGACTGCTGGCCGAGGTCAGCCCGCCCGAAACGGCCACCGACGCCAGGGGCGAAGGCGTCGCGGACACTCCGGCCGACGGCGTGCGCAGAGCCGCAGGCTGATGGCCCGGCGGGCCGTCCGCCGCGCAGACCGGCCGTTCGCCGTCGCGCTCGCGCTCACGGGGACCGCTCGGCCGGGGCGCACCCGGATCTTGATCTAGAGCCGACTCTAGCTCCTAAGGTACGGCGGGCGCGGCACCGCCGGCCCGTACGGACGGCGGAGCCGTGACCGTCGCGACCACCCACGCGACGATCGACGTTCGAGCGCTCTCTCGAGAAGGAGCATGATCCATGCGCTATCGCGTTCTCGGCGGCACCGGCATCCAGGTGAGCGTCCACTGCCTGGGCGCCATGATGTTCGGGGCCGTCGGCAACCCCGACCACGACGAGTGCGCCCGCATCATCCACGCCGCCCTCGACGAGGGGGTCAACTTCATCGACACCGCCGACATGTACTCCGCGGGGGAGTCGGAGGAGATCGTGGGCAAGGCCCTGAAGGGGCGGCGCGACGACGTGGTGCTGGCGACCAAGGTGCACTTCCCGATGGGGGAGGGACCCAACCGGGGCGGGAACTCCCGGCGCTGGATCGTCAAGGAGGTCGAGGAGAGCCTCCGCCGGCTGCGGACCGACTGGATCGACCTCTACCAGATCCACCGCCCCGACCACACCACCGACATCGAGGAGACGCTCTCCGCGCTGACCGACCTGGTGCGCCAGGGCAAGATCCGGGCCTTCGGCTGCTCGACGTTCCCCGCCGAGGACATCGTCGAGGCCCACCACGTGGCCGAGCGCCGTGGCCTGGGACGGTTCCGGACCGAGCAGCCGCCGTACTCGCTGCTCGCCCGGGGCATCGAGGCGTCGGTGCTGCCGGTCTGCCGGCGGCTCGGGATGGGCGTGATGACGTGGGGCCCGCTCGCCTCGGGCTTCCTCACCGGCAGGTACCGCAAAGGCGGCACCGTCGACCTGTCCACGGGCCGTCCCGCGCTGACCCCGGGGCGCTTCGATCCCGCACTCCCGGAGAACGCCGCGAAGTACGAGGCCGTCGAGCGGCTCATCGAGCTCGCGGCCGACCTCGGGTGCACCCTGCCCGAGCTCGCCGTCGCCTTCCCCGCCGCGCACCCGGCCGTCACCTCGGTGATCATCGGCCCCCGGACGATGGAGCAACTGCGGGTCACGCTCAAGGGCGCCGCGCTGACCCTCGACGACGCGACCCTCGACCGGATCGACGAGATCGTGCCTCCCGGAACCGACCTGTACCGGGCGGACGGCGCCTGGCGGTCGCCCGCCCTGACCGACCTGTCGGCGCGGCGCCGTCCCCTCGCCGAGCGCGCCGCCGGCTGAACGCCGAGGCACCCCGATGCCGTTCTTGCCTTCAGCGTTCCTGCGGGGGCGGAACACGGACGCCGAGGGCACGATCGGCGCGTGTTCGGGCGTCGGCGGACCAGTGGGGGGCGTTCCACCGGTCGGCGATGGCGGCGGCGTGGGCGAAGTGGGCGGCGGCCTCGTCGTCCCGGCCGAGGAGGAGGGCGAGTTCGCCGAGCGTGTGGGCGACCGGACGCAGGGCCAGCGACAGGCTCTCCGCGCCGGCCGGGGGACCGTCGCGGTGGGGGAGCAGGTCCGCGTAGATCTCCGCGGCGGCATCGCGATCGTTCAGTGCGACGATCGCCATCGCGCGCAGGCTCGTCAGGAAGGTGAAGAAGAAGTCGGGCCGGATCGGGCCCGTTGACGTGCGTGCCTCGTCGCTGCGGCCGGCGGCGTGGAGGGCGAGCGCGAGCAGGTCGGCGACCATCGGGCCCAACGCCTCGTGGAGAGCGCGCACGTCGTCCAGGTGGTCGCCGAGCGTGCCGTCGTTCAGCCAGATCACCACCAGCGCGAGGCGGAGGAAGCCGGCGTGCACCGATCCGGCGCGTTCCATGTGTGCGGTGGCCTCGGTGTAGAGGCGCTGAGCGTCGGCGAACCGGCCCTCGATGAGCACCAGGGACGCCAGCGCGATCTCGGCGGCGCTGATCGCCTCCGGCATCCGGTAGGCGCGGGCGAGGTCGAGCGCCTCGCCGGTCACGCGGCGCATGGTCGCGGGGTCGTTGGCCGCGGCGGCGTTCGCGGCCTGGTCGAGCAGCCCGGTCACGCGGTAGACGGGCAGGTCGTGCTCGACGCCGATCTCCACCAGCTCGCGGGCGTACTCCTCCCGCCCGGGCTCGCCGGCCAGGACCAGAAGCGCTGCGGCCCGGAGGCGGGGATCGGTGCTGAGGTCGAGGGCTTCCCGCGCCGCCGCCATGACCGTCGGATCGTCCTCGCCCACCAGCTCGTTGGCGTACGCGACCAGCAGCCGGGACCGCACGTCGGGGGCGAGGTCGGTCCGCTCGAGCAGACGGCTGAGGCGGTCGACGATGGGACGGTCGACCGTGCCGTACGTGCGGGCCTGCCAGGGGGTGGGCTCGGTCCAGGCGGTGAACGCGGCGATCATCAGGTCGTCGCGGCCGATCGACTCGGCGTACTCCACGGCCTGCTCGCGCGTGTCCCTGGCCGCGGCGACGGCCCCGGCCCTGATCTGCGCGCGCAGCAGCCTGCCGAGCAGGCCGACGCGCTCGTCCGGATCGCTGGAGTTGGCGACGGCGTCGGCGAGGAGTACGGCCGCCACGTCGTGGGCGTAGCGCGCCTCGGCCAGTTCGGCGGCCCGTACGCAATAGGCGACGGCCTTCGGCGATCCCGCTCGCGCATAGTGATGGGCGAGCGCCGCGACGTCGCCGGTGCCCTCCAGGGCGGCGGCGATCCGGGCGTGCATCCTGGCGGCCCGCAACCGGGTGACGTCGGCGACCAGCGTGTCCCTGACCAGCGCGTGAACGAACCGGACACGCCCGGGCCCGGGTTCGTCGAGCAACCCGGCGATGACGCCCGCGTCCAGCGCGTCCAGCACCCCGTCCTCGTCGGAGTCGGCGGCCCGTACGAGCACGTCCACCGAACTCTCCCGGCCGGCCACCGCCGCCAGCCGCAGGACGGACACACCGCTCTCGGGGAGTCGTGCCAGTCGGCGCCGCAGCACGTCTCGTACACCCTCGGGGACCTCGGAGAGCGCGACCAGCGCGCCCTCGCCGGTCAGCAGCCGCGCGCTCTCCCGCACATAGAACGGGTTGCCGCCGGTTCGCTCGGCGATCCCGGCCACGGTCGCGTCGTCGGCCTCGCACTCGGCACGTACGAGCTCCGCGACGGCGTCGCCATTCAGCCCGGGCAGATCCAGCCGGAGGGGCGCGGTACGGGCGAGGGACCCGAGCGTTTCGGTGAGGCGCTCGCTCTCGTCCGCCCGGTACGCCACGACGACCAGGATCGGGGCCCGCACGCCGACGCCGCCGCCGAGCAGTTCCAGCGTGGCGGCGTCCGCCCAGTGCAGGTCGTCCAGGACGACGGCGACGGGCCGGTCGGCGGCGGCCGCCGCGAGCCAGTTCCACACGGCCTGCCGGAGCCGGAACCGCCCGGCCGCCGCGTCGTCGTCCACCCGCGCGGAGTCGGAGAGCAGCGGCGCCAGGTCGTCCGCGAACTCCCCCGGAGGAACGCTCACGGCCACCTTCCGCAGCGCCTCGACCCACGCCCATGCGGGCGGCGCGCTGTCCACCTCGGGACAGCGCCCGGCGGCCACGAGCCACCCGTCCTGCCCGAGTCGCGCGCCGAGGTGCTCCAGCAGCGTCGACTTGCCGAGCCCCGCCTCCCCGGTGACGAGCGCGACGCGCGCCCCGTCGACGGTGGCCTCCCCGGCGGCCGCCACCAGCGCCGCCAGCTCGCCCTCCCGCCCCACGAACGTCGTCACGCGGGGCCCGTGGTTCGGAGGCGGCGGCGCGGTCGCCCGGGGCCGGGGCGTGTCCGCGGAGGGCGGAGGGACGGCCGCGCGGAGGACGTCCGTGCGCTGGGTGAGGATCGCCTCTTCCAAGGCCACCAGGTGCGGGCCGGGGTCGAGGCCCAGCTCGTCGGCGAAGGTGGCGCGGGCGCGGCGGAGCGCGGCCAGCGCGTCGGCCTGGCGGCCGCTGCTCCACAGCGCGAGAGCGTGCATGCGCCAGCCCTCCTCGCGCAGGGGAGCGTCGCGGGTGAGGCCCTCTGTCTCGGCCACCACCGCCCCGGGGTCGCCGAGCCGCAGTCCCGCGGCGACGTGCAGTTCGCGGGCGACCAGGCGCAGCTCGTTCAGCCGGGCGGTCTCGGCGGCGGCCCACGGCTCGTCGGCGACCTCGGCGAACGCGGGTCCGCGCCACAGCGCCAGCGCCTCGTCCAGCCGGGCGCGGGTCTCACGGGGATCGGTGAGCGTACGGGCCTCGTCGAGCAGCTCCTCGAAGCGCCATGCGTCCACCGCCCCCGGCGGCAGCCGCAGGGCGTAGCCGGGCGACGCGCTCACCAGCAGGCGGGCCGGGGTCCGCGGCGGGCGGCCGGGTTCCAGCAGGCGGCGCAGGTTCGACACGTACGCCTGCAACGACGCCAGGGCGCGCGACGGTGGTTCGCCGCGCCACAGGTCCTCGACCATCCGGTCGACCGGCACGACGTGCCCCCGCGCCGCCACCAGCAGGGCCAGCACGCCGCGCTGCCGCGGTCCGCCGAGGGGAACGGGCTCGCCGCCGGCCTCGGCCGCGAACGAGCCCAACACCCTGATCAAGATCATGAGGTGACACATCGTACGCGCGGCCGCCGCACGCGTTCCAAGTCGACTCCAAGTGCCTTCCAAACCCCCGGGAGCAGTCTTGACCACGTCGAACAGAACAGCTGAAGGGGCAGGAACAGATGAGCGTCGACACCCAGAGCATGGAGATCGTCCACCGGGCATTCCGCCGCGAGTCGCGGCTGCTGATGGAGCTCGTCGCGGCGGTCGCCCCGGGCGACACCGCTCGCGCCAAGGTGATCGCCGACCACTTCCGCGACTACCGGCTGGGGCTGAAGAACCACCACGAGGGCGAGGACGAGTTGCTGTGGCCGCCGCTCCTGTCCCGGGTGGATCTGGAGGCGGACATCGTCCTGCGCATGGAGGCCCAGCACGAGCGCGTCGCGGCCACGCTGGCCAGGCTGGACGCCGCAGTCCCGGCGTGGGAGGTCACCGCCGGAGCCGACGAGCGCGACACCCTCGTGGCGGTTCTCGCCGATCACCGGGCGGTCCTGCTCGAGCACCTCGACGACGAGGAGGCCACGCTTCTTCCGCTCGCGGCCGAGTACATCACCGAGCAGGAGTGGGCCGCACAGGGCGACCATCTGGTGGCCAACACGCCCAAGCTCACCCTGCTCACGCTCTTCGGCCTCGTCCTGGAGGACGCGAACCCGGCCGAGCGCGCCACGCTCCTCTCCGCCCTCCCCGCGCCGGTGCGCGGCATCTGGCACGTCATCGGCCGCCCCCGCTACGCCCGCCACATCCGCCGCGTCCGCGCGGCCTGACCAGACCCCGAACCCCACGCACGACTCACCAGCTCACCGAAGACTCGCACGGAGAAGAACGATGTCACTGAAGAAGATCAACACCGTCCTGGCCGCCGCCTTCATCCTCTTCATCCTCTGGTTCGGGACGGAGTTCATCCTGAGCCCGGAGACGACCGCGCCGGGCTTCGGCCTGCCGAGCTGGCCGTCCGGCGACGGCGGCGGCTTCCTGATCATCAAGGGAATCCGCGACGTCGTCCTGGCCCTGGTCCTGGGCATCCTGCTGGTGACAGGCCACCGCCGGGCGCTGGGCTGGGTGCTGCTGGTGGAGGCCCTCGCCGCGTACGGCGACATGACCAACGTGCTGGCCCACCACGGCTCCGTGGCCACCGCGCTCGGCGTCCACGGCCTGACCGCGACGCTGATGGTCGTCAACGGCCTGCTGATGTTGCGCGAGACCCGCAAGGTCGCGGCCGCTCCGGCGACGCCCGCCCCGCAGCCCGCCTGATGCCATTAGCCGATCCGGGCGCGGGAGGACCGGGTCGCGAGGTTGGGGTTATATACGAATAACCCCAACGGGTGTATACCTGAGGCGTCATCGCGTTCCCGAGCCTGAGGACCGGCCATGCCGAAGATCAACGTGTACCTGCCCGACGAACTCGCCGAAGCCGTCAAGGAGGCCGGCGTCCCGGTGTCCGCGATCTGCCAGCGGGCCCTGGAACAGGCCGTGCGGCGGGTCACCGCCATCCGTCAGACCGCACTGGGCGAGCTGTCCCAGGACGATCTGGGCGAGCGGCTGCCCTCGTTCACCGCACGGGCCCACACGACGATCAAGCTGGCCGTCGATCGCGCGTCCGCCGACGCCCGTTCGAGCGTCGGGACGGCGGACCTGCTGGCCGGAATCGTCGCCGAGGGCGGCAACCTGGCGTTGCACGTGCTGCGCGCCATCGACATCGACCCTCTTCAGGTGCAGCGCGACCTCGAACGGCAGACGGAGCCCGAGGCCGGCGGCGCGCAGGACGACTCGTCGGCGCGCTTCAGCGTCGCCGCCGCCGGCGCGCTGGAACTGGCGGTGACCGAGGCGACGGCCCTCGGGCACAACTACGTCGGCTGCGAACATCTGCTCCTGGGACTGGTCGGCGAACCCGAGGGCACGGCCGGCCGCGTCCTGCGCGGGCTCGGCGCCGAGCCCCGGTTGACCCGGCGCGCGGTCACGGCCGCGCTGGCCGGTTACGTGCACCTGCGGGCCCAGACCTCCGCAGCCGACCCCGCCAAGGCCCTGGCCGACGCCGTACGGCAGCAGTTGCAGCCGGTCGTCGCGCGGATCGAGCGGCTGGAGCAGCGCCTCGGCCCGGTGCCGGGAGGAGAGTGAGCGACGTGGCGTGCCGGGTTGCCCTCGTCCGGCCGGGTTCTGTGGCCGGTCGCGCGGTCAGGAACCGGCGTGTTCGGCGGGGCCGGGGTCCGGGCCGGTGAGGTGGGCCCGGGCGTGATCGCGGAACACGGCGACCAGGCGGCTGCGGTCGTCGGCACGGGTGGCCAGCACGACGTGAGCCGGATCGACGCCCTCCAGCGGAATGGCGGTGAGGTCGGGACGCAGGGCCGCCAGGTTGTAAGCGGCGGAGATGGCCACGGCCTGTCCGGAGGCGACGAGTTCGAACTTGTCCTCGACGGTGTCGACGACGGGACCGTCGGGCGCGGGGCGGCCGTCCGGGCGGGGATCGATGCGCCAGTAGGCGCTCCACGCCGGGTCGGAGTCGCGCAGCCGGGGAAGGGGCTCGTCGGCGATGTCGTCGAGGGAGACGCGTTCCTTGCCGGCCAGCCGGTGGTCCAGTGACACGATCACCACGCGCGGCTCGTCGTAGAGGACCGTGACGTGGAGGTGGTCGGTGGGGAAGGGCAGCCTGCCGACCACCGCGTCCACCCGGTGCTCCAGCAGCGCGGGCCGGACGTCGTGCCAGGCGATGTGCTGGGCGTGCACTTCGGCGTCGGGATGCCGGTGGCGCATCGCGCGCACGGCGGGTGTGATGATCACGCCGTTGGTGTAGCCGACGATGATGCGGCTGGGCCGGGCGGCGGCCTGGGTACGCGCGATGGCCTGGGCGGCGGTGCGCAGCAGCGCCTTGGCCTCGGGCAGGAACACCTCGCCGGCCTCGGTGAGGCGGCTGCCCTGCGGGGTGCGGTCCAGCAGCCGGGCGCCGAGTTGCTGTTCCAGGCGGTGGATCTGCCGGCTCAGCGACGACTGGGTGAGATGCAGGACCTCGGCGGCGCGGCCGAAATGCCGGTACTCGGCGATGACCGTGAAGCAGTGCACCAGCTGGAGGTCGAGGTTCACCGAGGACGGCGACGCGTCGGGCATGACCGCACAGTAGTCCTCGTTCTGACCGGTTGAAGTCGTGACCTGTGGTGATGCGCGAACCGCGACGCGCGTTGCAGAGGTTTCATTGGATCGGGGAGGCCGTCCAGCGGCAGGCTGGGAGTACCGGCGCGGCACCGTCGATGTGCCTTATCGGAGCCGGTTCGCCTTCGCCTCTTGAAAAGGATGTTCGCCATGGGCAGGTACGACGGCAAGCGTGTCGTGATCACGGGCGGCAGCAGCGGCTTCGGTTTGACGACGGCGAGGCTACTGGTGGACGACGGAGCACGCGTTCTGATCACCGGGCGCGGCCAGGCCAGGCTCGACGCCGCCCGCGAGCAGCTCGGCGAGAACGCCGTGGCGGTTCAGAGCGATGCCGCTTCCCTTCCTGACATCGCCGCTCTCGCCGACCGCGTGAAGGCCGAGTTCGGCACCGTCGACGCCCTGTTCGTCAACGCCGGCATCACCCGGACCGTGCCTTTCGAATCGATGACCGAGGAGGTGTACGACGAGCTCTTCGCGATCAACGCCAAGGGCGCCTACTTCACCGTGCAGAAGCTCGCCCCGCTGCTGAGTGAGGGGAGCGGCGTGGTCCTCACCACCTCGGTCGCGAACGTCAAGGGCATGCCGATGGTCAGCGCCTACGCGGCCAGCAAGGCGGCCCTGCGCTCCATGACCCGCGGTCTCGCCCGCGAACTGCTCCCGCGGAGGATCCGCGTCAACGCGATCAGCCCTGGTCCGATCGACACCGGCATCCTGGACAGGTCGCTGCCGAAAGAGGCCGCCGAGCAGACCAAGGCGCAGATGACCGCGAACAACCCCATGCTGCGGTTCGGCGATCCCGGCGAGGTCGCCAAGGCGGTCGTGTTCCTCGCGTTCGACGCCACCTACACCACGGGCGCCGAGCTCACCGTCGACGGCGGCGCCTCTCAGCTGTGAGCCCAGCGGCCGTGGACCGGTCGCCCGGCGCCCTGCCGCGCGTTCCGGTCGGGTGCGCCGCGCGTCAGCCGAGGGTGGCGATGTCGATGACGAACCGGTAGCGGACGTCGGAGGCCAGGACGCGCTGGTAGGCCTCGTTGATCCGGTCGGCCGGGATCAGCTCGATGTCGGCGCCGAGGTGGTGCTCGGCGCAGAAGTTCAGCATCTCCTGCGTCTCGGCGATGCCGCCGATCATCGATCCGGCGTAGGAGCGCCGGGAGTTCAGAAGGGAGAACACGTTGACGCTCAGCGGCTCGGGCGGGGCGCCGACGTTGACCAGAGTGCCGTCGACGGCGAGGAGCCCGAGGTAGGCGTCGACGTCGATGACCGCGCTCACGGTGTTGACGATCAGGTCGAATCGGCCGGCGAGCTGCTCGAACGTGTCGGGGTCGCTGGTGGCGTGGTAGTGGTCGGCCCCGAGCCGCAAGCCGTCCTCCTGCTTCTTCAGCGATTGTGAGAGCACGGTGACCTCGGCGCCCATGGCGTGGGCGATCTTGACGGCCATGTGCCCGAGCCCGCCGAGACCGACCACGGCGACGTTCTTGCCCGGGCCGGCGCCCCAGCGGCGCAGCGGCGAGTAGGTGGTGATGCCGGCGCACAGCAGCGGCGCCGCGGCCGCGAAGTCGATGCCCTCGGGCACCGACAGGACGAAGTCGGCGTCGACGGCGACGTGCGTGGAGTAGCCGCCCTGCGTGACGGTGCCGTCCCGGTCCGTACCGGCATAGGTGGGGACCATTCCCTCGAGGCAGTACTGCTCGTCGCCATTGCGGCAGTTGGCGCACTCGCCGCAGGAGTTGACCATGCAGCCGACGCCGACGCGGTCGCCGACCCGGTGCCGGGTGACCTCGGCGCCGACCTCGGCGACGATGCCGACGATCTCGTGACCGGGCACCAGCGGGTAGGGCTGGGGTCCCCATTCGCCGCGCACGGTGTGGATGTCGGAGTGGCAGATGCCGGCGTACTTGATCTCGATGAGCACGTCGTTGGGGCCGACGTCACGCCGTTCGATCATCGTCGGGGCCAGCGGCTCGGCGGCGGCCGGTGCCGCGTAGGCGTGGACACGCATGAAGAACGCTCCTTCGATCTCGGAGCCCGCTCCCCGCATCCTCACGGGGCCGGGCGGTGGCCATTGACCATTGAAGGCTCTGATCCGGATGCGAAGAAGGCACTGCCGAAGGGTGTACTGGCAGGGCACCCCTGGCAGGCGGAAGGCCGCCTAGCCTGGGAGCGTGGACCACCGCAGCGAGATCCGTGAGTTCCTGACCTCCCGCCGCGCCAGGATCACACCGGCGCAGGCCGGGCTGCCCTCCTACGGCACCCGCCGGGTCCCCGGCCTGCGCCGCGCCGAGGTCGCCCAGTTGGCCGGCGTCAGCGTGGAGTACTACTCCCGCCTGGAACGCGGCGACCTGTCCGGCGTCTCCGATCACGTCCTGGACGCCCTGGCCCGCGCCCTGCGGCTGAACGACGAAGAGCGCATCCACCTGGAGGACCTCGCCCGCGCGGCCGGCCCCGGACCGCGCCGCCGGCGCCGCTCCGCCCCGCGGCAGGTACGGCCCACGGTGCAGCGGATGCTGGACGCCATGACCGACGCGCCCGCCTTCGTCATGAACGGACGCGGCGACATCCTGGCCCTCAACGCCCTCGGCCGCGCCCTGTACGCCCCCATGATCGACGCGGCCCGCGGCGCCACCCCCAACCACGCCCGGTTCATCTTCCTCGACCCCCGCTCGCACCACTTCTGGGGCGACTGGGAACGCGCCGCCGACGACACCGTCGCCCTCCTGCACGCTCAGGCCGGCCGGGACCCGTACGACAAGGACCTCACCGACCTCATCGGCGAGCTGTCCACCCGCAGCGACGACTTCCGTACCCGATGGGCCCGTCACGACGTCCGCCAGCACCACATCGGTTCCAAACCCATCCATCACCCCCTGGTCGGCGACCTCCAGCTCACCTACGAATCCCTCGACCTGCCCACCGACGACCTCACCCTGGTCGCCTACGGCACCGAACCCGGCAGCGACTCCGAGGAGAAACTCCGTCTGCTCGCCAGCTGGGCCACGACGCTCGACGCGCAACCGTCCTCGCCCGGCGGAGCCTCCATCAGGCGATGAGCAGGTGCACGGCCAGAGCGGTCATCACCAGGCTGGAGGCCAGCGCGGTGCCGAGCCGCCCACGAGCACCGGTCAGGGCACGGCCGAGGAGCGCGCCACCACCGGCCAGCAGGAGTTGCCAACTCGCGGACGCGGCGAAGGCCGCCAGAACGAACACCGCCCGCCGGGTCTGGTCGGCGGCCACCTCTCCGTGGCCGCCCAGCACCAGCGCGGCGAAGTAGACGACGGTGGTGGGATTCAGCAGCGTGATCCCCAGCAACCCCAGGTAGGCCCGTCCCGGGCCGATCGGCGCCTCCCCGGCCCGGGTGGGCGTCAGGCGCTCGCGGTAACGGGCCAGCGCCCCGGCCAGCCCCCGGACGGCCAGCACGATCAGCACGACGGCCGAGCACCAGCGCAGCGGCACCAGAACGGGCCGGATCACGGCCGCGACCGCGGAGCCGCCCACCGTCGCGACCAGCGCGTACAGGCCGTCGGCGGTGGCCACGCCCAGCGCGGCGCACGCGCCGGTCGTCAGGGACGTCCGTGTCGTCAGCGCGATGAGGTACGCCGCGACCGCTCCGACGGGGACCGCGATGCCGTAGCCGGCGAGCAGCCCCGCGACCAGCGCGGCGATCACGGCCGTACGGTGATCGGCCTCCGTGGTCGCCCCGGCTGCCGCTGGAACCGCGCCGGACGGACGGCGACGGGCGGCGGCAGTACGGCACTGGTCGTGGTCATGTCCGGATCGTGCCCCGCGCCCGGCACGCCCGGCAACCGCTTTTCCCGAGGGCAGGGCCCGGCCGGTCACCGCGAGCGCTCCTAACGGGATTGCTACGATTCAAGCGTTAGGAGAGATCGGACCGAGGAGACCGCCGTGACCGGACGACCGCCCTTCCCGCCGTTCACGCCGGAGACCGCGCCGGAGAAGGTCCAGGCCGCCGAGGACGCGTGGAACACGCGCGATCCCGAGCGGGTGGCGCTCGCCTACACCGAGGACTCGGTCTGGCGGAACCGCGACCGGTTGATCACCGGCCGGGACGAGATCATCGCGTTCCTGCGCGAGAAGTGGGACCGGGAACTCGACTATGCCCTCCGCAAGGAGCTGTGGAGCTTCCACGGCAACCGGATCGCGGTGCGCTTCCAGTACGAGTGCCACGACGCGACCGGCCAGTGGTGGCGCAGCTACGGCAACGAGCTGTGGGAGTTCACCCCCGAAGGCCTGATGAGCCGTCGCGAGGCCAGCATCAACGACGTCCGCATCGCCGAGGCCGACCGGCGTATCTTCGGTCCGCGTCCCGCCGATGAACGGGGAGTCCTCCCGATCCACTGAGGCAGGACCATACGTCCACCGCACCGCAGAAGACCTCGCAGGAAGACGGAGTATGACCGCCACACTCCCGGTGACCCTCGAAGACGTCCGTTCCGCCGCCGCGCGCATCGAGGGCGTCGCGCACCGCACCCCGGTGCTGCGCTCGCGCACCCTCGACGCGCTCGTCGGCGCCGAGGTCTTTCTCAAGTGCGAGAATCTGCAGCGGATCGGCGCGTTCAAGTTCCGCGGCGCCTACAACGCCGCCTCCCGGCTCGCGCCGGAGCAGCTGGCCAAGGGCGTCGCCGCGTACTCCTCGGGCAACCACGCCCAGGCCGTCGCCCTCGCCGCCCGTGAACTCGGCACGACCGCGGTGATCCTCATGCCCGAGGACACCCCGACGTCCAAGATGGACGCCACCGCCGGTTACGGCGCGGAGATCGTCACCTACGACCGCTACACCGGCGACCGGGTCGCCATCGGCGAGGCGCTGGCGGCCGACCGCGGCCTGGCGCTCATCCCGCCGTACGAGCATCCGCACGTCATCGCGGGGCAGGGCACCGCGGCACTCGAGCTCCTTGACGAGGTCGGCGACCTCGACGCCCTGGTGGTCCCGGTCGGCGGCGGAGGACTCATCGCCGGCAGCGCCACCGCCGCCAAGGGCCTCACCCCGGCGATCCGCGTGATCGGCGTGGAGCCGGAGGCGGGCGACGACACCAAGCGCTCCCTCGAGGCGGGGCGGCGCGTGTCCATCCCCGTGCCCCGCACCATCGCCGACGGTCAGGCCGCGGACATCCCGGGCGAGCTGACCTTCTCCATCAACCGGCATCTGGTCGACGGGATCGCGCTGGTGACCGACGATGAGATCCGTGAGGCCATGCGGTTCGCGTTCGAACGCCTGAAGATCGTCATCGAGCCGAGCGGCGCCGGCCCGCTGGCCGCGCTGCTGAGCGGCCGCATCACCCCGCCGCCCCGCGTCGGCGTGATCATCTCCGGGGGCAACATCGGCGCGCGGCGCTTCGCCGAACTCTGCGGCATCTGACCGCCACGTTCACCCAGCCCGGGCCGCGGGCGCAGAACCGCCCGTCCGCGGCCGGCCCCCGGCGGACCGGCAGGGACAGGGGCGTCACCCGAGGAGCGACTGGGTGCCGAGGACGGTCAGCAGCTCCAGGCGTTCGGCGTCCTCGGTGCCGGGCTCGGCCGTGTAGATCATGATGTGCAGGTCGCTGCCCGCCACGGTCACCACGTCGCAGTCCAGTGTCAGGGCGCCCACCTGCGGATGATCGATGGTCTTGCGCGCGGCCTCGTGGCGGCGGACGACACCGGAGTCCCACAGCTCGGCGAACCGGTCACTGCGCGCCTGGAGCTCCGCCACCAGCCGCCGCAGCCGCTGGTCGGCCGGATAACGCCCGACGGTCGCGCGCAGGTCGGCGACCAGAGCCGCTTGCAGCGCGCCCCGGGACTCCGGCGTCTGCCGGACCCGGTTCTCATAGCCCAGGAAGTTCCGCCACACGCCGTTACGCTCGTTGCCCCGCCAACCGGACGGGTCGCCCATCAGCGCCGCGTACGGCGGGTTCGCGATGAGCAGCGTCCAGGACGCGTCGTACACCGCCACGGGCGTCCCGGTCAGCCGGTCCAGCAGCCGCTGGACGCTCGGAGTGATGTACGCGGGGACCGTGTCCGGCCCCGGCGGCACCAGTCCGGCCAGGTCGAACAGGTGGGCCCGCTCGCCGCTCGACAGCCGCAGGGCCCGGGCCAGCGCCTCGACGACCTGCGGGGACGGGTTCGACGCACGGCCCTGCTCGAGGCGGGTGATGTAGTCGACGGAGATCCCGGCCAGCAGCGCCAGTTCCTCGCGGCGGAGGCCGGGCGCGCGCCGCTGCCCGCCGGTGGGCAATCCGGCGGCCTCGGGCGACACGCGGTCGCGCCAGCGGTGTACCGTCCGTCCGAACTCTGTCGTCGCCACACCCATCAGTCTGCACGGCGGGCCGGCGAACTGCCTGGTACCGGTAGTCCCAGGAAGACGGGACGACTGGGTGCCGCCGCCCCGCGGCGGCAACCTGGAGCCATGACGACAACACTGATCACCGGGGCGAACAAGGGCCTCGGTTTCGAGACCGCCCGTCGGCTCATCGCCGCGGGTCACACCGTCTACATCGGCAGCCGGGACGCCGAACGCGGCCGCCGGGCCGCCGAGCGGCTGGGCGCGCGGATGGTCCTCCTCGACGTCACCGACGACGCGTCCGTCGCCGCCGCGGTCAAGACGATCGAGGCCGACGGCGGCCTGGACGTGCTGGTCAACAACGCCGGCATCGAAGGGCGGACGCCGGACGGGGGAGTGGTCGGCGCCGCCGAGACGACCGCGGACCTGATGAGGGAGATGTTCGAGACGAACCTCTTCGGTCTCGTACGCGTCACCCACGCCTTCCTGCCGCTGCTGCAGCGGTCCGCGGCACCGGTCGTGGTCAACGTCAGCAGTGGCCTGGCCTCCCTCGCCAGGGCGACGGCCGAGGGCACCCCGGTGTACGGCTACCCGGGAATCGCCTACCCGGCCTCGAAGACCGCGGTCAACATGGTCACCGTGCAGTACGCCAAGGCGTTCCCGCAGATGCGGATCAACGCGGTCGAGCCCGGTTACACCGCCACCGACCTGAACGCTCACACGGGCATCCAGACCGTCGAGGAGGGCGCCGAGATCATCGTGCGCATGGCGCAGGTGGGCCCCGACGGCCCGACCGGCGGCTACTTCGACATCGAGGGCCCTCTTCCCTGGTAAGCCGCCCGGTTGCGCGTCCGAGTGCGGTCGGCCGGTACTCGGACGCGGGCGGCACCGTCCGAGCCCCTAGGCTCACCAGGATGAATCTTGACGAAGCGGTACGCCTGTGGGACCCGGAGCCGGGATGGCTGAACACCGCGAGCTACGGCATCCCGCCGGCGCCGGCGTTCGAGGCGCTGCAGAGCGCGCTGGCCGAGTGGCGTCGCGGAGCCAACGGCTGGGACAAGTGGGACCGGTCCACCGATCGCGCGCGCGGCGCGTTCGCGCGTCTGGTCGGCGTCCCGGCCGACGACGTGGCCGTGGGGGCCTCCGCCGCGCAGGTGCTGGCCCCGGTCGCGGCCTCACTGCCACCCGGCTCGCGCGTCGTCGTCCCGGACATCGAGCAGACGTCGAACCTGTTCCCGTGGCTCGTGCACGATTTCGACGTGCGCACGGTGCCGCCCGCTGACCTGCCCGCGGCGATCGACGAGCGCACGGACGCCGTCGCCTTCAGCCTGGTCCAGTCCGCGACGGGTGAGGTCGCCGCCGCGGAGGAGGTCGTCACGGCGGCGCGGGCGCACGGCGCGCTCGTCGTCGCCGACGCCACTCAGGCGGTCGGCTGGACGCCGGTCGACGCGACGCCCTTCGACGTCCTCGCCGTCTCGGCGTACAAGTGGCTGATGTGCCCGCGCGGCACCGCCTTCTGCTACGTGAGCCCGGCCGTACGCGACCGCATCCGGCCGATCGCCGCCAACTGGTACGCCGGTGACGGCGACGCATCCTACGGCCCGCCGCTGCGGCTGGCGAAGGACGCCCGGCGATTCGACATCGCCGTCCCGTGGTTCTCCTACGTCGCGGCCGCCCCGACGCTGGAGCTGCTCCTGGAGATCGGCATCGGTCCGATCCACGACCACGACGTACGGCTGGCCAACCGGTTCCGTACCGGCCTCGGCCTGCCGCCCGGCGACAGCGCGATCGTCAGCGTCACCCGCCCGGGCGCGGCCGAGCGGCTCGCGGCGGCCGGCATCCGCGCATCCGTCCGCAACGGCGCGGCTCGCCTCGCCTTCCACCTCTACACGACGGAAGCCGACGTGGACACCGCCGTCGCCGCGCTGGTCTGAGCCCGGCCGTCCAGCACCGCTCTGGCGATGCTCCTTGACGTCGGAATCGGCTTGCGGGAGCCGGTTCGGTCGTGCCCCGCGTCTGCGCGGGATGGGGGTGCCCTGCCAGTACACCTTCCAGCAGTGCCTTCTTTCTGCGCTGACCAACGTCTTCGATGGGTAGTGGCCACTCAAGGAGCCAGGATCACTGCGCGCGGGACGAGGGCTCGCCGAGTCGGCGTCTGCGTGCCGCGACCTCCGCATGTGATCGCAGTACCTCGACACACGAATCCGAGGAAGTGAAAGTAATGCGTGGTGTGGTGATGCACGGGCCGGGTGACGTACGGGTGCAGGACCGCGAGGACCCACGGATCATCGAGCCGACCGATGCGATCATCAAGGTGGCGGCGGCGTGTGTGTGCGGGTCGGACCTGTGGCCCTACCGCGGCGTCGACGAGTTCCATGACCAGCCGATGGGCCATGAGTACGTCGGGGTGGTCGAGCAGGTCGGCGACCAGGTCGAGAACGTCAAGATCGGTGACTTCGTGGTCGGGTCGTTCTTCGCCTCCGACAACACCTGCGAGATCTGCCGGGCCGGATATCAGTCCCGCTGTGTGCACGCCGAACTGGTCGGGGGCACTCAGGCGCAGAGGGCCCGCATCCCGCTGGCCGACGGGACCCTGGTCGCCACCCCCGGCATGCCCGACGCGGACGTGATCCCCTCGCTGCTGACCGCCTCCGATGTGCTGGGCACCGGCTGGTTCGCCGCCGTGGCGGCCGAGGCCGGGCCGGGCAAGACGGTGGCGGTCGTCGGCGACGGCGCGGTCGGCCTGCTGGGAGTGCTGGCCGCCCGGCAGTTGGGGGCCGAGCGGATCGTCATCTTCAGCCGGCACGCCGACCGGCAGAAGCTCGCGACCGAGTTCGGCGCCACCGACGTGATCACCGAGCGCGGCGACGAGGGCGTGGCCGAGCTCAAGGAGCTGAACGGCGGACTGGGCGCGCACAGCGTGATCGAGGCGGTCGGCACCCAGGAGTCGATGATGCAGGCCATCCGCGCCACCCGTCCGGGCGGGCATGTGGGCTACGTCGGTGTCAGCCACGACGTCCGGCTCCCCGGCGAGGAGCTGTTCTTCTCCGGGGTGCACCTGCACGGCGGTCCCGCGCCCGTGCGCCGTTTCCTGCCCGAGTTGATCCGGCTGATCTGGGACCGCAAGATCAATCCGGGCCGGGTCTTCGACCTCGAACTCCCGCTGGAGGAGGCCGCCCAGGGCTACAAGGCCATGGACGAGCGCCGCGCCATCAAGACCCTCCTGCGCCCCTGACCCGTTATTCAATACGGTGAGGAAGGAGGACACCCACCATGGGGCGCGCGAGCGCTCGACGCCGGCATCCGCTGTTCGCCCGCGTCTGCCCGCTGATGGACCGGGGTCTGGGCCCGCACCGCCACGCCCTGCTGGACGGCCTGTCCGGGCGGGTCGTCGAGATCGGTGCGGGCACCGGGTCGAACTTCGCCCACTACCCGCACCAGATCGAGGCCGTGCTGGCCGTCGAACCCGAACCGTACCTACGGCGCCTGTCCGAGGCGGCCGCCGCCCGAACGCCCGTGCCGATCGAGGTCACCGACGGATCCGCCGACCGTCTCCCGGCCGCCGACGCCTCCTGCGACGCGGCCGTGGCCTGCCTGGTGCTGTGCACCGTGCCCGACCCGAACGCCGCCCTGGCCGAGATCCTCCGGGTGCTCCGGCCCGGCGGACGATTGCGGTTCCTCGAACACGTACAGGCCGAGTCTCCGGCCCGGCGGCGCGTACAACATGCCCTCGACGCCGTCCTGTGGCCGCGGCTGAGCGGCGGCTGCCACCTCGGACGCGACACCGCCGCCACGATCGAACGCGCCGGTTTCGTGATCGAACGACTCGACCGGCTCGGCCCTCGGGAGACCGGCATCCCCTTCCCCGTGGCCCCGCAGATCCTCGGCACCGCCGTCCGCCCGTCTCGGGGGTGACGGGGCCGGAATGGGGCGTTCCGCGGAGGAGCGCTGGAGCAATTATAGCACATTTTCGCCATTATGTTGATTCCGCATTGAATGGCGTTGCCGCGCTATATTCGTCCTCATGGAATTGGTCGAGGAGAAATTCGTCGCGTCGGCGGACATTCGCCTGTGGACCGAGCGCTTCGGCAACGGCGACGATCCCGTCGTGCTGCTCATCATGGGCACCTCCGCGCAGGGGATCGGATGGCCCGACGAACTGGTGGAAGGTCTGGTGAAGGGCGGACGGCAGGTCATCCGGTTCGACCACCGTGACACGGGCCACTCGACGCACGCGGACTTCACCAGCCACCCGTACACGCTCGCGGACATGGCCGCCGACGCCACGGCCGTGCTCGACGGACACGGCGTCACCGCCGCCCACGTCGTCGGCGCCTCGCTCGGCGGGGCGATCGCCCAGTGGCTGGCGGTGCACCGCCCTGAGCGCGTCACGACCCTCACCGCCATCATGACCGGCCCGATGGGCCACGACGCCAGGGACGCGTGGGTGCGCGCCATGTCCGGACGGTCACCCGACCCTGACGACCTTCCGCCTCCGGCGCCGGCCGTACTGGCGCACCTCGCCCGCCTCGCCGGGTCACCGCCCTCGACGCCCGAGGAGCACATCGCGGCGGCCCTGGAGACGTGGCGGATACTGAACGGCGGCGTCCTCGCCTTCGACGAGGACGCCGCGCGGCGCAACGTCGAGCTCTCCTACGAACGCGACCCCGACCAGACCACCGCCGCCAACCATGACCTGGCCGCCAAACGGATGACAGAGGACCGGCTCGTGCCCCTGTCCGGCATCACGGCACCGACGCTCGTCATCCACGGCGCGGCGGACCCGCTCCGCCCACCGGCCCACGGCGAGGCCGTCGCCGCGAGGATCCCCGGGGCACGGCTGCGGGTCATCCCCGGCATGGGGCACGGGTTCTTCTCTCCCGGGCTGCCTCACCGCATCGCCGAACTCATCCTCGAACACACCGGCGCCGCAGGTTGAGGCGACGGACCGGTCAGGCGCGGCCGAACCGGGCGGCGAACCGCGCGGTGAACAGGTCGGCGCCCTTGCGCTGGTAGACCGTCTCCGCCGTGGCCGCGGCGACACCGTCCGGCGTGGGGAGCTGGCCGATGCCCGCGCGCGTCCCCAGCGGAAGCAGGATCCGCCGCTCGGGCGTCGGTGTGTGAACGGCGTTCGGCTGGTCGCCGGCGAGCTGCGCTTTGATGTTCTTCACCACGATGTCGGCATGGGCCATCGCGTAGGAGGCCATCTTGGGGTCGGGGAGAGCGGCGATGTCCCCGATCGCGTAGATGTGTTCGTAGCCCTGGACGTTCAGTCGCTCGGTGACCGGGACCGTCCTCTGCTCGGTCAGCGGCGAGAGGTGTCCGTCGGCCAGGTAGCCGGTGTTGATCTCGACTCCGAAGGCTTGGAACCAGATGTCCGCCACGATCTGCTCACCCTTGTCGGTGGTGACCGCGAAGCGGCCGGCCCGACCGGCCTCGACCGTCGGCAACGCGGTCAGACCGGTACCCGGCCGCACGTCGACGCCGAGCTCGTCCAGTTGGTGGCGCAGCCCGTCTCGTACCTCGGGAAGGAAGCCGGGGAGCAACTGATCGGCCCTGTCGAGGATGACCACGTGCTTGTCCGGCCAGACGTCCTTGATCTCGCCGGCGAGCTCCAGGCCGACCGGGCCTGCGCCGAGGATCAGCACGCGGTCGGTGGCGGTCAGCTCCCTGTGGGTCTCGCGCAGATCGTCCAGTTGCTGGGCGATGCTCGTCGACGCATGGTTCGGTTTGGCCGGATACGTGTAGCCGGAACCGGTGGCCAGAACCAGATAATCGGCCTCGACCCGCTCGCCCGAGGCCAGCGTGACGCCCTTCGGGTCCACTGAGACGGCTCTGTCGCGGATCACCCGTCCGCGTTGGAGCAGCGTCGCGAACGAGAAGAACGCGTTGGGCGCCCAGTCCGGTCGTGTCAGTGCCCGCAGTGACGCGGCCGCATTGACGAAGGCCTCCCGGGGGTCGATGAGCGTGACGTCCGCGTCGGAGTCCAGCTCCTTGGCGACGAGCGACCCTCCGTACCCTCCGCCGATGACCGCCACCGTGTGGTTCATTCCCGCTCCTCACCGCATTGCCGTCGTTGGGCGGCATGCGCGGCACGTCATGACGAGAGGCCACGCGGGACACGCCCTGAGTTGACGTGACAACTCTAGGCAGGCGAAGTTGTCGCGTCAACTCCGGGGCATTATGATCGTGCCATGGCGAAGCCCCGCACACTGGAACCCGAGCAGTGGGAGCTTTGGAACAGCTGGATGCAGGCGCAGCGCCTCCTGGCCCGTGAGCTGGACCGCGATCTGCAGCGCGACTTCGGTATCTCCAAGACCGAGTTCAGCGTGCTCGTGACGCTTCACCGAGCGGCCGAGGGCCGGATGCGCGTGGGCGAGCTCGCCGAGTCACTCGCCTGGGACAAGAGTCGCGTGGCGCACCAGCTGACGCGAATGGAGAACCGCGACCTCGTTCATCGGACCGAGAACCGATCCGGCCGCCGGATCGGGATCGGACTGACCGCCAAGGGCCGCAGCGCCGTGGAGAACGCCATCCTGGGGCATGCGGACAACATTCGCCGCTACTTCTTCGAAACGCTCACGCCCGATCAGGCCGCGGCCATCCGCGTGTGGAGCCGGCAGGTGGTCGACCGCATCGAAGCGCGCTGCGGTGAGGACGCCGACGGCGTCGCGGCGGAGTGTGCCGATCAGCCGGAGTAGGGAGCTTCTCCGCCCGGCCGACTCGATCCCCGCCGCTGCGGGCGAAGGCCAGCCGTTCGGGCGGGGTCAGCCAGCCGCCGAGGTCGCCGATCTCGTCGGCCTCGGAGCGGGCAGAGGCAGAGCCGGAGCCAGGCTTCCTGGACGGCGTCGTCGGCCTCGGCCAGGGAGCCGAGCATCCGGTAGGCCACCGCCTTGAGATGAGTGCGGTGCTCTTCGAATCGCTCGGCCAGAAAGTCACGGTCGTTCATCGTCGCCCTCGTCGTCGCCGCCGGTATCAGTGCTCACCGGGGCCGTGGTCATATCCGGCCGAGATTTCCCGCTTACGGCCCAGGCGATCGGTACCTTGCGGTGCGTCGGGCTCTCGTCAGGTGTCCTGCACCGGGGGTATCGAAGAACCGATCGATTCCCAACGCCCCGCCTCGAACAACGGATCGCCCTCGTCAGCGGGTGGGGTTGTCGCGCCAGTCGGGATCTTCGGCGGGGCGGGCGGCCCGATGGGAGCGGCCCGGGGACGATGGGCGGGTCAGTGGAGGTCGGTGTCGGGGATCCAGGAGCCGTGGATACCGCCGGGGACCCGGCGGGGTAGCTCGACGACCGCGATCGGGTCGCGGGTCAGGTCGGTCGCATCGATGACGAGGAGTTCGGAGGCGTCGCGGTCCAGGTCGCTGGTGACGGTCAGCAGGTAGCCGTGGTCCTCGGCGGTGCCGCCATCGGCCGGCACGAACACCGCCTCGCCGGGCAGTACGCCCCGGCCGACCGGCATGAGCTGCCGCGCCCCGGTCACGTAGTCGTACTTGACCAGCGCGTACTCCTCCAGGCCCGCGCCGGGGAATGCCACCGCGTAGCCGTACCGGTTGGCGCGGCCGAGCCGGTCGTCGTTGATGGTGGGGAACTCGGTGGCCAGGTCGTCGATGGTCTCCTCCGACGCCTTCCCGGTCGCCGGGTCGAGGGTCCAGCGGGTGCCGACTGCGCCGCTCACCGGTGGTGCGGGGTGGCCTGAGGCGCCGACCCACCACTTCCAACTGGTCTCCCAGGCCGCGCGGTCGTAGCGGGGGCCGTCGAGCGTGATGCGCCCTGCGGCGTCCTCCGATGCGTTGGCGACGTGTAGTAGCGCGCCGGGCCCGACGTCGTACCAGGTCGTACGGGCAGGGCCGGTGCGCGGCAGCACGCCGATCCGCGGGGCGTAAGCGTCGCTCCAGCGGTACGGGATGCCGGAGTGCTCGGCAGGGTCGAACACGACCGACAGGTCGAGCCAGACGACGTGGTTCTCGGTGATGGCGAAGTCGTGCATCAGAGACGGCCCGGCGCCCTCGACGACCTGTGAGCGGATCAGCTCGCCGTCGGCGGACGCGACGTAGTAGACGAGGTGTGGCGGGAACGGCGAGTAGGCGAAGAAGTGCAGCTCGCCCGTTGCCGGGTCCTGCTTCGGGTGCGCGGTCATCGCCGTGGTCAGTCTGCCGCCGAAGTCGTACGCGCCCACGGTGTCGAGCTCGGGCGTCACCTCGAACGGCAGGTTCGCCTCTTGGAGGGCCAGGAGCCGGCCTGCGTGCTCGATGATGTGCGTCCCGGCGACGCTGGCGGTCAGGTCGACCGAGCCGTCCTCGCGGATGAGTGGCGCGTCGCGCTCGAACGCCGGGGTGCGCACCCAGCGGTTCCGGTACCACTCGGCCCGCCCGCCGCGCAGCCGCAGGCCGTGGATCATCCCGCTGCCGCGGAACCAGTGCGTCGGGGTGACGCCGGGCTTGGGGTTGTGACCGTTGCGGAAGTAGCGGCCGGTCAGTTCCGGCGGCAGGGTCCCCCGCACCCGCAGTGCGGTCGCGGTGTGCTCGTCGGCGACGGGCGTGTAGTGGCCGGTGAGGTACGGCTTTGAGAGCTCGATGGACATGTCGTTTCCTTCTTTCGTGAGGTTCGGTCAGTTTTCTGCCGGCCCGCGGGGGACGGTGGTCCGGGCGAGGAGGGCGGCCAGCGCGGCGAGGAGTGCCGCGGCGAGGAAGGCCGCGCGGTGCCCGGCGACGAGGGCTTGCCGGGCGGACGCGTGTGCGGCGAGCCGGTCCGTACGGGCGGTGGCGACGGCGGTGAGGACGGCCAGCCCCAGGGCGCCGCCGACCTGACGGGTCGTGTTGACCAGACCACCCGCCAGCCCGGCGTCCCTGCCGGTGACCCCGCGGGTGGCGGCGGCGGTCAGCTGCACGAAGGCTCCGCCGAGCCCGGCGCCGATCAGCACCGAAGGCCCGAGGATCCCGGTCAGAAACTCCGCGCCGGTACCGGCCCGTGAGAGCCAGGCCAGCCCACCGGCCAAGAGCACGAGGGCGGTGACGAGCGTCGCCCTGGATCCGTACCGCCGGGCCGGTCGCGGGGCCAGCGCGGAGGCGAGCGTGATGGCGGCGGCCAGCGGCAGCTGGGCCAGCCCGGCCGTGAGCGGCCCGTAGCCGAGGACCTGCTGCTGGTAGAGGGGAAGGTGGTAGAAGAGGCCGACCCACGCGGCGCCCAGCAGGAGCATCACCAGGAGCGGCGTGCCGACCGCGCGCAGGAGCCGCGGTGGGAGGAGGGGATCGGGCGAGCGGTGCTCGATCCACCAGAAGGCCCCGAGCAGCACCGGCGCGGCGGTGAGCGTGCCGACGATCACCGGGCTGGTCCAACCGGTCCGGCCGCCCGTGGAAAGGCCGTACGTCAGCGTGACGAGGGCGGCGGTCACGGTGAGCGTTCCGGGCAGGTCGCTCCGGGCCCGGGCGGAGCGGGCGGCGTCCGGTGGGATCAGCCGTGGCACGGCGACCAGCAGGGCGACGGCCACGGGCACAGTGGCGAGAAAGACCGCCGGCCAGCCGAACGTCTGCGTAAGCACGCCGCCGAGCAAGACGCCGGCGGCACCGCCTGCCCCCGAGACCGCGCCCCAGACGCCGAGGGCGGTGCTCCGGGCCGGGCCCTCCGGATACAGGACGAGCACCAGGGAGAGGGCGGCGGGGGCGAGGAGCGCCGCACCGACGCCCTGCGCCGCCCGCGCGGCGATGAGGGCGGCGGCCGACGGGGCGAGGCCGGCGGCCAGCGAGGCGAGAGCGAAGACCGCGAGGCCGGTGAGCAGGACCCGACGCCGGCCGAACCGGTCGGCCGCCCGCCCGCTGGGCAGCAGGAGCGTGCCGAACGCCAGCAGATACGCGTCCACGACCCAGGAGAGGGCGGCGGACGACATGCCGAGGCCGGAGCGGATCGAGGCCAGTGCGACGTTCACGATCGAGGTGTCCAGCACGACGAGGAACTGCGCCGTGGCCAGGACGGCGAGCGGGACGGCGCCGGCGCGCGCAGCGGGGAGTCGTGCCACAGGGTTGCGGATGTCCATCACGAGCCTCCTATGAGTGGTCGATCACTCACTCTTGGGTCAAAAGAAAAGCCGCTCCGGCGAGCGGCCGCCGCCCGGCCGTCCCCCGCTGGTGCGGGACGGCCGGGCGTCATCCGCCGTGAGACGGATAGTGGAGCAGGTCGAGTGTCAGTGTGTGCGCCCACGGGGCCTCCACGTCCGTCGCGCCCATCGCGACGACCGCGTTGCACAGGAACCCGCGGGCGAAGAACTGCTGGATCTGCTCCTCCGGCGCGCCGGAGACCGCCCGCACGTACTCCACCTGCCTGGCGTAGCAGGCCTGGACCGCGTCACGGATCGCCGGCTCGCTCGCGGCGCAGTTGGCCTGCATCAGCACCATGAGCAGGCTTCGGTCGGAGATCAGCTGTGCGTACGAGTCGGCCATCGCGGCCAGCACCGCACGCGGGTCGCCGCTCTCCGTCCGCGCCGCGCCTTCGGCGAGGCACTCGCGGATCCGTAGCGCGCAGTAGTCCACGACGGCGACGAACAGCGCCTCCTTGTCGGGGAACAGCCGGTAGAGGTACGCCTGCGAGATCCCGGCGTGCTTGGCGACCTCGGTGGTCGTCGTCCCGTAGAACCCGCGCGCCGCGAACGCCGCGATCGCGGTCCGCATGACCGTCGCACGACGTTCCTCGGCGGTCGACAGTGTCCGCTGGCTACTCTCGTTCGGCATGTAAGTAATAAACCACTCACACTTTTCGGCGTCAACCCCGAGGAGGGCGATGGGCCTGCTCATACCCCTGCCGGACGTCGACGACCACGACGTTGCCGACGGTGGTGCAGGCGACCAGGCGTGGGAGACCGGTTCGAGTGCGGCGGGGTCGCCGAGGAAGGCGCGCGCGGCCTCACGAGCGCTGGGCGAGTGACGTAAGCACTCCCTCGACCATCAGAAGCCCTCTCCCGCCTCCAGAGCCGACGCGCGCGATCCCACCCAAACCGTGGCCCTGAAGAGGCACCCGAAGAGCCGCTGATTCCTGCACCCAGCCTCCCCGAAGGCCACTCCGCCGGCGCGGCGAAGACGTGGAAGACCAGCCGCCCGCCAGGCGTGGTGGTGTCGAGGTTCTCATGCAGGCTGGTGAACCCGATCTCGCGCTGCCGTAGCGCGTTCTTGCCCGACTTCTTGTCGGCGAAGATCCGCCGGCACCCGGCCGCGGTCAGCGCGTCGATCTGCCGCTCAAGTTTCTGCCCGCCGGTCGACACCCGCGCATACCCGATGTGTCGAGCCGGGGTGAGATCGGCGACACTGCACCGACTATTCCCCTCCCGCCGAACCCCGGCTGCGAGATGATGGCGCGCTTCAGTAGGCAGCCGCGCTTCCCCGTACCGCCGCGACCGCCGCGAGGACCAGGTCGTCCAGTGGCGTAGTGCCGTCGCTGCGGGTCCAGGCCTCGCCGGCGACGTCCAGGCAGGTGAGCACGCAGGCGACGATCGCGTCGGCGCGCAGGTCGTGCTCGTCGTCCGGGGCGACGCCGAGGCGGCGGCGGATGTCCGGGGTGAGCAGTGCCTGCCATTGGAGGTGTTTCTCGAGGCTGCGGGCGCGCAGGGACGGGGTGCCGTAGAGCATCTTCGAGATCTTCAACGTGGTCGCGTCGTCCTGGCCGGGCCGTGGCGCGTGGCGCAATGCGTTGAGCAGCGCGGTCCACGCGTCCTCGGTGGCGGGCCTGGCCTCCAGTTCCTTGCGGATCAGCTCGCCCTGGGCGGCGAGGTCGCCGAGCACGATGTCCTCCTTCGTGCCGAAGTAGCGGAAGAAGGAGCGCCGGGAGATGCCTGCCGCCGCGGCGATGTCGTCGATCGTCGTCGCCTCGAAACCGCGTTCCAGGAACAGGCCCATCGCGGTCCGGGCGACCTCTGCGTGGACGGCCTGGCGGGTACGGGCCCAGAGCTTCTGGTCAGGAGTGGCCGACATGGCGCCATTCTAGCACCTCAGTGACCGATTGACACTCAGTGCCAGAAAGGCTTACGGTGCCACCGTCGTCCCGAACCGGACCCCTGGAGGAGCCATGACACCCGTGGACTACCACGGCCAGACCACCCTCATCACCGGCGCCAGCGCGGGAATCGGCGCCGAGTTCGCCCGGCAGCTCGCCGCACGGGGTTCCGACGTCGTGCTCGTCGCCCGCCGACTGGGACGACTGGAGCGCCTCGCGGACGAGCTCGCGACGGCGTACGGGATCATCGCGACCCCGATCGCCATGGACCTAGCCGCCCCCGGCGTCGCGGCGGCACTCGACGCCGCGCTCACCGAGCGCGGCCTCACTGTCACCAGCCTGATCAACAACGCCGGCTTCGCCACCAACACGGCGTTCCACCAGGAGGACCCGCAGCGGCTGGAGGCGGAGATCGCCGTCAACGTCACCAGCCTCGTCGACCTCAGCCGCGTCTTCATCGAGCGGCTGCGCGCCCGCGGCGGCGGCGTGCTCGTCAACGTCGCGAGCATGGCGGCCTACCAGGCCATCCCGACCATGGCCGTCTACGGCGCGACCAAGGCGTTCGTGCTTAGCTTCACCGAGGCACTCTGGTACGAGTCGCGCGGCACCGGGCTGCGCGTGATGGCGCTGTCGCCGGGCGCTACCGAGACCGAGTTCTTCGACGTCGCCGGCGCCCAGGCCGACGGCGGCACCAGCCGGATGCGACCCGACGAGGTCGTCGCGATCGCCCTGAAGGCCCTCGACCGGCGCACCCCGCCACCCAGCGTGATCACGGGCACGAGGAACCGGCTGATGGCACACGCGGGACGGCTGGCCGGCCGCCGCCGCATGACCATGACGATCGGCTCGATGATGGATCGGGCAGGAGGGGGCCGCTGACTCATCCTTCCCGATCGGCATCCCCGTGGCACCGGACCCTTCGCCTGACCGCACTCGACCCGGTCGCCGGGCCACTTCAAATGAGACAGCCGCCCGCCCACACGTCCGGAGGGAACTGGCCAACCGGAGGTCAGAGACATGAGCGATGGCCAGATCAACCCGGACCTCACACTGCCGGCCGAGGCGGCCGAGGTGTGGGAACGCCACCTCGCCGAGCAGGAGGAACAGCGGCGGGTCCGGGAGGAGGCCGAGCTCGGCCGTCGGCTGCCGAGCAAGCGCGGGGCGGTCTGCCCGCACTGGGGGTCGGCGTACATGAGGGTGGTCTACTCCGGGCCGGTGGTCGCGGCAGCGTCGGAGTCGAGCGGCGGGGTCAGCTCGAACAGTGCGGCGATCGCGGCGGCCAGTTCGTGCCGCGGCACCACCTGCTCGATCCGCTCCCACATCGCGTCCAGCGTCTCCACCTCGGGCGGGGTGACCTCCCCGGTGTCGGTGTCGACCTGCTCGAACGTGGTGTCGAACACGAAAGGCGGCGGCCAGCTTCGCCGACGCCCGCTCCACCCGCGGCAGGCTCTTCAGCTTCTCCTTTGCCGTCTCCCGCTCCGCGCGGGCCAGCAGCTTCGTCGCGATTAGCACTTCGAGCAGGTCCAAGGCGTCATCGACCGCGCGGGTCGTCAGGTAGACCGCGGTCGCCAGCAGCGTCTCCCCAGATCGCCCCCGTGCTGTCCGTCTCCCGGGGGCGGGCACCTGCTATCGGCCCGTCGGTGCAGACGTCGGCCAGCCGCCGTATCTGGCGCTTTCACGACAGCGTCGTCGCCTATCTGAAAGCGAAGTGCTGGGGACGATGGCGCCGTAACGCGGCTGCCCGGGGCGACTGCGAAACCGGCGCCAGTCAGGGTGCGTCCGGTGTCCAGGCCGCGACGAGTTCCAGTAGGCCAGGAAAGCGGGCATCGAGATCGGTGCGGCGCACGTGGCTGCGGCGCTCCAGGCCGTACTGGCGCTGCCTGATGACGCCGGCCTCGCGCAGGGCCTTGAAGTGGTGGGTGAGCGACGACTTAGGGCGGTCGATCCCGAACCAGCCGCACGGGTGATCGAACCGCTCGCGCTCCAGCAGGAGTTTCTGAACGATTCGCAGGCGCAGCGGATCGCTCAGTGCCCCCAGGATCGTCTCCAGGCGCAGATCCTCTGCCGCCGGTTCAGGGAGCGGCTCTGGCAGGCCGGGCGGCTCCGGCAACTCCTTGATGGCGGGCGGGGCGGCCATGGTCGGTGGCACGGGGCGGCTCCTCATCATGCGATCCCTATGTTCGACTCTAATCGTACTGCGTGTTATGTTCGACTCCGTTCGTACTTATTCGACTCCACTCGTAATGAGGTCAAGCAGGGAGGACATCCGTGTCAGAGAGTCGAACCATGCGTGGGGAAGCGATCGGCGGGCAGCGGCGAACCGAGGTGGCCGACCGCGTCCAGGCGGGCGCGTGCCCCGTGCCGACCTGGTGGGTATGGCTGGCCGCCTGGCCGGTCACCGCCGTCTTCATGCTGTCCAACGCGGCCACGCCGCTGTATGTGTTGTGGCAGCGCGACATCGGCTTCTCCAAGGGCACGCTCACCCTGATCTTCGCCTGCTACATCGTCGGGCTGCTCGGCTCCCTGCTCGTCTCCGGCGTCGTCTCCGACCGGCTGGGACGCAAGCGCGTGCTGCTGCCCACGCTCGTCCTCGCCCTCGCCGCCTGTGCGATCTTCGCGATCGCCCATACCGTCGCCGCGCTGATCGTGGCGCGCCTGTTCACCGGCATCGCCGTCGGCGCCGTCGTCTCGGCCGGCATGGCGGCGGTCACCGACGTCGCCGGATCGCGCCGCAAGCGGCTCGCCGCGCTGCTCGCCTCCTGCTCCATGGTCTTCGGTGCGGGTCTGGGACCGTTGCTGTCCGGTCTGCTGTCCGAGACGCTGCCGGGCCCGACCGTCACCGTCTTCGTCGTCGAGGCCACGCTGCTGATCACCGCCGTGCTCGCCGTGCTGCGCATGCCCGTGCCGCGGCCGGCCGGTCCCGGCACGGGCGCATGGGTACGGCTGCCGCGCGTCCCCCACGGCAACAGCCCGCAGCTCATCCTGGGTATCGCCGTGTTCGCGCCGGGCATCACCGCGACCTCGTTCGTGCTGTCGCTGGGACCTTCGCTGCTGTCCGGCCTGCTGGGCACCACCAGCCGCATCGTCGCGGGCGCCATGGCGTTCGTGATGTTCCTCGCCGCCACCGGAGTGCAGTTCGCCGTCCAGCGGCTGCGCCGGCGCGTCATCCTCACCGCGGGCGCCGTCAGCACCGTCATCAGCATGGCGGCTCTGGTCATCGCCGTGCACGCCGCGTCCGTCCCGGCGCTCATCGCCGCGGCCCTGCTGGCCGGCGCGGGCCAGGGCATGGGCCAGCTCGGCGGGCTGTCCTTGCTCAACTCCAGCGTCCCGCCCCAACGTCTGGCCGAGGCCAACGCGGCCCTGAACGTGGGCGGTTACCTGCCCGCAGGTGCCCTGCCCGTCGCCGCCGGCTACCTCAGCGACGCCGTCGGCCTCACCTCCGGGGCCACCATCTTCGGCGCCGTGCTGATGAGCCTGGCCGTCATCGGCGGCATCGTCGTCCTCACCGCCCGGCACCGTGCGGCCGAACCGGCGTAGTCATCCCGGGCGGCCCCGCGACACCAGGCCCCTGAGATCCCCGCCCCCGGCGCGACCAACGCCCCGAAGCTCAACACGGCTCGGGACTCGGGTCCGTGTCACCAGAGGAAAGACAGCTCTGTGTAACGAAGGTAAGCCGGGTTTTCTCCCGTTCGCCGTACGCCTTCAGCACCGAGGCGTCCGCGATGCCCCGTTGCTCGGCGAGGTAGTCGACGACTTCGGGCGGCACATCGGTCGGGTCGTCCGGGAACACCCCGAGGTAGCGCACGGTCGTCGGCTGTACCGCGAAGCCGAGCCGGGTCACAGCCCGTTATCGCTGGGAAGGATCTTGAGTCGGTAACGTTTCGTGCGCGAGACATACCGCCAGGCGCAGCGATCACGGCTGGGTTGTACTAGTCCGTAACCGGGGGGCTGCGGTGCCGAAGCCGGGGTCAGTTGTCCGCGAAGAACATGAAGATGGCCGAGATGCCTCTGCGCAGCGCGAACCAGTAGCTCAGACGTCAGATCGCGGGGAAGGCGGGCACCCGCGCGGCGGCACCTCGGATCCGATCGGGTCTGTGAAACCAGTGCAGGTCGCGGGCCGGTTCACCCGGTCATGACGACGGCCCGGCGATGGTCGCGTACGGACGTTATGTGAAGTCGCCGGTTACCGAGAGCTACTTTGGGGCTGGTCGCACGGACCCGAGCGGAGGGCCTTGGCCACCGCGACGCTGATCCTGCTGGCCGTCATCCGGCCGCGGTTCGCCAGGACCGGGTTCCCCTTGTACTCCGCGTGCGGGCCGTCGAGGCCCGGGCCTCCTGGCCGGGGCCGGTTCGACAGCCCAGCCCGGTCGACCGGTTCAGATCTTGCGAACCCAGGTGGCGCCACCGATATGAACCGTGAATCGTGTTCTTGTGGACCTATCGCATCGTGCTGGAGCCGGACTCGGCGCCGCTGACGAAGGCCGAACTGTCCGGGCCGAAGCTGCTGAAGGTACTGGATGCCCTGTACTGGCGAAAGAAGCGCCCGACGCCGAGGAGCAGGCGCTCGCCGAACGCGTGTACGAGGGAATCGCCCAGGTGATCGAAGGTGTCGAGCCGGGCACTCTGGACGGCGCTCCCATCCCCGAGATCGTCATCGACGACAAGATCGGCCCTCCCACAGGCACGGAGGGACCGACGACGCCTCGGCCCGCGCCGCCCTACGTGGCGCGGGCCGAAGTGCGTGGTCGGTCGGCTGCTCTTGCGGTCTGAGTCTTCTGCTGTTCCTGTCACTCTCCTTGCGCCCGTTGATGGGCATCGGCTGTTCTGGACGAGCGGGTCTCCTGCCTATCCCGTACCGCCCGCGGGCGAGGCGATCGGTGCTCTCATGCACCACCGTCTGCGGCCGGCCTGACGGCGGGGATGGTCGGCGGTCAGCTCAGATGCCGGGTGAAGAACCGGGCCGTGGTGTCCCCCTCGAACTGCGGGACACCGGTGTGCCCGCCCATATTCGCGTGCAGCGTCTTCTCTTTGGTGCCGAAGGCGTCGAACAGGTCCAGGGCCGCCTGCCGGTCGTTCCCTTCGTCGTCCCACTGCAGCAGGACATGCAGGGGAATGGTGACCTGCCGGGCCTCCTCGAACAGGGTGCGAGGCACGAAGCTCCCGGCGAACAGAACGGCGGCCGCGATGCGCGGCTCGACCACCGCCAGCCGGACGCCGATGGCGATCACCCCTCCCGAGTATCCGACCGGGCCGCCGATCTCGGGCAGCGAAAGGAGGGCGTCCAGTGCGGCCTGCCATTCCGGGACGGCCTTTTCGACCAGTGGAAGGATGAGCCGGTCGATGATCTCCTCGTCGACCGGCTCGCCGGCCTCCAGTGCCCGGCGCAGGTCGGCGCGGGCCTGCTCGGCGGCGGCCGAGCGGGGCCGGTCACCGCTCCCGGGGAGCTCGATCGTGGCCGTGGCGAAGCCGTACTCCGCCGAGTGCCGGGCCCGGGCGACCAGTCGGGGGCGCATCTTGTGCAGTCCGCCGGGGTGGCCCATCAGGATCAGCGGTGCCGGAGCGGATGCGGATGCGGGTGTCCACAGGATGCCGGGGATCTCGCCGAGGGTGAATTCGCGTTCGAGGACGCCGTCGTCGAGGCGCTGCTCGGAGGTGAATCGCATGGTCGTGCCTTTCGGGAGTGCTCTGAACGGCGCTCCCGGACGACCTATCGTCCGACCGTGACCCCAGAGGGGAGCACCCATGTCGATACTGTGTTCACGGGTACCACCTCCTCGTTCTCTGGCACGGCCTCCGGAAAAGTAGCAGTGGTCGCCGTGGTCCGCCAACCGGTTTACGCGGAGGCTCCCCGGCCGGATGCCACGGAGCCGCTCGCCTGGAAGGCCAAGGCCGTGGAGTGCCGAGGCGCCGACCTCGCCGTCGCCTCACATCACCACTCGCCGACCACTCCTCACTCCTCCGCGCCGGGATCGGTCTTCTCCCGACGAGGCGATTCCTCCTCTTGGGGACGGGCGGCGCGCAGCTCGGCGGTGATGGCGCGCTCGCGCTGGGCCTCTGCCTCGGCACGGGCGGCGGCGCGGTCGCGCTCCAGGTCACGCAGGCGGGCCTGCTCGACGCTCAATCGCAGACGCGTCTGCTCGAGTTCGCCGCGCAAGCGCTCGGCGGAAGAGCGGGCCTCGGCGACTTCGGCGCGGAGCCGTTCCGCGTCCGCGAGGGCCGCGTCCCGTACGGCCAGGGCGGCGGCACGCTCGGCGTCGGCGGCGGCCGCCCTGGTCTCGGCGCGCTCCCGGCCGGCCTCTGCGACCTCCGCACGGGCATGGGCGGCCGTGCGCTCACGGTCGGCCTGTACCGCGGCGGTCCGCGCCTCGGCAAGCTCGGCGCCGGCCTGCTCCAGCCGTGCGAGGGCCTGCTCGGTCTCGCGCTCGGCACGCCGGACGGCGGCCACGGCCTCCGCCTGCGCGCTCCGCGCGGCCTCGGCGTCCTGCCGGGCACGCTCGGTCTCGGCTCGGGCGCGTTCGACGTCTTCGGCGGCCGCGCGGCGGGTGTCCTCGACCTCCTGCGCGGCCCGTCGTGCCGCTTCTTCGGCGGCGTCCTCGGCCTGACGCACCAGGTCGGACGCCTCCGCCCGTACGCGTTCGGCCTCGGTACGGGCCTGCCGGGCGGAGGTCTGCGCCTCGGCACGGGCACGCTCGGCCTCCGCCGTCCGCTGTTCGGCGGCGTGGGCGCGGGCGTCGGCCTCCGCGGCCGCCTGCCCGGCCTGCTCGGCGATCCGGGTCGCCTCCTCCCGAGCGGCCATGGCGGCGGCCACCCGGGCCTGGGCCTGTGCCCGCTCGGCGCTGATCCGGGCCTCGACCCCGCGTGGGGACAGCTCGGTCTCCAGCGCGGCCGCCAGGGGAGCGATGGCCGCGGACAGGCCCTGCTCCATGCGGTCGTACAGATCCTCGGCGCGGGCCAGCGCCCCTTCGAGACCGGGCACCGCACGGCGCAGCTCGCGGTCGCGTTTGGCGCGGGCCTGGCAGTCGGCGTCGGGGCAGTACGCGCGTGGCCGGCCGCGCCCGCTCCGCTGGGGGACCGGCTTCCCGCAGTAGCGGCAGGGCCGCTCCGCCGGCGGCGCGTCGTTCGTGGCGGAGTCTTCGGCGCTCGGAATCGTCACACAGGCAGCCTACTATTTTCTGGTTTTCTGTTTCCAGTAAATAACAAGCCCCAGAAAATAGTGACTGCAACCCACGGGAATGATGATTCCCGCAAGTTACAACCCGCTTCAGCGGGTTCACCACGCGTGTTGACGTTCGTGGGAGACGGCCGGGATAGGACCCCCTGTCCTGCCTCGGTGAATCTGCGGCAGTCTCACCGAATGCGAGGCAGGCGGCGTAGTCGTCTCACTACGGTCGAGGCATGCGGGACGGCTGGATCGATGCGCTGCCGAGGGAGTGCCTCGGCTCCGGTCTTGCCTCACGTGCTCGCTGAGCGGTGTACTGGCTCAGCTCGGGAACTGCCCATGCGATCACTGCCACGACCACCGTGGTGAGCAGCCCACCAGCGCAGATGACCATCCGGGGGTCGAAGATCGATGCGCTGGTCCCGTGCAGCAGGTTCCCGATCTGTGGGCCCCCGATGAGTACGACGGTGAGCGATCCTTGGATCCGGCCGCGCATGACGTCGTCGGTGAGTGCCTGAGAGATCGCGTTACGGAAGGTGCTCAGCACGAAGTTGACCGCGCCACCGAGCACGAGCGCCGCCAGCGCGATCCACAGGCGTGGGGCCAGTCCGAGGACCACGAGGGTGATGCCCCATGCGGCGGCGGCCGCGGCCATGAGAGCGCCGTGGCGTCGGGCGCGGGTGAACGTACCCGATATCAGGCCGACGGCGACGACTCCGGCCGGGTAGGCGGCGTAGAGCAGTCCCAGTTGCATGCCGCCGCCCGCCGGGCCGCCGTAGGTGCGCTGGGCCAGTTGCGGGAACAGGGCGGTCGGCATGCCGAGGACCATCGCGGCGAGGTCCACCGCCAGCACCGCCACGAGCAGCCGGCTGGCGGCCAGGTACCGAAACCCCGCCAGAACCTGCCTGAGCGTGGATCCCCCCTGGCGGTACGGCCTCACCGGGTCGTTCGATGCTTCGTTCGGGTGTGGGCGGGGCGGAAGCGGCGGCAACTTGACGACGGCCCACACAACGGCCAGCAGCGCGACGGCGTCGAACAGGTACAACGTGCTGAGCCCAACGACCGGGATCAAGACACCGGCCAGCACCGGCCCAAGGACCGAGCCGGCGTAGCGGACCAACTGGCTGAGGCTGTTGGCTGCCGGTAGAAGCTCGATCGGGACCAGGCGGGGTACTGCTGCGCCCATTGTGGTCATGATCGCTCCAAAGGTCAGCCCCTGGCAGCCCACCAACAGCATCAAGACAGGGACCGAACCGCCGCCCAGCTCCGCTTGGGTCCACAACGCCGCGTACGTCACCGCGAGGCCGCAGTGGGCAGCGAGCAGCACCTTCCGGCGATCCCTGACGTCGGCGAGGGCACCCGTCCACAGAGCCGCCGCGACCAGCGCGACCAACGACACGACGGCCGAAGCGCCCACGGTCGCCGACGATCCGGTCATGGTGAACAGCTGGGCCGGTATTGCGACCACGCTGAACGAACCGCCCACTGCGCAGACCACCGAGGCGACCCACAGCCGCCGATACGCCGGGATGGCCAGCGGACGACGGTCGATCGCGTAGCCGCCCAGCGACCGGACCCCTGACCTGCTCACCATGCCGGGCCGCCGCTACGGCCGGCATCGGTGGCGGCCGGTTCTTCCAGCGCGACCACGTCCGCGACCACGCAGGCGATGTTGTCGGGGGCGCCGGCGGTATACGCCCGTGTGACCAACTCCTCCAGCATCTGCTCCGGGCCGCCCGGCCCGGTCAGCACCTCGCGCAGCGACTCGGCCGCCACGACGGCGGACAGCCCGTCGGAGCACAACAGGTACCGGTCCCCGGCAATGGCTCCGTGCAGCGACAGGTCCGGCTGCGCCCCACCAGCACCCGTCAGCGCCCGGACCAGCAGTGAGCGTTGTGGATGTGAGGCCGCCTCCTCGGCGGTCAACCTGCCCTCGTCCACCAGCGACTGCACGTAGGTGTGGTCGTGGGTGATCTGGAACAGCTCTCCATCGCGTACGAGGTAGGCCCGGGTGTCACCGATGTGCACCAGCGCCAGCCGGGAACCCGACCACAGCAGCGCGGTCAACGTGGTGAGCGCCTCACCTGCCGACGTCGAGGCGGCGATCCGCCCGATCGCCGCGTCGGCTTCGGCGACGGCGTCGGCGAGCACGCCGAGCAGATCCTCGGCCGGTACGGCCAGGGTCTCCAACGGTTTGAGCGCTTCGATGGCCGCGGTGCTTGCCAGGTCACCACCGGAACCGCGAACTCCGTCGGCCACGGCCAGCAACCGGGGCCCGGCGTAGGCGGTGTCCTCGTTGCTCGTGCGTACCAGTCCCAACTCCGACCGGGCGGCGTAACGGATCCCGAGCATGGTCGTGGGCTCTTCCATGGGGCTGCCTCGTCCCGTCAGGTAGTCGACGAGGAAGTCGGCCAACTGCCCCCGGGCGGCGGTCTCGGCCAGCACCTGCTCCCAGTAGGCGGCGATCTCCGCGGCGGCCGCCGGCGCCGGCAGGTCGCACACGCGCCGGATGCGGGCCAACGGCATGTCCAGCCGCCGTAGCCAGGCGATCAACCGGGCCCGTTCCAACTGCTGCGGATCGTAGAACCGGTAGCCCGATTCACCGTCCACCGCGGCCGGTCGCAGCAACCCGAGCTCGTCGTACAGCCGCAACGCCTTCGGCGACAGCCGCGCGGCTCGGGCGAATACACCGATCGTCAGCAGCTGCCGCACCGCTCCTCCTCGTCCCGGCCATCCTGGCCGGTGGCGACAATGCTGCGGCTTGCCCCAAGGGCAAGGTCAAACACGGCGCCGCAGTCCCGGCCAGACCGACAGTTGCAACAGTCTCAGCGTCGACTGTCCCCTGGAGCGAGCAGGCTGGTCACCTCGGCGATCGCCTCTGGAGAGGGCTTGAAGTAGCGGCGGACGTTCCAAGGCCGATGGCCACCGCCTCCTCGACGTGGCGGCGCAAGCGGCGATCCGCCTGTTTACAAGCCGCAGAGCAGAACCGCTTGTCACTGCGGGACGTCACCGGCAGCGGCTCGGAACAGAGGATGTACGCGCAGCGACACACCCGCCCGGCCATGTTCCCACCGTACGCCCTGCCCCCGGACGGGCCGGAGAAGCCAGGGTGCGGGCGGCGCCCGTCACACTCCCCGCCAGCAACCGGGGCGTATGGAGCGCGGTCCAGGGCCGGGGGACCGTCACGGCCTTGTGCCTCCCGCCCCGGGGTCAGTGATCGCCGCCAGCGGAACCCCGCGGAGCCGCTGCCCCAGCAGAACGGCCTGGCGGCGGCCGTCAGCTCGCTCTCGTCCGGCGACGCCTCGGCGTGGCGGGCGAGGTAGAGGTAGAGGTAGTGGGCGGTCGTACCGGTCATGGGCGCGTCCTTCGGCGACGTCGATCGTTGCGGCCCACGGAGGGATGCCGATCCGTGCCGCCCGGCTCCGCGCGGGGTGGGGCCCCGGGCCGGGTATCGCGCACCGGCGCCGCCCCTGAGCGGCTGCCACCAGCACGGCTGCGCGTACGGTCCCGCCGCGGCGGCTCGGCCTTCACCGGCACGGGTCGGTACGCCCTGCCCGGATCCAGGACAGCCCGACGGCCGGCACGGGTACGGGGCCGTGCCGGCCGTCGGGCTTCGGGGTGTGTCAGGCCGCCTTGCGGGAGGCGAGGAGTTCGGCGACCGCCTGCGATGCCTGGATGGCGCGGGGGAAGCCGCCAGGGATGGTGGTCAGGTAGACGATCTCCTTCAGCTCGTCCTCGGTGGCGCCCGCGTTGAGGGCGTAGCCTCCGTGGATCTTGATGAAGTCGCCCAGGCCGAGGACGGCGAAGGCCGCGACGAGGGCGAGCTGGCGGGTGCGGACGTCGAGGACGTCCCGGGCGAAGACCTCGCCGACCGCGTAGGCGTTGACGGCGTTGGCCAGGAACGGGAAGTCGCGGTCGAGCGCGTCGAGCGAGGCCGGGCGGGCGCCGCCGCTGAGGGACGTCACGATGTCCTCGCCGCGGCGGCGGCGGACGGCGGTGGTCTCTTCGGGGTCGACGGTGTTGGCGGACATGCGGGGGTTTTCCTCTCAAAGGGGTTGTGTCGGGAGTGGTGTGTCAGGAGTCGGCGCGGTGTCAGGCGTGCTGCGGGGCCGCGACCGGGCGGGGGCGGTCGAGATAGTCGTGGGCGTCGACGATGAGCCCGTCGCGGACCCGCCAGACGAAGCAGGCAGCCATCTCGAAGTGCTCGTCGGGGGCGGGACCGGTCCCGTCGTAGACGAACTCGGCGATAACGGTCTCCGGGTCGGTGGTGTCGTGCCAGACGACATCCCGGGCGCGGAGGCTGAGGCCGCTCTGCGCGAAGTGGTCGAAGTGGAGCCGGAGCGCCTCCCGGCCTTCGAGCAGGCGCGATTCGTCCCGCGCGAAGGGGTGGCGGACGACGGTGCCGTCGGCGTACAGCTCGTGCAGGTGCTCCCACCGGTCCGCGCTGACGTCGTCCAGGAGCTGGGCGAGTACGTCGCGGGGGGAGCGGCTGGTGCGGGTGTCGGTCATGGGTCTCCGATCGGGGCGGGGGTAGGGGGTCAGGGGGCCGAGGGGCCTGAGGCCGGGGCCGGGCGCGTCAGCCGAGGCGTTCCAGCGCGGCGGTGAACTGCTCGCGCTCGAACTCCTCCTCCTGGGCGCCGAGTTCGAGCAGGAGCCGCATGCGGCGCTGCGCCTCGCCGCCGACGAGGGTCTGGTGCAGCGTGTGGGTCTCCTCCAGCAGGCCCAGCTGGATCGGCAGCTCGGAGGCGTCGACGGCCACCTTGTTCAGGGCGATCGCCGCCGCCGGGAACGTGGCGATGCGCGCGGCCAGCCGGTCGACGAAGGGCCACAGCTCGGCGGCTGGCAGGGCGCGGTTGACCAGGCCGTACCGCTCGGCGAGCTCGGCGTCGAACTCGTCGCAGCCCAGGATCATCTCCAGCGCCCGGCTGCGCCCGAGCAGTCGCGGCAGCCGCTGGGAGCCGGTGGCCCCCGGCAGGACGCCCACCGCCACCTCGAACTGGCTGAGCAGGGCCCGGCCGCGGGCGGCGAAGACCATGTCGCAGGAGTTGAGGAACTCGGTGCCGGCCCCCGACGCGCGGCCCTCAAGGACCCCGATCGTCGCCTGGGGGAGGGTGCGCAGGTCCTCGAAGAGCGTCTGGAGCGGGCCGAGCTTCGTCGGCTTCGGCGGGATCTGGTCCACCGGGTCGAGGAAGAGGTTGAGATCGGCGTGGCCGATGAAGAAGTCGGGGTGGGCGCTGGAGAAGACCACGACGCGGGTGTCCCGGCTCGCGGCGAACCGGTCGAGCAGCCGGCGGAAGTCGGCGATCATGGCCGGGTCGAACAGGTTGATCGGCGGGTTGTCGAACGTCACCCGGGCGACGCCCTGGTTCTCGGTGACGTTGAGTGTGGTGAATTCCTCGGACACGTTCCCTCATTGCGTAGTCGGACACGGTGTGTGCCTGCCGGCCCGCTGAACAGGCGTTCCGCGGTGCCGGTTTCGACTCTCCCGGTTGCCCCGGTGGGCAACCAGACCGGACCGTGGGGGGGAGTGCCGCACACAGGCAGGGGCGGGTGGGGCGTCGTACCGTGGTGGCATGAGCCAGCACGGACGCAGCACGTCCGGTCTCGGTGGGTTCCTGCGCGCGGCCCGGGCGCGCGTCGATCCGGCGCGCGCCGGGCTGCCCAGTGCGGGCGTGCGCCGGGTGCCGGGGCTGCGCCGCGAGGAGGTCGCGGTGCTCGCCGGAGTCAGCGCCAACTACTACACGCGGCTGGAGCAGGGCCGTGAACGGCACCCCTCGCTCCAGGTGCTGGACGCGCTGGGCCGCGCGCTCGACCTCGGACCCGACGCCCGGGAGCACCTGCACCGGCTCGCCGGGGCGACGCCGAGCCGCCACGGCTTCCCGCAGCCGGCGGTGCGGCCGGACGTCCTCGAACTCGTTGAGGAGTGGACGACCACCCCGGCGCTGGTCCTCAACGAGACGCTCGACGTCCTGGCGCAAAACCGTCTCGCGGCGGCGATGCACTCCGGTTTCGCAGACCCGGTCAACCTCGCCCTGATGACCTTCGGCGACCCGGCCGGCACCGGCTTCTACACCGACTGGCACCAGGTGGCCGAGGCCGTGGTCGCCACCCTCCGCCTCGCCCAGGGCCGCCGCCCCCACAACCCGCGGCTGCCGGAGCTCGTGGCGCGGCTGTCCGCGTCGAACGCCCACTTCCGGGAGCTGTGGGACGCCCACCCGGTCCGGGGGCGCACCTACGAGGCGAAGCGGTTCACACATCCCGTCGTCGGCGCGCTGGAGCTGACGTACCAGGCGTTCGACATCAGGGGCTCCGACGGGCAGGAGCTGCTCGTCTACCGGGCCGAGCGCGGCAGCCGCACCGCGGACTCCCTGCGCCTCCTGGCCAGCCTCGCCGCGCCCGCCCCGGCGACCGCGTCCGCCGAGTAGCCGCCGAGCGGCCGCGCGGGTGCCGGCGAGGGGGAACGGGGGCCTTGTCCGGGCGGGTGCCGGCGAGGGGGAACGGGGGCCTTGTCCGGGCGGGTGCCGGCGAGGGGGAACGGGGGCCTTGTCCGGGCGGGTGCCGGCGAGGGGGAACGGGGGCCTTGTCCGGGACCCCGGCCGTCAAGGCCCTGTTCTCCCGAAGCTACGGCCAAGTGACAAGTAGCTCTCTGTAGTCAGATTGCCGCTCGGTCAGGGATAGCGGGGCGGGGTCCGGGGAGCTCCCCGGCCTGGAGCGCGGCGAAGTCGGTGTGGGCCTGCTCGACGGCTTCGGGGTACGCCTCGCGCTTGGCGTGCTCGGCGAGCGCACGGTAGATGCTGGCGACGGAGGGGTTGTGTCCCTTGCGCTTGCCGCTGGGGATGATCAGATCGGGCTGGATCTGCTCGACGGACTCGCCGCCCGCGCGGCGCCGGAGCACGGTGTGGAGCATGTCGTCGGTGATGACCGGGGGCCGGCCGCCGTGCTTGCCCTTGCGGGCCGCGGTGTCGAGCCCCTCCAGCCTGGACTCGCGGATGTTCTCCCGCTCGGTCTCCGCCATCGCCGCGAAGAACGCGAACAGCAGCTTCCCCGGACCGGTGGGGTCGTAGATCCCGGGCAGGGGCCCGGCGAGCATCTCCAGCACCAGGCCGTGCGCGGTGAAGCGTTCGACGTCGTCGGCGTCTGACCGGTCGGTTGGGGAAGGCTGCTGAGGGCCCGTCATGGCCCCGGATTTTCGCGCAATGCAAGTCTCACAAGGGAGCCCGTCCCGCTTTTGAGTGAGAACGGGTTCTGCGAACGAATCCGGGGCCGGTGGGCGTCCGGCGGCCCGTGATTGATCGTGCTCGCGCAAAGGAACGTTTGTGAGAGCGACGGTGTGCTGGGCCGTGGCCTTCGCGCGGCTCGGACGGGTGTCCCGTCTCAGGAGATCTTGCCGTTGTCTCGCCGGACGCTGTCCGATTCGCACGTGAGGGGCAAGGCCGAGTGAGACAGAGCAGGTCAACGACCTGTCGTTTGACGGCCGTCCGCCCTGGCAACGCGCCTGAGCGACAACATCAAGTGAGACGGCGTGACTGCCGCGTCTCACTCGGCTTTACCTCTTCGCAGGTCAGAGCGTTGCCGGGTGGAGAGATCGAATGAGACGGGACAACGGGACAGGCGATCGACTTCCGCCCGCCTGTCTGAATTTCGGGGTCTCGACTGTCGGTGGTCGCCGCAACACTCTGGGGTGATGGCCGTTCAGAGGGGGGCCGATGGCATTCCGGGCCGTGCACGCCGAGTGGGGGACGGTCTTCGCGCACCTGCCGGATCTCGGGTGCGGCCACCGCGCCGGGAGCGGTGGGCGCCCGGCCGGGCACCCGTTCACGAGATGTCCGCGGACCGGTACGGTCAGCCCGCACCGGGCCGCGACAGTCGCTCGGTGATCCGGTCGAACAGCTCCGTCAGCGGCTCGCCGACGTCCTGGCCGAACTCGGTCAGCCCGTAGGTGACCTGGGGCGGCGTCGTCGGCTCGACCTCCCGCCAGACCAAGCCGTCCTGGACCAGCGCGCGCAGGGTCTGGGCGAGCATCTTCTCGCTGATCCCCTGGATGCTCTCGCGCAGCTCGTAGAACCGCAGGCTGTTGCTCCGCAAGGAGATCAGCACCCAGATGCCCCACCTGCTGGTCACGTGGTCGACCACATCGCGGGCGAGGCAGTCGGTGTGAAACACGTCATACCGCTTCCCTGCCTCGGCCTGTCTGTGCTGCGAGCCTCCCGTCATGTCGTGAGCTTACCTTCAGGTACGTCCTTACGAAGAGTTAGCCCGTGCTCTTAGCGTGCAGACCACAGAGGACATCCGACAAGGAGCTGATCATGATCGTAGTGACCGGGGCCACCGGGAACATCGGCCGGCCGTTGACGCGGGCGCTGGCGGAGACGGGCCATCAGGTGACGGCGGTGTCACGGCACACGGCGCAGGTGCCGGACGGCGTCCGCCACGTGGTGGCCGACCTGGCCGAGCCGGCCGGTCTCAAGCCCGTGCTGGCCGGGGCGAAGGCGTTGTTCCTGCTGCTGTCCGGCGACCTGCACGCCATTGGAGCCAGTCCTGCCGACATCATCGGCGAAGCCGCGGCCGGCGGGGTCCGCCGGGTCGTCCTGCTCTCCACGCTGGGCGTGGCGACCAGGCCCTTCGGCCGAACGCGGATCGCGATGCGCGCGCTGGAGGACACGCTGCGGGAGTCCGGCCTGGAGTGGGCCGTCCTGCGGCCGGGCGGCTTCGCCTCCAACGCCCTGTGGTGGGCCGAGTCCGTCCGCACGCGACGGGTCGTCGCCGCGCCCTTCGGCGACATCGGGGTGCCGGTCATCGACCCGGCGGACATCGCCGCGGTCGCGGCGGCCTGCCTGCTGGAGGACCGGCACGCCGGCGGCGTGTACGAGCTGACCGGCCCGGAGGTGATCACTCCGCGCCAGCAGACGGAGGCCATCGCCACCGCGCTGGGCTCGCCGGTGAGGTTTCACGAGCTCACCCGCGACGAGGCCAAGGCCGCCATGACCCAGAGCATGCCGGCGGAACTCGCCGACGACACCCTGGACATCCTCGGTTCCCCGAGCCCGGCCGAGCTGCGCGTCAGCCCGGACGTCCAGCAGGTCCTCGGCCGCGCCCCGCGCCCCTTCGCCGACTGGGCCGCCCGTAACGTCGACGCCTTCCGCTGAGGGTCACTGCCACCGGAGCCGGCCGTCGCGCCGGGCGAACCACCCGGCCTCCGGGTACGGGTGGTTCGCCCGGCGCGACACCCGTGAAGGGTGCCGCCCATGTGGCGGATCCGCAGGACCGGATTCGATCAGCCGTCGGACTCCGAGGAGGGGATGTACGCCACCGAACCGGGTCAGCGACGGGTCGCCGTTGCCCTGTGCCATGTCAGCTTCGGGAGAACAGGGCCGTCAACCCGCGCTCGGCACCACGGCCGGCGCGTCGATCTCGACCCGGAAGTCCGGGTGGACCAGGCCGGCGGCCCCCACCAGGGAGCAGGCGGGCGGGTGTTGGGCGTCCTGGTGCGCGTCCCGCACCCCGCGGAACGCGGCCAGATCAGTCAGATCGGTCAGGTAGACCGTCGCTTCGACCACGTGCTCCAGGCCGGAACCGGCTGCCGCCCGCGCGGTGGCCGGGTTCGCGTACACCTGCTGGACCTGCGCCTCAGTATCGTCCTTGCCGACCAGGTTGCCGTCCGTGTCCACCCTCACCTCGCCCCGGGTTCGCCCGCGATGCCGCCGCGGCCGGCTGACGCGGCGGACGACGGGGGGAGTCGTCGAGGGTCACGGCGTTGTAGAGGCGCGCGCCCTTGGTGGTGAGCCGGACGAGGGCGCGGCTGGGGCCCGCGGGGTAGTACGACCTAGTCACTCTTGGTGAGACCGATTCCTGCGGGCGATAGGGCTGACGGTGGCCGGCTGTGGCGCTATCGCGGGTAGTGACTGGCCTCTGCTCCCAGGACGTTCAGCAGAGCGAGGGCCTCGGCCCCTGGGGATCGCGGCGGCGCGGTGAAGAGCACGAGGTACTGGTCGCGGTCGGTGAGAGTGAGGGTGTCGCAGTCGACGGTGATCTCGCCGACGGTCGGGTGGCGGAAGGTCTTGGTGAGCATCGGCGCGGCCTGTACGTCGTGTCGTTCCCAGAGCCGGGCGAAGTCGGGGCTGGTGTCGCGGAGTTCGTCGACAAGGCCGGTCACCGCGGGGTCGGTGGGGTAGCGGGCGAGGGTGGTGTGGAGCTGCATCACGACGCTCAGCCGGAACTCGGCGGCGTCGGAGATCCCGTACAGCGGCGCATCGGCGTGCTCCGGTCCGGGGAAGGCCCGGCGCGCGAGGTTGCGGTCCTTCGGGGCGAGCTGGGCGAAGTCCTCCATGAGCGCGGCCGCGAGGTCGTTCCAGGCGAGTACCTCGAACGCGGCGGACATCACGAAGCCGGCCGTCTGCGGCAGCCGCTCCAGGAGCGCGAGGATGCTCGGGCGGACGTCGCGCCGGTGCAGTCCGGTACGGTTCGGCGCGGTGCCCGCGAGGACGTGGAGGTGGTCGGCCTCGGCGTCGGTGAGCCGCAGCGCGCCTGCGATCCCGGCCAGGACGTCGCCCGAGGGGCGTGGCGCCCGGCCCTGCTCGAGCCGGACGTAGTACTCGGTGGAGATGTGCGCGAGGACCGCCACTTCCTCGCGGCGGAGACCTGGTGTCCGGCGTCGAGGGCCTGAGGGGAGGCCGACGTCCTGCGGCCGCAGCCGCTCACGCCGGCTGCGGAGAAATGCCCCGAGCTCTTGCTTGTCCATACGCCAAGTGTGCGCGCTGTCCGGTGGCGGATCGTAGTACTGGCTGTGCCTGTATCCGGTCCCGGACCGGAACGACAGTGGTGGCATGACAGAAAACACCACCATCACCGCACCCATCGGCCTGCTTACCGGCAAGGTCATCTTCATCACCGGTGCCAGCCGCGGCATCGGGGCGGCCGCGGCCCGGCTCTTCGCCGCCGAGGGCGCCGCCGTCGTGCTCGCCGCCCGCAGCACCGACGCCCTGGACCGCATCGTGAAGGAGATCCGCGCCGACGGAGGCGTCGCCGACGCCGTCACTCTGGACCTGGCCGACCGCGCGAGCATCCGTGCCGCGGTCGGCCACGTCGAAAGACTGCACGGACGGCTCGACGGCGCCTTCAACAACGGCGCCGTCCCCCAGCAGCAGTTCGGCCCGGTCCGTACCACCAGCGACGAGGACATCGACGAACAGTTCGCCGTGAACTTCCGCGCGCACTGGACCGCTATGAACGCCGAGGCCGCTCTCATGCGGAAGAACGGCGGCGGGGCGATCGTCAACACCTCCAGCATCGGCAGCCGCCGTGCCAACCCCGCCCTGCCCGCCTACGGCGCCATGAAGCGCGCGCTCAACAGCCTCACCGAGACCGCCGCCGTGAACTGGGCCGGTGACCGTATCCGGGTCAACGGCATCACCCCCGGCGGCACCTCCACCGAGATGATCGCCACCTGGGAGGCGGCGACTCCCGGCATCGTCGAGCAGATGACCGCCACGATCCCGCTCGGTCACATGGCCGAGCCCCGGCAGATCGCCGAGGCGGCCGCGTGGCTGCTCAGCGACCGCGCCTCGTACGTGACCGGTGCGATCCTGCCGGTCGACGGCGGCGCCGGCGCCTGACCAGAGCAGTCGGCACCACCCGCCGAGGCCCACCCTCGCGGCACCAAGCCGTCACCCCGTAAGGACCGCCCAGCGACCCCAGCGGGCTCCGCGACGCGCAGACCTGCGACCCAGCCCCCGGGCCGGGTACTGCCGGGCGGCCCTTACGGCTCCCACACCGCCACCTTCAAGACTTCAAGAAAGCAGGCATGCCCGGCCATGAACAGACCCCCCAGGTTCTGTGACCGTGTCGACCCTGCGCTCAGGGGCGGACTGGCCCTCTACGAGACGCTCGGGCTCACCCAGAACCAGCATCTGACGACGGACGTCATCATCGCCCTGCGCGCCCAGGGCAAAGCGGCCGTCTCCGCGTTTCTCGCCGATGTTCCCCACGACGAGCGAGTGGCGCGCCACGATCACACGATCCAAGGACCGACGGGCGACGACCTGCTCATCCGCCTGTACCGGCCGCGCTCCGCCATCGGCGCGCTGCCCGCATTCATGTGGCTCCACGGCGGAGGCATGATCTCCGGCGGCATCGACGCCGACCGGCCCGTGCGCGAACGCTACGCGTTCGACCTCGACTGCACGGTCGTATCCGTGCAATACCGGCTGGCACCCGAAGATCCCTACCCGGCCGGGGTGGAAGACTGCTACGCCGCCCTGGTGTGGACCGCGCAGCACGCCGATGAACTGGGCATTGACGCGACACGTATCGCCGTGGGCGGCGAGAGCGCGGGCGCCGGGCTGGCAGCCGCAACCGCGCTGCTGGCCCGCGACCGCAAAGGCCCTGGACTCGTCTTCCAGGCGCTGACCTACCCGATGCTCGACGACCGCAACAACACCCCCTCAGCTCGCGAATTCCACGGCATTCCCAGCTGGAGCCGACAGCACAACGACAGCGCCTGGCGGGCCGTACTCGGAGCGAAGGCCGGCGGCCCGGACGTAGAGCCGTACGCCGCGCCCGCCCGCGCCGGGGATGTCTCCGGTCTTCCGCCCGCCCTGATCCAGGTCGGTGAACTCGACGTCTTCCGCGACGAGGACATCACCTATGCGATGCGCCTTCTGCAAGCCGGTGTGCCGACCGAGCTTCACGTCTATCCGGGCGCATACCACGGCTGGGACGCCGTGGCCCCCCAGGCACCGTCGAGCGTGCAGATGCGCGACGAACGCACCGCCGCGCTGCGCCAAGCCCTGAAGGGCTGATCACCCGCCGGGACGCGACAAAGCCTCCCCGCGGCCAGCACCGCATGCCGGTCACCGGCGACACGTCCGGTGCCGGTCTCATCCAACAGTCGCAGGACACCGAGAAGGAGCTCACAGATGACGGATCTGTCGGGAAAGGTAGCGGTCGTCACCGGCGCCAGCCGTGGTATCGGCCGGGCCATCGCCGTTCGGTTGGGACGGCTCGGCGCAAGCGTCGTAGTCAATTACTCGCGTGACGCATCGGGGGCCGCCGCGACGGTGGCCGAGATCGAGGCCGCGGGCTCCCGCGCCATCGACGTCCGCGCCGACGTGTCAAAGCCGGACGAGATCGAGGCGCTCCTCGACACGGCGCGCAGCCGGTTCTGCGGCCTTGACATCGTCGTGGCGAACGCGGGCCTCGACGAGGGCCTCGGCCCGGTGCTGGACGTCACGGAAGCCGAGTACGACCGCATGTTCAACGTCAATGCCAAAGGCGCGTTCTTCACGCTGCAGAAGGCGGGACACATGGTCGACAGCGGCGGCTCGATCGTCTACATCGGATCCAGTTCCACGCTCCGCCCAACGGCCGGCTTCGGCCTTTACACGTCGAGCAAGCTGCCAGCGAGCTTCCTGGTCGGAGTGCTCGCCCAGGAAATCGGCGAACGAGGGGTCACGGTCAACGCAGTCATTCCTACCGCGACAGACGGCGCAGGATACTTCACCGAAAGCAAGGCCGACGACCGGCTCCGCCGGCTCGTGCGGAACGCCAGCCCCCTCGGCTCGCGCATGGGAACGGTCGATGACGTTGCGGACGCAGTCGAGTTCTTCACCGGCAAGCTGGCCCGCTGGATCAGCGGACAGCAGCTGCTCGTCAGCGGCGGCGCACTGAGCTGATCATGCGCTGCGGCAGCACCGATGGTCAGGCACTCTCAACCTCGGTACGCGGCTGTCGCGATGTCGATGAACGACCGGATCAACGGGTTGGTGTCAGCCTTGTTCCACACGGCCGCCCCTCGGCTCGGCTCCATGTCGACCAGCGGCACCACGGCCAACTCGGCGGGCAGCCCGTGTCCGAGCGGGGCCAGGCCGACGGTGCCGTTCCACAGCACTGCCTGCGGGCATTCCTGGACGACGCGCACCACTGCGCCCTCGCGTGGCTCGCCGCCGTTGCAATACGACTGCCAGATCGGGTCGGTTCCTGCGGGAACTGGAACCAGGGGCGGTCGCTCAGGTCGGCCGGCTGCGGCGGGCCAGCTGATCGTCGACGCGCAGGACCACCGTATCGCTGCGCAGCTCACGCACCGTCAGGGCGGTCTCGTTGAACGGCGCCCGGGTCAGGGCGACGTCGACCAGTCCGGCGCGCAGCCCGCATGTCGGGTCGGTCAGGTCGGTGTCGCGGATGCGGATGTCGATGCCGGGTGGCTCAGGCGGTAAGCGGCGGCCAGCCTGGTCGTTCCCGGGTCGGTGCTGTCGCCCAGTGTGCCGACGGTAGTACAGGTGACGGACACTGCACGGCCGGGCCGCTCAACGGAGACGGGGTCATAGCGTGATCACGATCTTGCCGTGGACGTGGCGCCCGGCTTGCAGCCTCGCAGCCTGACCAACCAACCAGCACCCTCATCGGATACGCACTCTAGTCGGATCGGGTGCCCCGGTTCTCTGTGCCGCTGCGCCGGGCTATGAGTTCCTCCTCGATACGCCGGAGTGTGGCGTTGACGATCTCGATGGTGGCGGGGTCGTCGATGATGCCCTGGAGGGTCTGATCCCAGTTGTCGCGGAGGTACTGGAGATTCTGGTGGGCCTTCTCTGTGGGGTACAGACGCACGCCTTTGGCGTTGCGGTCGTCCACGATGCGATCTACAAGACCTCTTTTTTCCAAGCCACGAAGCACCCGGCTGAAGTTGCTCGACGGGAGCAGGGTCGCCTCCGACGCGGCCCGCGCTGAGGTGCCGGGGTTGTGGTTGATGAACCGCATGACGCTGATCTCGATCGGCGTGCACGGCTCGAAGGCGGGGTCGGCCGGGGGTCGCAACTGCCGCCCCACGGCGAAGATCAGGTCGGCCAGCTCGTGGAGACTGGCGGCTTTGACATCGGTCATGCCGCGAGGATACCTTCCTATTACGTGATAGCTATTACTTGATAGCATCAAACATGCCACTCGGCCCGAAGGCCACGGCACTGCTCGCGGGTAATCACCCCCGATTCACGGATGAGGAAACCCTCCATGGACATCAACGGAGCCGTAGTGCTCGTGACCGGAGCGTCGTCGGGCATCGGAGCGGCCACTGCACGAGCCGCCTCCCGAGCCGGCGCGCGAGTCGTGCTCATCGCTCGCCGCGAGGAGCGCATCCGGCAGCTCGCCAAGGAACTCGGCGAGTCCGTGGCCCTGGCCGTGCCGTGCGACGTCACGGACCGGGCCCAGGTTGAGGCGGCTGTACGAGCCGCGATCGAGGAGTTTGGGCGGATCGACATCCTGGTGAACAGCGCAGGGCAAGGACTCCAGGCCACCGTCGACGCCATCGACCCCGACGACTTCCGGGCCGTCCTCGAACTCAACCTCGTCGCACCCCTGGTCACGACGCAGGCAGTCCTCCCGCACATGCGGAAGCAGGCGACCGGGGCCATCGTGAACGTGGGCTCCGGCATCATCTGGTCGACGCTGCCCGGGTCCGGCGCGTACTCCGCTTCCAAGGCCGCTCTCCAGAAGCTCTCGGCCATCGCCCGCGCCGAGCTCGCCGACGAAGGCATCGCCGTGTCGATGATGTTCCCATCGATCACCGAGACCGAGTTCGTCGGAACGGTCCGCGGCAACGTCGAAGACGCGCTTCAGATGGAAGCCTCCAGCGGGCTGGTGCCCCAGTCGCCCGAGGGGGTCGCCGACACGATCCTCGACCTGATCAGGAGCGGCGCTGAGCAGGCCGACCTCGTCCCGGAGGAGTTCGGCGGCACGCTCAAGAGCTGATGCGCCGGGAGCCGGGCATGTTCCGACGCACACCATGAGGCCCGGCCAGGGCTCTGCGCCTCCCACACTGAAGGAACCGAGATGGCAAACGAGCTGAACCACTTCATCGTCCACTGCCGTAACCGGCGAGAGTCCGCTGCGTTCCTGGCCGACCTGATGGCCGCCCCCACCCCCGTCGACTACGGCCGCTTCACCCAGGTGAACACATCGAACAACGTCGGCATCGACTTCGCCGACGACCTGGTCCCCCCTGACCGCATCAACGAAAGCCACGTCGCCTTCCTCGTGACCGACGACGAGTTCGACATGATCCTGGCGCGTCTGAAGAAGGACTCCGTCCCCTTCTGGCCGAACCCAGGCAAGTCCCGTGAAGGCGAGATCAACCACCTGTTCGGTGGTCGTGGACTCTACACACTCGACCCCGGCGGCACAGTCCTGGCCGAGTTCATCACCACGCCCTACAGCTAGGGCCTGTCTGACAAAAGGGTCTGCCCAGCTAACGGTGTAACTCGATCTTGCAGGGTCTAGTTGCGGGCGGCGGCCAGACGGCCTGCAGACAACCTTGCAGATCTCAGGGTCGAACTACAGGAACGGGACGAACTCGGCCCAGGCGTTCTCCCACAACTGCACGATCGCCGGATACTTGGTCCCCAGGTCTCGGCGAACTCCAGCCACCGCTCCATCGCGGCGGCCTCGGTCGGTGCGGTGTAGACCGGCTTGAACGCCTTGGCGATCTTGTCCCAGTCCTGCCGGGCGGCATACCGGAAGCTGTTGCGCAGCAGATGGACTTGTAAGGAAACAACACGGTGCTTCTCGGTTTCCGGTTCGATGGGGCGGTATGGCCATCCCGGGCGAGGTCCGCGATCAGCTCGCGGCGCGGTTCGCGGTGTTGTTACCGCATCTGAA
>NZ_JAMXMW010000035.1:0-68328 GCF_024055675.1 Actinoallomurus rhizosphaericola | reverse complement strand
TCTGCACACTGCCGTAGACCTGATGCCCATCGACCGTGCGAACCTCACCATTCGCCAGGAACTGATGCGTATTAGGGTCGGTTATCCCATGCTCGACCTTACCGTCCGCACCAATGGCCGTCTTACCATCATCAGAAACCCAGCCACCATCATCCGTGTCGGAACCGTAGACCGTCTGACCATCGACCGTACGCCCCGAATGAAAATACCCCTGACCATCGGTGAACCCATGCTCGACCCTGCCATCCGGCCTGACGAGCAACTTCCCGTCCTCCGAATAGAACGTACCGTTCTGCACACTGCCGTAGACCTGATGGCCATCGACCGTGCGAACCTCACCATTCGCCAGGAACTGGTGCGTATTAGGGTCGGTTATCCCATGCTCGACCTTACCGTCCGCACCAATGGCGGTCTTACCGTCATCAGAAACCCAGCCACCATCGTCCGTGTCGAAGCCGTAAACCGTCTGACCATCGACCGTACGCCCCGAATGAAAATACCCCTGACCATCGGTGAACCCATGCTCGACCTTGCCATCCGGCCTGACGAGCAACTTCCCGTCCTCCGAATAGAACGTACCGTTCTGAACGGTACCCGGAACCTGCTGGCCATCGATGGTACGGACTTCATCGCTCATACGCTCACCATGTCACTCAGAAACTACTTCTTCACGGGGAGTCGCGCCCGCTCAGCGCGCGTCGACGCCTCAGCCGATGACCTTCTTGGACGGCGGCGCGGGGAAGAGCGAATGCTTGTCGGCGGCGGCGTAGACCTGGCCCGAGTGGTTCACGAGGGCGATGTACTCACCGAGGACCTCGAGTGAGGCACCAATGCCCTGCAGTGTCTTCTGCTGCGCTGGATTCATTTTTTCAGCGAATTCCTGCGCCGGCTTCGCAAAGACCGTGGGTCCCGTATTGTTGTCGCGATGGGTCCACGTACCGGTCCCGCCGTTCCCCGAAGTGTAAAAGTCCGACGCGACTGTCACGGTAGAGTTCTGCCCGAAAACGGTCCCCTCGGAATTCAGAACGTGCTTGCGCAGGTTTTCGTACTGGGTGACCAGAGTCTTGGCCTTTTCCAGCAGCGTATTGACCGAGCTGCCGAGCGTGTCGAAGTCGACCGAGAAATCCCCCGCGTCGCTCTGAGTCTTGGTGGCCTCACCCGTACCGCCCTCATCGATGGGCGTCGGGTCGGTGTTGAAGGACGGGCGCTTGTCCCAGGCCACCTTGAGCTCAGGGGAATCGGTGTTCCCCAGGTCCGGCGGAGAGTCGTTGTCGTGGCTGTGGTCGTCCGGGTTGAACGGGTTTGTGTCGTATCTCGACTTGATCGGTTGTTCCACGGGTCCTCCTTCTCGTGCGGCCTCTCGGAGTCGGGCCTTATACCGCCTGTGCCGGCGGCAGGTCCTCCGGGAGAAGGGTCGTCAGGTCGCGGGCGTCTCCGGCCGTCAGGTCGTCGGCGATCCGCATCGCGTGGCGCTCGGTCATCAACTGGAAGACCTGCCGGGCGGTCCGGCCGTTGCCGAACTGCTCGCCCCGGGGCAGGTCCTCGAAGAACCGGTGCAGCGCATCGACGGTCTCCTCGGGGCACTCGTACCGGTGCCGGTCGGCGTGGTAGCGCACGATCCGCACCAGCTCGGCGGAGTCATAGTCGGCGAACGTCAGGGTGCGGCTGAACCGCGAGCCCAGCCCGGCGTTGGAGGCCAGGAACCGCTGCATCTCCTCCGGGTAGCCGGCGACGATCACCACGACGTCGTCGCGGTGATCCTCCATCAGCTTCACCAGCGTGGAGATCGCCTCCTGGCCGAAGTCGTTGCTCTGCCCGTGCGGGACCAGCGAGTACGCCTCGTCGATGAACAGCACCCCGCCCAGCGCGCGGCGGAACACCGCCTGCGTCTTGGGCGCGGTGTGCCCGACGTACTCCCCCACCAGGTCACCGCGGTCGGCCTCCACCAGGTGACCGCGTTCCAGCAGGCCCAGCGCGTGCAGGAACCCGCCGTACAGGCGCGCGACCGTGGTCTTGCCCGTGCCCGGGTTGCCGGCGAAGACGAGGTGACGTGACAGCGGCGGTGGCGGCAGCCCCGCCTCCTCGCGGACCTTCACCATCTGCATCAGCTTGGTCAGGCCGACGATGTCGCGCTTGACCCCGTCCAGGCCCACCAGCCGGTCCAGCTCGGCGCGCAGCTCCGCGAGCCGCTCCTCGGGCGCCTTGTCCGTCTCGTCCTCGGCGGCGGCCGCGGAGCCGCTGCCCTTGGCCGGCCCGCCGGCGGCCGTCGCCGCACGCGCGGACGGCGCCGCGCCATCGCGCTGCGGCAGGACGGCGTCACGGACCCCGGCCGACCCGCAGTCCTCGATGACGGGCTCGGCGCCGTCGCACACGACCAGGTCGTGGTCGCCACCGGACACGTGGCAGCGGCGCAGCACCGGGGCCGCCTCCGCCTCCACGTAGATCGCCGGATATCCGGCCTCGGAGATCCGGCAGTCCTCGAACAGGCCCGCCGCCCCCTCGGCCAGGAACACGCCGTTGCGAGCGGGCCGCTCGACGGTCAGACCCCGGACGCGCGGCCGGGCGCCGGCGCCGGCGTACAGGCCGGTGCCCTCGACGCCGGTCATCGTGCAGTCCTCGATCCGTACGACACTGCCGGTGTCCAGGAACACGCCCGTCGACCCGGTGCGCTCAATGCGGACGCCCTCGATGACGGCTCCGCCGCCGGGGCCCACCTGAATCCCGACCTCGGTGACGTCTCCGATCTCGCAGTCGGCCACGAACGGCCGGTGGGTCGTCCGCAGGTCGAGCGCGGTGTGCGCGCGCGACACCCGGCAGCCGCGCAGCGCCGCGTCGCCGCCCTCCACGAACACGCCCGTCATCCCGACGTCCTGGATACGCGTGTCCTCCAGGGTCGCCTCGGACCGCTCGCACACCCGGACGCCGTACTCGGGAGTGTCGCGGATCCGGCATTCGGTCAGCGCGGTGCGCGCCCCGCCGGCGAGGTGGACGGCCGTGTACGCGGTGTCGTGGATCTCGTGATCGGACAGCGCGAGGTCCGCCTCGCCGGCCGCGTACAGGCCGTTGGCCGCCGTACGGGCGATCTCGCCGCGCCGTACGCGGACGGTGGCCCCGCCGGTCACCGCGAGCCCGCTGTCGGCGACGTCGACGACGCGAACGGCGTCGAGTTCCAGCGCGCCGGTCCCGCTGACGAGGATCCCCGCCCGCCGCGTGTCGTGAATGTGGCAGTCGTCGAGGACCGCCGCCGCCTCGTCCTCGGCGAGCACGCCGGCGCCCGCCGTGCGGAAGATCTCACACCGGCCGAGCAGGATCGCGTGCGACCGTGAGGAGTCGGGTTCCTCGGCCGACGCGGCGTCGCGCGGGCGCCCCCGGCCGTCGTCGGCCGGCGCGCGCCGCCCGGCGGTGCCGCTCAGGCGCAGACCCTGGGCGCCCGTGTCGTACAGGCGGCAGTCGCGCAGCACCAGCGCGGACCGCCCCTCGGCGTGGACGGCGGCGGCGCCGGTGCGGCGCATCTCACAGCGGGTGAACCGGCCGCGGGCGGCCCCGGTCAGGTGGGCGCCGCGGTGGCCGGTGTCCTCGATGAGGGTGCCGGTGCACTCGACGCGGGCCTCGTCGTCGGCCGTGACGCCGTCGCCGCCGGCGGACCGCACGGTGCAGCTCTCCAGCACCGTACGGCTCGTCCCGGTCAGCCGGACCGCGGTCCCGTCGGCGCCGTGGAGGTCACAGTCCCCGAGTGTGACCACGGCGTCGCCGGTGACCTCGACCCGGCCACCGGTGATCTCGCACCCGTGCAGCGCCGGGGTCCCGCCGCGGATGAGGACCGCGGCGTCGGACGGCGCGGCGGCCCCGAGGGTCAGGTCGCGGAGCACGACCTGGCCGCCGTGCACGGTGACGGCGGGGCCGTGGGGCGCGGTGATCCGGACGGTGCCCGGCCCCTTCTCCGCGACGACGGTGACATTCCGGTCCAGCACGAGGCTCTCGCGGTACTCGCCCGGGTGGACCGAGACGACGGCGCCCTCGGCGGCGGCGCGCACGGCGGCGCCGATCGTGCTGTGCGCCCCCCACCCGGGTGCCACCCGCTCCCGGGCGGCCCTCTTCGTCAGCGCCACGTCACATCCTCCCGCCGGCCTTCATGAGCGCGTCGAAGACGCCGAACACGCCGGCGGCCAGCGGCACACTCAGCGCGCCCAGGAAATTGGCGAACGGTCCCGGCCAGCTCCAGCGATCGGCGAAGTCGGCGCTCTGCAGCGAGCTGCGGAAGCACAGCACCAGCCCCCACCACACCACCAGGACACCGGCGGTGAGCGTCACCAGCGGAGCCGACCAGCCGGGGACGTGCGCGCCGGTCAGGTGACCGTGCGGCCCGAAGACGTGGCCGGGCGCCCGCAGCACGAGTGCCGTCAGCCCGGTCACGGCACCGGCCAGGACGGCGGCCACGACCGCGCGCAGCCGTGACGTGCTCGCGCGGCACAGCAGTGCCAGGCTCAGGGACAGGACGAGGCCGAGCGCGAACCAGTCATCGGCTCCGCTCAGCACGACGAGGCAGACGGCCACCACCAGGCAGCACAGCGCGTTCAGGAAGATCAGGAGCCGCTGGATCCGCCGTACGGTGGCCTCGACGTCCTCCATCTGCGCGGGGCCGGGCGGCACCGCCGCCACCTGCGCCGAGATCCTCGGCAGCGCACCGATCAGGAAGAACGTCACCACCGCGACCACCGCCGCCGCCTCGGTCCGGTCGGCGCGCAGGGCCGCGAGCGCGATCGCCGGCACCACCACCAGCCCGCAGACCAGCTGCAGCACCATCGTGCTGATCGCCGGGACGGCCAGATAGGCCGCGAACGCCCCGATGGACGCGGTGACCACGACCGCGACCAGCGACGCCGCGCCCGACAACGGCAACACCAGGGCCGCGAGCGCCAGGAACGGACAGGCGGCCATGGCCAGGGCCAGCCGCAGCCCCAGGGGCAGTGGCCACGCCTTGAGCCCGGCCACCCAGGCGAGCGCCGCCGACGCCACGCCGGCCGCGAACAGCACCGGCCCGAGCACGGGCACGTCGTACGAGCCGATGCCGAGCGCGCCGGCCCCGGCCAGCGCGACCACGAGCCCGAGAGCGAGCGTCGTGTACGCCCGTGTCCGGGTGTTCCACTCGACGCCGTCATCGTCGAGTTCGGCGACCTGCTCGGCGATGTCGGCGGCGACCGGGCCGTCGAGCTCGCCCTGGAGCACGTCCCGCAGGTACAGCGTCTCACCGTCGAGCACGCCCACGGCGCCGAGCGACTGGCCCGGCTCGAACGGAGCGCCGCCGGCCGGGGCGAGCGACCAGGCCGCGGGCATCGCGTCCGAATCCGCCTGCCCGCACATGTCGGCCAGCATCGGGACGTACTCCGCGATCGGCGCGTGCGCCGGCACCGCCAGGTCCACGCTCCGGCGCTCGCCCACGACGGTGATCCGGCACCGCTCATCGGCCACCGGAGAGTCCTCGCTTCCTGAAGTTCATCACCTGGGATTCGCGGCCGTGGTCAGTGCTTCCACGTCTGGATGTTCGCCCACTCGGCTTCGGTGTAGTTGCCCCAGTTGACGTTCATCGCGTGGGCGATCTGGCCGAGCACGCCCTCCGGCCCGAACAGGCCTTCGGCGGCGATGTTCCATTCCTGCTGCAGGCCCTGGTAGTAGTCCGCCGCCTGGCTGTTGTTCCACGTGTCCTGCAGCGGCGCGAGCTTGCCCTTCAGGGTCTCCAGCTCGCCCGCGATCTCGGCGGCGCGACCGTTGATCACGCCGCCGGCGGCACCCAGGCCCTCGCCGACGTAGATCGGGGTGCCATCGATGTCAGGCATGTCCAGCTCCTAACTGGTTCGGCTGCCGGGAGTTCAGTCCAGGTTGGCCAGGACCGTGTGACCGCCGGGCATCGCCGCCTCGATGTTGCCCAGGTTGGTGATGTTCTGCTGCTCGGAGTCCTTGTAGTTGACGTAGTTGCCCTGCAGCCCGCTGGAGATGCCCGTCAGGGCGTCGTGCAGCATGTTCGCGAGGACGTCGTACTCGGCCATCAGCGCCACGAAGCGGTTGTGCGCGATGCCCTTCCAGACCGCCTCGAGGCTGTTGACATAGGTCTTGAGCTGCGCCAGCTCCGTTCTGATCTGTTCCGCCGTGTTGCTCGTGTCCGACGCCGCGGTGGCCAGGTACTCGGGAGTGACGTGATACGTCACCCCGCCCACGGTCACCGATGGTTCATTCGCCATGGCGGGTCACCTTTCACGGGAGTTCTGCCAGAGGCCCGACGGGGCAGGCGGGCCGGCTCGTCAGGAACCGGTCGCGGAACCGGCCTCGGCCGACCGCCTGCTCATGCGGTTCGCGCACCGCCCGGCGGTCCTCGGTAGCAGGACCGAGCCGCCTGTGCGCGGACACGCGCCGAACGATGGGGCGGGCATGCACCGAGTGTGGCCCCACCACCGTCGCCGGAGGTATCGGCAACGTTGCCTAAATCGCCCGTATCGGCAATGCCTACCCGGACCCAGTGCGGACCGCCGCGCCCCGCGCGGCCACGGTCGCTCAGGAGCGTCTGGGGTCGCCTGGGACCTTCGGCTCGGTTTCGTGGACGACTTCGTCATCGCGATCGTCCGGCTCGCGGGGATCGCCGGTTCCGCCTGGGGTGTCACCGGCGTCCGCATCCGGGCGGCAGTCCTCCGGCAAATCCAGCCGTAGGTCGCGTAGTTGCAGGCGGGAGCTGATCCCGAGCTTCTTGAAGATGTTGCGCAGGTGGGCGTGGACGGTGCGGGGGCTCAGGAAGAGCTGCGCGGCCGCCTCCTTCGAGGTCGCCCCGCCGGCGACGAGGCGGGCGATCTGAAGCTCCTGCGGGGTGAGCAGGTCGCGCGGCAGAGCGGCCGGGCGGGGCGGGCGCTCACCGCAGGCGGACAGTTCGCGGGCGGCGCGTTCGGCGAAACCGGCGGCGCCCATCCCGGCCAGCCTCTCGTAGGCGATGCGCAACTGGACCCGGGCCTCACCGCGCCTCGCCGCGCGGCGCAGCCACTCTCCGTAGACCAGGTGGGCCCGGGCGAGGTAGGCCGTGGCGCGGGTCCGGGACAGCCGGTCGATCGCCTTCTGGTAGAGGTCCTCGGCGGAGGGGCCGTCGGTGAGCAGGGCACGGGCGTACATCTGCAGGCCGATGGCCAGGTCGGTGCCGCTCCTCTCCGTCCGTTCGATGAGCCTTTCGACGACCGGCTCGGCGAGGCGCTGCCGGTCACTGCGCGCGGCGGCCTCCGCGAGTTCGTGCGGAACGAACGCCAGGAAGCCCAGCTCGTCGTACTGACAGACCTCGGCAGCCGCCGCATAAGCATCGTCATATCGGCCGAGGCCGTTGTAGAGGACCGCCTTCGCACCGTCGACCACGGACAGGCCGTGACCCTCGCCGCTCTTTCGCGCCACGTCGATGATCCGCTCGCTCAACGCCGCAATTCCCTCCTGATCGCCGCGCCAGGCCCGGAGCGCCAGGTCGGCGAACGGCGGACCGCTGGGGTGCGTGCCGGGATCGAGTGTGGCGGCCTCGGCGATCAACGCCTCGGCGTCCTGGAACTCACCGGCGAGGACGTGCGCGTAGGCGAGGTAGTGCAGAGCGCCCGGCAGTGCGATGAGCGCACCGGTGCGGCGGACGAGAAGGACCTGGCGTTCGGACATCGTGCGCCAGTCGTCGTGCTGCCACAGGTCCATCGCCACCGCGCCGGCCAGCGCGATCCAGTTGTGGTAACGACCCACCTGCTCGCTCTCGGTCAGGAAGGCGCCGACCGCCTCCCGCAATGACGGAACGGCCGCCGTATATCCATCGATCTCCCGTGCGATCAGCGCCTTCAGCAGGAGATCCTGCGGTGTCGAAGGCTCGCCCGGCGTCTCCTCCAGCGTCTTCACCAGCTGACGTGCGGTGTCGGCCAACAGTTCAGGGGGACCGAGGCGACCGGCGCGCATCGCCGTGACGAACGCTTCGAGATAGCCATGGTGGGCCTTCGGCCGGTCGTACGCCTCCAGCCTCCGCGCCGCGTCGAGCAGCGGAGCCGGATCCATGACTCCGGGCCCGCTGACGATCGATATCTGTGCGGCCAGCAGGTCGACGAGCGCCTGCCGCCGGTCATCGCGTGGACCCGCCTTGGCGGTGGCCAGCAGGCCGGCCGCGGTTTCATTGTCCCCGGACCAGTGTTTGAGGCGAGCCGCCTCCAAGGCACGGTCGGCGCGGCGGGCCGGGTCCGGGGTCAGGGCCGTGCAACGCTTAAGGAACTCGGCGGCAGCGGCGATGCCCCCACGGGCGGACGCTCGGTCGGCGGCCTGTTCCAGGTCGGCCGCGATGCCCTCATCGGGCAGGAGCACCGACTGGCCGCGGTGCCACGCCCGGCGGTCCGGGTCCACGAGCGGGTCGGTGACGTCGGCCAGTACGCGGTGCGCGGTGCGGCGATCCTCCGCTGATGCCGCCCGGTAGATCGCCGACCGGACCAGCGGATGCCGGAACCGCACCCGCACCCCGATGTCCAGGAGGCCGGCGGCCTCCGCCGCGTCGGCCGCCTCGCTTCCGATGCCCATCTCCTCGGCCGCCCACCACAGCAGGACCGGATCGCCGAGCGGCTCGGCCGCCGCGAGCAGGAGCAGCCACCGGGTGTCCTCCGGCAGAGAGGCCAGGCGCTCGCGGTACCCGGCCTCGATACGCGCCGGCATCGGGAGCGCGCTGGGCAGACCGAAGCCACCGGCCAGTTCCACGGCGCCGAGGTTCCGCGGCAGCTCGAGCAGGGCCAGGGGGTTGCCGCGCGCCTCGGCGAGGATCTGGTCGCGGATCCGCTCGTCCAGCGGCGCACGCAGCCGCGAGGTCAGCAGCGCCAGCGCGTCCTTCTGGCCGAGCCCGGTCAGGGTGAGCTCGGGGAGCCCGCCGAGCAGGTCGGGCATCTTGTGGCCCCGGACCGCGAACAGGACCGCGATCGGGTCGTGCTCGATGCGGCGCGCGACGAACGACAGGGCCTGCGCCGAGGCCTGGTCGAGCCACTGCACGTCGTCGACCACGCAGACGATCGGCTGCTCCTGGGCGGCGGCCGACAGCAGACCGAGCACGCCCAAGCCGAGCCGGAAGGGATCCGGCGTGGTGCCGTCCCGCAGCGCGAAGGCCACTTCCACGGCGGTCCGCTGCGGGGCGGGCAGTGTCTCAAGGAAGGGAGGAAGCAGCGGCTGGCAGAGCTCATGCAGCGCGGTGAACGCGAGCTCGGTCTCGAACTCCCGTCCGGCGGTGCGGAGGCGCCGCAGCCCCTCCGTCCGATTCAGCGCCTGCTCGATCAACTCCGTCTTGCCGATGCCCGCCTCGCCGCGGATGACAATGGCGCCGCCCTGCCCGGACGCCGTGGCGCGCAGTGTCCGCTCGACCACCGCGAGCTCCGCCGTTCGAGGATATTTCAACAGTTGCATGTCGCCCCTTCGCAAGATCTCGCGGCCGGAGACCGCACACACGATAACGCTACGAATCCGGCCGCCTCTGATACGTCACCTCTTAGTGGGCACTCGGGGTAGCTCACACGGGGGACAACCGCTGGGACCGCGGTAAAGCATTGCGGGTGCGTGGTGGGGGGTCATCGGGTGGTCTCGGTGATGGTGCCGTTGAGGATCTGGCGGCGCGCCCGATGCGTCACCGCCATGGACGGGCGGAGTCCGAAGACCGGGATCGCGTGGCGTCGGCAGGCGCCGCTTGTCCCCTGTGCGAGCTACACGCCAGTGTCCACCGCGCGGTGACGATTCCTGGCTCGCGAGCTCCTAGATTCTCCCTGTCGCCACGGCGCTCTGGCCGCAGAACCCCGAAGAAGAATCGCGAAGGATTAGTCATGCGTTTGTTGAAGCAGCTCCTGCCCGTCATGGTGGTCTCTTTCGTCGGGGGCCAGCTCACGGCTGCGGTGCAGCACAATGCGCCTCTGCGCCTGATCCTCGGTCTCGCGTCGGCCGTGCTCGCGGTGGGGGTGTACGCCTGGATGGTGCGGTGGTCCGAGCGCCGCGCACCGGTGGAGGTGGCCCTCAAGGGCGCCATCGCCCGCGTCGGCCTGGGGATGCTCATCGGTGTCGCGTGGTTCAGCGCCGTCATCGGGAACATCGCCTTCAACCATGACTACCGGGTCGACGGCTTCGGGTCGGTGGCCGGCCCCATCGGCTTGTTCGGCTTCATGGCCGCCGCCGCGGTGACCGAAGAGCTGATGTTCCGCGGCGTGTTGTTCCGGATCATCGAGGGACGCACCGGCACCTGGGTGGCGATGGTGGTGACCAGTGTGCTGTTCGGCGCGTGGCACCTGCTCAACCCGGACGCCAGCCTGTGGGGCGCGATCGCCATCGCCGTCGAGGCCGGTGGCACGCTGGCCGCCGCCTACGCCGCCACGCGCAACCTGTGGGTGCCGATCGGCCTGCACTTCGGCTGGAACTACGCAGAGGCCGCCATCTTCAGCACCGAGGTCTCCGGCAACGGGCAGAACGACGGGCTGCTGCACAGTGTGACGTCAGGTCCGGCGATGATCACCGGCGGCAAGTTCGGGCCGGAGGCGAGCGGGGCCGCGATCGCGTTCGGCGTGGCGCTGACGATCGTGTTCATGTGGCTGGCCCACCGGCGCGGCAACGTGGTTCCCCGCCGACGCAGCGCAAGGGCCGCCGCCCTCGCTCAGTGATCGACTACCAGCGGGTCCCGGGCCTGTGGCGGGGTGTGACGTCACGGTCCGGGATCTCCCCTTCGCGTCTTCCTCACCATCGGGCACGCGTCGTCAGTGAAAGAAGCGATGAGCAATGGCCGTTACCTCGTCAGCGACTCCAGGATCAGACCCGGAATTCGGGTCGCCGTCGAACGGTGCCCGCGAAACCCGTGCTCGTCGATCCGGTGCGGACTCACCCCCTTCCTCCCAGGCCGTACCGCGAAGCGAGTGGCTTCCGCTCAGCGACCGGGTGACGCGTCGGCGATGCGGTGTGCTGTGCTGGCGCCGCACGTTCACCGGGACCCCGGAGCAGGTCAGCGCCGCCCGCCGGTTCACGCGCTTCCTCCTCGCAGATTCCTCCGCGGCCGACGATGCGGCCTGGGTGGTCGGGGAACTGGCCACGAACGCGATCAAGTACTCCCGCTCGGGCGCCGAGGGCGGAGTGTTCACCGTCGAGGTGCTGCAGTGGCGTCACCGCGTCCAGATCCAGCTCATCGACGCCGGAGGAGACGGCGAACCGATCTTGCCCACCATCGACCCGGCTACCGCCGTCCCTGAACGCCGGGAGCCACCCGAAGGCCGGCTCGGCCTGTACGGGGTCGGAGCGCTGGCGTGCCTGCTCGGCGCCCACCAGCACCCAGACGGCACTCGCGTCGTGTGGGCCCGGCTGGAGACCGGCCCCGCCTCCGTCACCGGAGCCGGCCGGTGAGCGCGGCTCCCCCGGCCGGCCGACGACCATCAAGGACGCGGGGCATCCTGCTGACCACTGGCCATCGAACCCAGCACCCCATTCGCTTCACTGCGTGCGAAGTAGGGGAGTCCGTCGCGCAAGGTTTCGGCAGGGCGTGTCACTTGGCGTAACGGGTCGCGAGCTGGGGGGACTGGCCGCCGAAGGCGGCGAGGTCGGCGGTGAAGACGTCCTGAAGGAGCTGATAGTCCTCCACGCCGGGGGCGCTGACGGTTTCGCCGAGTTCCAGGCCGCGCAGTGCGCCGGTGACCACGTCGTCGGCGCTCATGCGTGGGACGGCGCTCATGTCCAAACCCTGGGAGGAGTGGAACTCGGTCGCCACCACACCGGGACAGACCACGCTGACCTTCACCCCAGAGTCCTCGACCTCGGCAGCCAGAGTCTGGGTCATGGCCACGAGGAAGGCCAGAGTGCCGGCGTAGACGGCCCGGCGAGGCATGACGGTCTTGTCGGCGGGACCGGAGAAGGCGATCATCCCCGCGACGTTGAGGATGGTGCCGGTGCCGCGCTGCTGCATGGGGCCCACCGCGGCGCGCATGAGCTGGGTGGGGGCGAGGACCTTGACGGTGACCAGTTCGCGGGCCTTGTCGGCCGGAAGGTCGGCCAGCGGCATGTAGTGAGAGACGCCGGCGTTGTTGACCAGGATGTCCAGCGGCTCGTCCGCGCAGATCTTCGCAATGGTGTCGATGCCGTCCTGGGTGGACAGGTCGGCGGTGACGGTACGGACGTTCACCTCGGGGTGGGAGGCGGCGAACTCCCGCAGGCGCTCCTCGCGACGGCCGACGATGATCAGGTCGTGGCCGTCGCCGGCGAAGCGTTCGGCGAATGCCTTGCCGATGCCGGAGGTCGCGCCGGTGACGAGAGCGAGCTTGCTCATGAAGATGTTCCTTCTGGGTCTGGCCTAGACGGCCGAGCGGGTGGTGGGGTGGGGTGCGTCAGGCGTTCAGGCGCGCGAGCAGGTCGGGCAGGCCGCGAGCCCCGGACAGGCCACGCTCGATCACCTCGCCGGCCTCGATGCCGGCGTCCCGCATGGCGCGGTCGAACAGTTCCATGTCCAGGGCCTCGACCTTCGACAGGTGCTCGACGTTGTCGGTGCGGACCATGGTGTTCAGCAGGCTCAGCGCGGCGCTGGAGGCGCTGCCGAGCTTGAGGACCTCCACCAACGCGCCCAGATCGAGATTCATCCGGGCGGCCAGAGCGACGATGTCCGCGACGGAGCGCTGGTTGAGCATGAGCAGCGCGTTGTTGAACAGCTTCGCCGTCTGCCCGCTTCCGCTGCCGCCCAGGTGGACGACGTGCGCGGAGAAGGCATCGAACACCGGCCGGCAGCGTTGCACGGCGTCCTCCGGGCCGCCGACCATGGTGGTGAGGCGTTTCTCCTCGGCGGCCGGGCGCCCACCGCTGACCGGAGCGTCGACCACCGCGATACCGCGTTCGGCGCATCGTTCGGTCAGCCGGATGGCGGTGGCCGGGACACCGGTGCCGTGGTTGACGACGACCGTGTGCGCACGCAGGTGGGGCAGCATTCGCTCGACCAGGCCCTCGACATCCTCGTCCGTGCCGACGCACAACGCGACGATGTCGCAGGAGGCCGCCAGCTCCTCGACCGACCCTGCGGCCTGGTAGGCGACGCCGGCCAGAGCCCCGAGCGAGGCGGGACGCCGGGCCCATACATGGAGGGGAAAAGCGGCCTCGGCGATCGCCCGCGCCATCGGCAGGCCCTGATCGCCCAGCCCGATCCATCCGACCACGGGAGTGTCGTGGGGTGCTGATGTCTCCGTCACGCAGCCAGCATGCGCACCATCCACGTCATCGGACAGTGGACCCGTTTTCCTGGGACTGTGAGTACCTACGGTCGACCGTTGGCCGGGCTCGCCGGCTCCGCGCGCTGCAGGAGCTCGCTTCGGTAGGCCGAGGCCGACTCGGCCGCGCGGCGACGGCGCCCCGCGAGCTCCTCCTCCGACAGCTGCGGCGGCGGCGCGTCCTTGCCCGCGACGGCGTCGGCGTGCAGGGTCACCGGCGGCATCCGCCGGGTGACCTCGACGCGCAGCTCACCGCGGTCGATCCGCGTCACCAGATGCGGCAGCCGCTGCGCGTCGCTGCGGACGAACAGGCCGTTGCCGCGTACGCCGTCCTCCTCGTCGGTAGGCGCGGGCGGCCGCACCATGGTGTTCACCAGGACACCTGCCCGCCTCCGGGAGTCGGCTGCTCCGCGTCGTCGTGGGGCTTGAAGCGCAACGAGACCACCGGCCGGCGGCTGACACGCGTAGGGAGCGGGAACGTTCGCGTTCCCGCTCCCTACGGCCCCGTATGCCTGGCCTGTTCCGTTCGGGACGGGTCAGGTGAAGTTGACGCCGTTCATGGTGGGCTGAAGGGTGCCCAGGGTGAGGCTGTCGCAGATCGGCGGCTGGTAGCCGTCGTCGAGGCCGTGGTAGGTGAGCGGGATCCAGGTGCTGTGCCAGGCGACGCCGAGGCCGTCGGTGACGCCGCCGGGGCAGCCCTTGGTGGTGTGCCACTTGATTCCGGCGAAGGCCGAACGTCCGGGCCGCAGCGTGATGGTCATGCCGGGACCGGGGTAGCTCACCTGAGTCGCGGGAATCGCGGTGTAGTTGTTCCGCCCGCCCTTCCCGAGCGGTGTCCAGCCGGCCGGCAGGTAGCAGGTTTCGCCCGACCGGTTGGTGAGGGTCAACGTGGCGATCGCCTTTTCCGCTTCCTCTCGATTGGAGCCGGGATCCTGAATCTGCAGTTCGGCGTTGAGCTCGGATGCCATGCAGCTCGGCGTGTCACCCTGATCGGGGTGCGCCGCCACCGCTTTCCCATTGTGGGTGCCCGTGGCGGCCGACCCCGTCGCCGACGAACTCGGCGCCGTCTGCGCCGATGGACCCGACGCCGCCGACACCTTGCCGTCGACGTTGCAGCCGGTGAGGGCGAGAGCGGCCATCCCGACGCCACAGGCCAGAGCGGCAGTCGTACGCAGGTTCTTGAACTGCATGGGAAAAACCTCCCCGGTTGCTTACTGACTCGACTGGTACGTTCGATGTCCGGCAATGGCGTTGAGGTTCACGGGAAGATCCGGTTTCCCTTTTTTTCTGCCGTGACGGATGTCACGCGAACTTAGAAGGCCGGTAAAGCGTCTCTTCAGAAAACCGCCCCGGCTCGCGGTCGGTGGTGGCGATGGCCCGACGGAGCCCCGGGGGCACCGCCGCATCCAGGGTGAACCGGCCCGGCTGGTTCGACCAGGTCCGCGGCGGGGTGTCCACCTCACGGGGCCGGCTCGGCCGGCTCTTCGACCGGCCGCACGACAGGGGCCTTCCCCTCGAATCGCCGAAGTCTCCCTGACCCGATGGCGAAAGCAAAAATCGCGCCGAGAAACGCCGGTATCGCGAAAAGAACGAAATTCAACTGCGGCGCGAAACCGGCGGCGAGTATCCAGCCTCCCAGAGTCGGGCCGGCGATGGCGCCGATCCGGCCTATTCCCAGCGTGACACCCAACGCGCTGCCCCGGGCGTGCACCGGGTAAGTGCGGGAGATGTACACGTTGATGAGCCCTTGAACGCCGAGCGCGCCTGCGCCGCCGATCATCACTACCGGGTAGAGGATCGCCGGCGGCGACTTGATGCTCAAGCCGGTGATGACGCCCGCAGCCACGACGAAACACCCGATGATGGGCCCTTTCGACCCGGCGCGGTCGGCGAGTATCGCCATCGCGAGTCCTCCGACCGTCGCACCGAGGTTGAGGAGCGTGAGGAACGTCAGTGAGGAGCCCAGGGGGTACCGCGCCGCCTGCATCAGCTGCGGCAACCAGGTGTTCATCCCGAAGATGAGCAGGAAAGAACAGATCACCATGCCGCAGAACAGTGTCGTCGTCCCCACGTACGGTGGCCGCAGCACAAGACGGAACCCGTCGCCTCCAGGCGCCCTCTTCGCCTCGGCGGATGTCCGCCGGTACGCCGGTGATTCGGGCAGCCATCGGTGGGTCATCACCCACAGCAGCAGTCCGACGCCACCGCCGACGAGGTACTCCAGCCGGAAATCGGATCCGTGCAGGAGGACGTTGGCCACCATCGCGGCCGATGAACCCCCTATCGTGACGCCGCACTGAACGATCGCCGAGTAGAGGTTCTTTCGCGTCACCGGCGTGAGCTCGAAGATCAGCGGTGTTATGGCGGGGTAGATCGCACCGACCCCCAGCCCGACCATGATTCGGCCGGCGCCGAACACCTGTGGATCGGGGGCGAACGCACACGTGAACATCCCCAGTGAGACGGCCACGAGGCTGACCAACGCCGTTCGCCGTCGCCCGTACCGGTCGGTGAGCTGCCCGACCAGCAGGGCCCCGAACAGCATTCCCACGGGTGTGAGACTGCCCAGCACGCCCAGCGCCGGCAGAGAAAGGCCCCACGGCCGATATCGGTGCAACAGCGGCGCCGTCGCGCCGAAGGCGACGAGGTCATAGCCTTCCAGCGTCATGACGGCCAGCCCGATTCCGACGGCCTTCCACAGCAGAGAAGACGGCGGCGCCGGTGATACGCCAGGTCGTGTCGTGCTCACGTACGGATTCCTCATCCTCTCAGGTCACGGCTTCGTCGTGACGTGGCTACAGTCGGGACGAACCCCAAGGCACATGCCTTTCTGTTGGCGCCGCGCATATCGGCGGTTCTCAAACGCCTTCCGCTGCACGGCTGTCGTGTACGCGGTCAGGCCGGACCGGCATTCGGAGAAGGCTCCTTAACCGTCCGTCTCCTCGGTGGGGCGGACGGCGTCGGAGTGAATGTCGGCGGTCGGGTCGGCCCCGCGCATCCCGAGCAGTCCGAGCAGCGCGACGATGGCGATCGTCGCGCCGAGGCTGATCCACCCGGTGCCCAGGCCGAGGCCGTCCTGGCGAGACGAGGACAACCAGTCGGTGATCGACGCGCCGAGCGGACGGGTGATGATGTAGGCCGACCAGAACGCGGTGACGGTGCCCAGGCCCGCCCAGCGGTACGCGGCGGCCGGGACGGCGATCGCGATGGCGAACAGGACGATCGACCCCAGGTACCCAAGGTGCAGCCAGTTGGCCGTCAGATCGCCGGCGACGGTGCCGAGCGCGAAGGTGGTCATCACCATCGACCAGTAGAAGCGTTCCCGGCGCGGGGTGGTGATGCTGTGCACCGACAGGGTTCTCTCCCGGGCGTACCACCAGACGAGGATCGCGGCCAGCACGATCGAAAGCCCCGCCGTCGTGACCAGGTACGGAAGGCCGACCACGAAGTCGAGAACGTCGGCGATCATGGTGCCGAAGACGGCCACCATGACCACGGCCGACCAGTAGATCCAGAGGCGGTAGCGATCGCTGCGGAACTGAGCGATCAGCGCGATCGCCAACGCGATCGCGGCGCCGCCCAAGGCGAGTCCCGGATTCACGTGGCTGACGAGAAAGTCCGAGAAGGTCTCGCCCATTCCCGTGGTGAGGATCTTGATGATCCAGAACAGTGCGGTGATCTCGGGGACCTTGGCGACGAGCCGCCGCGCGCCTGTGGCGCCGGGTGTCCGATCATCGAGTGCGGCGGTACGCAGCGATCCCGGTGACGAAGGAGACGGCGTCCGGCCCGACATCGCGCTCATGCGCCCTCATTCGTCGTGGGAGCGACCAGAGGCGCCGTGTCGTTGACCCGCTCGCTCCACTCGCCTCGTTCGATATCCGTGAGGAAATGATCGTGCTCGGTGTCAGGCAGGGGCTGATCGAAGGGAACGAGCCTCGTGTGCTGAATCATGCATTGATTCTCGACGGCGTACGCCGCCGGCGTCCAAGACCGGTTCGATCTTCAGTGATAACCTGGGGGCATGGTTGAACTGGAGACCCGTGAGCTCGAGTACTTCCTCGCGGTCGCCGACGAACTGCACTTCGGCCGGGCCGCCATCCGGCTCTCGATCGCCCAGCCGGCGCTGTCGAAGGCGATCCGGCGGATCGAGACCCGGCTCGGCGTCCCACTGTTCATCCGCTCCAGCCGGCACGTCGCACTCACCCCCGCCGGACAGGCACTGCAGGAACACGGGCGGCACGCCCTCAACGCGGTCAGCGCCGCCGTCCGCAACGCCCGGCACGCCGGCGACCCCCACGCCCACCTACGACTCGTGCTCAAGCCCGGCGGCGACGCCGGCCTGCTGTCCGGGATCCTGGCCGAGTACTCCCACCAGCCCGACGCCCGCCGGGTGGACATCCTGTTCAGCGGCCCCGCCGACCGGACCGAGATCCTGCACGACGGCCGCGCCGACGTCGGCCTGCTCTACGTCCCGTTCGACGACCTCGACGGCCTGGCCCACGAGACACTGCACACCGAGGACCGCGTGGTGATCGTCCCGGCCGGGCACCGGCTGGCGGGGCGTTCTTCCGTACGCATGTCCGATCTGGAAGGTGAGACGCTGCCACGCTGGAAAGGCGTCCCCGGCGGCGACGGCACCGGCCCCGAGGTCGCCGACGTGACCCAGCTGCTCCACATGATCACGGTGAGCCGGATGATCGGCGTGCTGCCCCGCTCGCTGGTCGAACCGCTCCCGGCCGGCCTGGTCGGCGTCCCGGTGACCGACACACCGCCCAGCCGCCTCGTCCTCGCCTGGAACGAACACGACCACCGGCCACTGGTCGCGTCCTTCGTCGCCGCCGCGCTCCGGCTACGCCGGCACCGGACCCGATCGGCCATCGACACGCCTGAAGCGCCGCCCGGATCGGATGACGAGCGGCTCGTGCCGGAGGAGCCGCGGTGAGCGAGGCGGGCGCCCGCCACGCCACCGCGAACGCCCGTCACCACGGTCCGTCACGGAGCGTTTCGTGGGGGCGTGACGTGAAGGGGGGCGGTGGCGACCGCGGTCTCCACGGTCTTGGCCGCGAGCGCCCGCATGAGGTCCTGGCCGTGCGCGTCCGCGACGGTGACGTACAGCAGCCGCCCGTCGGCGCAGCAGGCGATGGGGTAGCCGTCGCCGGTGCCGATGGAGTCGAGCAGCTCGCCGTCGCGTACCTTGACGACGGCGTGGCCGGAGGTGGTGGCCACCCAGATGCCGTCGGGAACCGGCCAGATCCCATCCGGCCGGGCGGCGGGCCCGACCAGGGCGGCGAGGTCGGCATAGGTACGGCGGCCCGACAGCACACCGGTGGGGCCGACGTCGAACGCGGTGAGGCGTTGTGCGGCGGTCTCGGCCACGATGAGGGTCGTCTCGTCGTCGATGAGCGCGAGGCCGTTCGGGAACCGCAGGCCCTCTGCGGCGATCCTGACGGTGCGATCGGCTCCGACCCGCAGCACACGCCCCGGCCGGGGCGCCTCGCCCTTGTGCGGGGCGTAGCCGACGTCGTCGACGTAGAGGTTGCCGGCGCGGTCGCCGACCAGGTCCCCCAGCGCCCCGGGGGCGAGCGCGGTGAGGTCGGCGTGGGTGTCGAAGCCGGCGCCGTTCCAGACACCGAGCCGCGGTTCGGTCATCATCGCGGCGACGAGCGTGCCGTCGGGGAGGAACCACAGGCCGTTGGCGGGTGCGTCCAGCTCGGTCGCCGTCCAGGTCCCGCCGGCGTCGGTCCACAGCCGAGAGGCCTGGGTGTCGGACACCCACAGCGCCCCGGTGTGCCGCCGTGGGCCTTCGCCCCAGGTAAGTCCCGTCGCATGGATCTGAAGGTCGCGGGTGTTCACGCCGAGACCTCCGCGCCGGCCAGCCGCTCATGCAGAGCCAGGGTGGCGGCGTCGAGCGCCGCGCTGCCGCGGGTGAGTGCGTAGGTGTAGCGGTCGGGACGGATGATCGCGGCGTCGGCCTCATGGTCCCGCAGCCAGGCGGCCAGGTGCGGGCTGGGCAGCGTGACGACCGCGACGTCGAGGTCCGCCCAGGCGCCGCGGGTCCGATCCGGCCCGCTCCGTCCTGTCACCACCCGCGCCAGCTTCCAGGCGAGGTTGGCGGCGTCACGCAGGCCCGAGCACATGCCCTGGCCGAGCATGGGCGGCATCTCGTGGGCGGCGTCGCCGGCGATGAAGAGCCGGCCGTTGCGCCAGCGACCGGCCAGGCGGGCGTGCCATTCGTAGACGTCGGTGCGTTGCATCCGGTAGTCGCCCGGCGCCAGCCAGCGGGACAGCAACCGGTAGACGGTCGTGGGACGCTCGTACTCCTCGGCGTCGTCGCCGTCGCCGAGCATGAATTCGAACCGCAGCTTGGGCGGGAAGATGGGGCAGTACGTGACCGGCTTGTCGGCCTCGCAGACGATGAAGCCGTTGGTGGCCGGCAGCTCGGCCGGGTGCGCGAACGGATGAATGTCGACGATCAGCAAGCGCTGGGTGCCGTGCAGGTCCTCCACGTCGTCCGTGACGTACGGGCGCAGGAACGATCCCGCGCCGTCGGCCCCGACGATGTAGGCGGCCTGGAGGGTACGGGTGCCGCCGGTGGCGCGGTCGCCGATCCGTACGGTGGCGTGGTCCGCGGTCTGGTCCACCGCGGTGACCTCCCACCCCGGCCACAGGTCGGCGTGCTCGCTCGAACGACCCGGAGGACAGCCGGTACCGCGCCGCCTACTTCGACCGCTTCCCCGGCGTGTGGCGCCACGGCGACTGGATCACCCTCACCGACCACGGTTCGGTCATCATCCACGGCCGTTCCGACGCCACCCTCAACCGGCACGGCATCCGCATGGGCAGCGCCGACATCACCGCACCGGTCGAACGCCTTCCCCACATCGGTCATCGGCCTCGAAGAACCCGACGGGGGCTACTGGATGCCCCTGTTCGTCACGCTCACCGACGGCCGGCGACTCGACCAGGAACTGGTACGCCATGATCGGAGCCCAGCGTCACGGCTCGGCCGACGACCGGCACACCCGCTAGCCGAGCCGCCCCGGCTCGCGGGACGTCCGGTCGACCCGACGCCGGTCGACACCACGGTTGCCGGAATCAAGCAGACCGGCCATATTGAAACCATGCCTCAGGTGAGCGTCAAGGGAAAGCTGATCGAACACGCCGAGTCCGTGTTCCGCCGCCAGGGTTTCAACGGCGCCAGCGTGCAGGACATCACCAGCGCGGCCGGCGTGCCGAAGGGCTCCTTCTACAACCACTTCAAGAGCAAGCAGGAACTCGCCTCCGAGATCGTCCGCCGCTACGGCAACGCCACGGACTTCAGCATGCTGAAGCGGGAAGGTTCGGCGCACGAGCGGTTGCGGGCCCACTTCGCGGCCCAGGCTGAGCGGACCAGCTCCACCGGCGTCGAGTTCGGCTGTCTTCTGGTGACCATGGCCAGCGAGACCCCGACGGCGGGCGTCGAGGTCGGTTCCGCCGTACGCGACAGCATCACCGCATGGGCCGCCGCGCTGGCCGAGGTGATCCGGCAGGGACAGCAGGCGGGCGAGTTCCGGTCCGAAGCGTCCGCGGAGGACTTGGCGACCTTCCTCATCGACGCCTTCGAGGGCGGCGCGCTCCGCGGGAAGGCGACGGGTGACGCGACCGCTTCGATGAGGTCCCTGGACCTGGCTCTCGACGCCCTCGCTCGTTGACGGCGGTTCACTCCCGCCGTGTGGGGGCCGACAGGCACCACGGTCGGTGACGCACGGGCGAACGCATCGTCGGAGTGCGGCGGGCCGGTGCCTACGCGGACTGCGGTTCTGGACCGGACGCGGCCGCCGGGAGCGGGCCGGTACGCCGGTACCCGTCAGGCGCGCAGTGCGTCCAGCGCGATGCCGACCTCCTCGGCCACCGAGGACTGGTCCTCGGTGGCCCTGGCGCGCAGGGTCGCGCCCTCCAGCAGGTCGAGCAGGAAGGCGGCCAGGTCGGCCGCGGACCGGTCGGTGGTGATCTCGCCCGCCGCCTGCCCTTCCCGGATCGTCAGGGCCAGGGCCCCGATCCAGCCGTCCAGGGCCTCCCGCACCGACCGGCGCACACGCTCGCCCGCGGTGCCCGCCTCGCTCGCGAAGGTGCCCAGCAGGCACCCGAACTCCACGCCCGAGGCCCGGATGCGGTCGAGCTGGCCGCTCAGGTGCCGGCGCAGGCGATCGAGTGCGGAGCCGTCCCCCTTCAGCGCGGCGAAGTCGGTGGCCTGGACGTAGCCCAGCACGATCTCGGCGGCCAGCTCCTCCTTGCTGGCGAAGTGGTTGTAGAACGATCCCTTCGGCGCGCCCGCCGCCCGGGTGATGTCCTGCACGCTCGCGCCGTGGAAACCCTTGCGGCGGAAGACGTCCTCGGCGTGCTCGATCAGCTGGTTCCGCACACTCACTCGAGGCATCTCAGGAACCTTGGATGAGCAGCGGGCGTTCGCCGCGTCGCGCCCGCAGGGTGAGTGAGAGGGCCGCGGTAGCGGCGAGAAGGGCCACCACCATGCCGTAGACGACGACAGTGGTGGTCAGCGGGACGAAGTCGCTGGCGATGCCCGCAAGGAGAACCGGCGCCCCGTACGCGGTGTAGGCGACGAGGTAGACGGCGGCGAAGAGGCCGCCCCGGCTCGCGTTGTCGGCGAGCGGGCCAAGGATGCGCAGGGAGGATCCGAAGGCCGCTCCCTGCCCGGAGCCGCCGAGGAGTGCGCCGAGGACAACGAGCGGCAGGTCGCCGGCCGCGATGCCGGCGACCGCGAGCACGGCGCCCACGAACACCAGGAGCGCGCCGACGCGGGTGGCCCGTTCGGCGGGCAGCCGGCCGAACGCGACGCCGGCCAGCGCCGCCGCCATGGGCTGGATGGCGACGATCGCGCCGTTCACCGCCGCGTTGTGGATGCCGAAGACCGAGTTGTCGAAGGACGGTGCCAGCCCGAGGAACAGGCCGGAGAACATCCAGCCGGCGCCGATCAGCGGGGCCAGGGACCAGAACCACCCCCGGGCCGTCCGGACGACGCTGAGCCTGGGGCGCAGCGAGGCCAGGACACCGGGGTGGCGATCCGCGGTCTCGGGGGCGGCCAGCACGGAGGCGATGCCGTAGACGAGGACCACCGCCAGGCCGATGAACACGACCGCCGTCGGGTGGTCGCTGGTCTGAACGGCCAGGCCGGCGAAGAGTGCGCCGAGGGCCAGTCCGCCGACCGGAGCGGCGCTGGTCAGTACGGTCATGACGCGCCGGTGCCGGGGGCCGGCGAGTTCGATGATCGCCGCGGTGAACGTGCTGGTGGCCGCTCCGGTGGCCATGCCTTGCACGGCCCGTGCGGCGATGATCCAGCCGATGCCGTCGGCGGCCAGGAAGAGTGCGCCGGTCACCAGCAGCAGGAACATGGCGCCGACCAGCACCGGCCGGCGGCCGATGTGGTCCGACACGGAACCGGCCACGAGAAGGGTGGCCAGCAACGTCACCGCGTACACGGTGAAGGCCGTGGTGAGCTGCCAGGCAGGGAAGCCCCACTCGTGCTGGTAGAGGACGAAGAGCGGGCTTCCGGCACCGGCTCCGAAGGCGACGGCGATCGAGGCGATCACCACGCCGAAGGTGGCCAGGGGCCGCCTGGGGCCGGACGGCTGGTCCGGTCCCGGATGCCGGCGCGCGGGGGTCGCCTGACGGGGCTTGACTGCAGAGACTTTCACGGCGTCTCCTCGGGCGGGTCGTCCGAACGGATCTGGGTAGAGGGCGGCGTACCGCCCCAGAAGGTCGTGTGAGCGCTCAGGCCGTAACGGAGAGGGCCCGGCGTCCGGCGCTGATCAGGCTCGCCTGACGGGCCACGCGCGCACCCAGATGCTCGGCCGTGGCGATGTCCGCGCTGTGGACGGTGTCGACCCCGCCGTCCATGGGGGTCTGCGCGCCCGCTCCGCCCCAGTAGCCGAGGCGGTTGAGGTCATGTTCGGAGGCGGTGGTGGCGTTCCAGCCTGGAGCCAGGCCCAGGCTGACCCAGAGCATCTGGTGCTGAGCCGCGAAAGCCGCGAAGAAGGCGAGCGTGTTGGTCTTGTCGCCGCTCTTGGAGGCCGAGTTGGTGAAACCCGCCGCCAGCTTGTCCGCCCACCGTCCCTCGATGAAGCGGCCGCTGGTGGCCTCGGCGAAGCCGTGGAAGCCGGCCGAGGCACCGCCCATGTAGGTGGGCGATCCGAAGATGATGGCGTCGGCGTCATCGAGCCGCTGCCACTGCTCGTCGGTGACGGCGGTCACGTCCACGAAGGTCACGTCGGCTCCGGCTGCCGAAGCCCCACGGCGCACCGCTTCGGCGAGCACTTCCGTGTGTCCGTAACCGGAGTGGTACGCGACGGCGACGGCCGGGCGAGGGGAGGTCAGGTCGGACATGGTCGGCTCCTGTTCGAGTACTGAGGGCTCCGGGGTGCGCCACCTCTTCGGTGGTGCGGCCTCCTCCTGCGAAGGTCGCGGCGCCGCTTCTCGTAGGAAGCAATATGACCGGTCATCTTAGATCTGTCAAACGGACATGCACGCGAGAACTCGACGATCCGCGAGTTCACCTCCGCACGCCGAACTGCGCGAACCGGCCAGAGCCGCGATCGAACTCGCGCAACGCGTCGATCCCAGCCCGGCCTTTTTCTCTAGGCTCTGTCACTCATGTCCTTTACCGGAGGTGGGTACGGAGTCGCTCCGGCCGGGTGATCCCGCGTTCGTCGGCGAGTATCAGCTCCTCGCTCGCCTCGGTGCGGGCGGGATGGGGATCGTCTATCTCGCTCGGTCACCGGGCTCCCGGCTGGCGGCTCTCAAGATCATTCGGCGGGAGTTCGCCGCCGACCCGGGTTTCCGGGAGCGGGCACGGCGGTCATCACGGTGGTGGCGAGCAGGGCGAGCAACTCGGCGCCGATGAGGCGGGTGCGGTATCCGAGCGCCCGCGTCCCGTCCGGGTCGAAGGCGGCGAGTAGGAGTTCCACTGATCTCTCCCCCAGGCCTCGCGGCGGCCGCAAATGACGCCCACGCCACACCGGTCTCCGGCAGAGTAGGGGCATGCGGGTGGGAGTGTTCCTGCTGGCGGCCAAGTTCCCCGGGCAGAGCGACGGTGAGGTGCTGACCGCCACCGTCGAGGCGGCCGTCGCCGCCGAGCACGCCGGGTTCGACGATGTGTGGTTCGCCGAGCACCACTTCATGTCGTACGGGATCTGCCCGTCGGCGGCCACGCTCGCCGCCTACGTCCTGGGCCGTACGCAGCGGATCGCGGTGGGCACCGCGGTGAGCGTGCTGTCCACCGCTCACCCGGTCGCGCTCGCCGAACAGACCGCCCTGTTGGATCAGGTCTCCGCCGGCCGATTCCGGCTCGGGGTCGGGCGGGGCGGGCCCTGGGTCGACCTGGAGGTGTTCGGCGCGGGCCGTGCTCGATACGAGTCCGGTTTCGCCGAGAGCCTCGACCTGCTGCTGGCCGGGCTGAGCCGTTCCCGGCTGTCGGCGAGCGGGCCGACCTTTACCTTCCGCGAGGTGCCGATGGTGCCGCGCCCGCGCACCCACCCGCGTCCACCGGTCGTGGTCGCCTGTACGTCCACCGGAACCGCGGCGCTGGCCGCCGAACGCGGCCTGCCGATGCTGCTCGGCCTGCACCTCGACGACGAGGGCAGACGGCGGATGGTCGACGCGTACACCGCCACGGCCGCGAACACGCGCGCGGAGCACGCGGCGGCCGTCATGGCGCACGTCGCCGACACCCGAGCCGAGGCACAGGGGCTGATGCGTGCGGAGCTGCCACGCTGGCTGCGGCCGGGGCTCGCCGGATACGTGCCGGTCGACGACCGGCCCTACACCCCACGCGACCCGGACGCCTACACCGAACTGCTGTGCCGCATCCACCCGATCGGCACCGCCGAAGACTGCCTCGACATCATGGCCACAACCGTCGAACGCACCGGCATCCGCCACCTGATCCTCATGGTGGAAGGCACCGGATCCCCGAACCGGACCCGCGAGAACATCACACGACTCGGCGTCGAGGTCCTCCCTCACCTCCGGGCCCGCTTCGGAGACCGATGACCGGGAACAAGGATCCGAACTTCTCGACGAACCCGAGAGTCCTAGCTGATGGATCGACGGTCGTATCGGCGGGTGGGGATCGATATGAGAAAGCTGGACCGGCGTCAGGCACTGTGGACGATCGGCGCTGCCGGTGCCGGTCTCGTGGCCGGCGCGGCACCGGAATTCCTCCGTGGCACCGGTACGCCGAGGACCCGGCACCACCTACGTACGGTCGCCCACACCGCCCGGCCCGATCCCGGCTATGCCCACGGACGGCCGCTGCAGGCGCTGCGCCGGCCGATCCACAACTTGCACGATCTCCAACCGGCGGCACCGCCGAACGCGGTGGCGCTGACCATCGACGACGGCCCGCATCCCGTGTGGACCCCGAAGATGCTGGACCTGCTGGCGGAGCTGGAGGTGCCGGCGACGTTCTCGCTCATCGGCGTCCAGGTCACCGAATACCCGCAGCTCGTCCGGCGGATCGTGGACAGCGGGCACCAGGTCTCCGACCACACCGTGACGCACCCGCTGAACCTCCCCGCGCTCGCCGACGCTCGAATCCGTGAGGAGATCGGCGGCGCGCACGACCGCATCGCACAGATCTCCGGAGTCGCCCCGAAGTTCTTCCGCTCCCCGGGCGGCGCCTGGTCACAGCGGATCCTCGACGTCGCCACCGAACACGAGATGATCTGCATCGACTGGCAGGTCGACCCACGCGACTGGGCCCGCCCCGGCACCACCACCATCACCGACCGGCTGCTACGCGCCCAAGCGGGCGACATTCTGCTCTGCCACGACGGCGGCGGCGACCGCTCCGAAACCATCCGCGCGCTGCGGACGGTCATCCCCGCGCTGAAACAACGCGGCCTCACCTTCGTCGCCCTCTGACTCACCGCGTTCGCGTCCCGGCCAGGTGGGCGGGGCACACGCGGTGCACGCTGCCGAGCGGCTGCCGTAGCGCACTTGGCTGTGCGTCACCGAAGCTGCGGCGACCGGACAACGACCACCTGCATCCCCGAGCATCGTGCTGACCGCCGACAGCCGCATCACCGTCGTGCCGGAGATCGCCCGCAGAACCGCCGAAGACGTCGCCCGGCTCATCCTGAGTGCCGGACGCTACGCACCCTGCCCCCACCACGAACACCGCAGCTCCGCCCGGGCGAGCGAAGCCCCAGGTCAAGAAGTGTCGGCGACCGGGCGAGACTTCACCGACGGCACATCGCTGCGACACCGGCGGGCGCCGTGACGCGTCTGAGGAATGTCCCATGCGAGTCCCTCAGGAGGTCCGATGAGCCACGCCACGGGCATCGCCGAGATGCTGCGCGCCGAGCAGTCCCGGCTGGTCGCTGAATTCGAACGTTATGACCAGGACGGACGGTTCCGCATTCGGGAGTGGAACCGGTCCCGGCTCGGCGGCGGCCGTGCGTGCGTGCTGGAGCGGGGGCGCATCTTCGAACGCGCCGGGGTGAACGTCTCGCTCGTCCACGGCGATCGGGTGCCGCCCACGATCGCCGATACGGTCTCGGGAACCGACGGCCGGCCGTTCACCGCCACTGGGATTTCAATGGTGTTGCATCCGCTCAACCCGTACGCGCCGTCATTCCACGCGAACTTCCGATTCTTCAGCGTGACCGGCGGTGACGCGGAGGAATGGTGGTTCGGCGGCGGCTGCGACATGACGCCGGCATACGGCTTCGAGGCTGACGCCGTCCATTTCCACACGATGCTCAAGACGTGGTGCGACCGCCACCCGCCCAGCCGGTACGCCGAGTGGAAGGCGGCCTGCGATGACTACTTCACCATCCCCCACCGCAGAGAGATGCGCGGCATCGGCGGAGTGTTCTTCGACCGCCTATCCGATCAGGGCCCGGCGGGGTTCGACCGGTGCCTCGCCCTCGTCGAGGACGGACTCGCCACCATCCTGCCCGCCTACCTGCCGATACTCGACCGGCGCTGCCCGATGCCGTACGGCGAGCGGCAACGTACCTGGCAGTTGCAGCGGCGAGGGCGGTACGCCGAGTTCAACCTCGTCTATGACAGGGGGACGCGCTTCGGTCTGCAGACACGCGGGAACATCGAGGCCATTCTGATGTCGCTACCGCCCCTGGCCCGCTGGGACTTCGACGCCCATCCCGAGCCCGACTCCCCCGAGAGCCAACTGGCCGGCTTCTTGCAACCTCGTGACTGGACTCGCGGGTAAGCCACTGCACCCCCGGATCATCTTCGGGAAGGGTTGAGGCGATCCTCCGGTTGGCGTCAACGATCATTCGCTGAGATCGGAGTCCTGCTATGACAACCGACCGCGGGCCCTCGCCCGTCCGCCAGCTCCGCCTGGTCGTCGAGGCCGACGACTACGAGGCGGCGCTCGCCTTCTACCGCGACGTGCTGGGCCTGCCCGAGCAGGCGGCCTTCTCGAGCGACGAGGACGCCCGTGTAGTGATCCTGGACGTCGGCCGGGCCACCCTGGAGATCGCGAACCCGGCACACAAGCGATACATCGACGATGTCGAGGTAGGACGCCAGGTCGCACCCGAGATCCGAGTCGCCTTCGAGGTCGACGACGCTCAAGCCACCACCGACCGGCTGGTGGCCGCCGGAGCCGAACAGGTCGCCCCACCCACCATCACACCCTGGAGGTCCCTGAACGCACGGCTCAACGCCCCGGCCGGCCTGCACATCACGGTGTTCCAGGAGACACTTACCGAGGACGAACGCCGAGCACTGGAGGGCTTCGGGACGGAGACGGCGACGTCGACCGACGGCTGACGCCAAGCCCGCTCACACCCCGGCACGACGGCCACCGGCCATGGGGCACCTCCATGTGCGCCACCTCTGAAGACCAGGTCTCGCAGTACCGTGCCGGACTTTCGGTGAGATGCCCTGAACTGCCAGGTGCGGGGCGGGGCGCGGGCGGGCGATCAGCTGGTGGCCTTCTCCCGCGGTGGTCTCTGGCGCAGAGGATCCGCTGCTGGAGGTGTGCCGAACGCGCGCTTGTAGTCGCGGCTGAACTGTGACGGGCTTGCGTAGCCGACAGCCATTGCGATTCGTGAGATGGTCTCGGTCTCGCCTGCGAGCAGTCGGCGGGCTTCGTGCAAGCGGATCCGCTTGTGATATTCCACCGGTGTAGTCCCGGTGGCGGCCTTGAAGTGCCGATGGAATGAGGTGACGCTCATCCCTGCACGGTTCGCGAGGGTCCCGACGTCGACCGGCCTATCGATATGGTGGCGCATCCATTCGGTCGAGCCGCTGATCCGCTGCAGAACTCCGTCGACGGTGATGAGTTGAACCAATGAGTCCCCGTGTGAACTCGTAAGCACGCGGTATACGATCTCACGTTTAAGCCCGCCCGAGAGGATTTTCGCGTCCATGGGTGCATCGAGCAGTTGCAACAGCCTGAGCGTCGGGTCGAGCACGGCCTCAGGCAGCGGACGCACCGAAATCGCCTGTGCCTCTGTCCCGGGCAGCAACTGCATGTCCGTGGCGAGATCGACGAGCATGGCGAGATCCAGTGGCAATTCGACAGCCATGTACGGCTTCGTCTCATCCGCCTCGGTCACGTGAGTCAGTGCTGGTAGGTCCATGTACGCAATGACCAGGTCACCGCTGCCATAGTCGATGACCCTGTCATCGAGCAGGACATGAGACGGGTAGCCACAGACATTCCTCCGGCATTCCTACGTACATAGGCTGTGGTCATCAGGCGTCGCCGGCATACGCGAGCCGAATCCCATGTTGCGGCGCGAGTGCCTCGACCACCTGCTGATCTACAGGCAGGGACACCTGCAGCGGGTGCTGGCCGAGTATGAACAGCACTACAACGCGTCCCGCGACCAAAGACCACCACTGCACAACCCCGGCCAGCCGATGACCTCACGGCTGTGATCGAGCGCCGCACCACTGTCGCGGGCCTGATCCACGAGTCACGGCAGCCATCTCCGGCCTGTTCAAGGCAGTCGCCGCGTCAGCAGAAGGCTGTAGATGCTTGCACGTCGTCGAGTGCTTGTCGCGCGATCTTGCTGAAGTCGTCGCCGGCGCTCGTCCGGCTCCAGCGTTCGAAGGCGATCGAGGAGGCGAGCGCGCCGAGTTCTGCGGCCACGCGAGCGGTCAGGTCGGGAACGCCGCGTCGTTTGAGCGCGTCGGCCGTTGATGCGATGAGGGCGAGGTTCTTGAGCGCTTCGCGTTCCTGAAGTTCGGGGTTGGCGGCGATCACTGCCTGTCTGCGGGCGATGAATTCGCGGCGTGCGGGCGTGAAGACTTCTCTGCCGGCCGCGTCCAGCGCGTGCGCGACCGCTTCGAGCGGGGTGGCGGTCGCCGGGGCTGCGGCTACCGCCTTGGCGAGCAGTTCGTCCATCGTGCCGCGGCCGAAGAGCACCTCTCGTTTGTCCTGGAAGTGCCGGAAGAAGGTGGTCTTCCCCAGCCCCGCGCGCTGCGCGATGTCGATCACGGTGGTGTTCTCGTAGCCGCGCTCGGCGAACAGGTCGAGGGCGGCCTGAGCGAGCCGTTCTGCTGCGTTCGGTTCCCAACGAGGCATGAGCAGAGTTTACGGGACTTGGTTCCGTAACGCCTGCTATGGTGATGGAACCAAGTTCCGTCACCCCTTGTGAGGAGTCGGCCAGTGAGCCGAGCTGTGATCTACGAAGCGTTCGGTGGCCCCGAAGTCCTGGAGCTGCGGGAAGTTCCCGAACCGCACGCCGGCCCGGGTGAGGTTCGCGTGCGCGTGACGGCCGCCGGACTGAACCCGATGGACTGGGGTATCGCCGCGCGGCCAGAGTTGGCGGCGCGGTTCGGCATCACCGTGCCGTCCGGCTTCGGGTCCGACCTCGCCGGCGTGATCGACGAGGTCGGCGACGGCGCCACGGGCTTTGCCGTGGGCGACCGCGTCTACGGCGGCGCCCTGGGCAGGGCGGTCGCCGACTTCGTGGTGGTCAGGCCCCCTGTCGATGCGTTGCGGCATACCCCGGAGGGCATCAGCGATGAGGTGGCGAGCACGCTTCCGGTGGCGGGCCTCACCGCCGCCGCCGCCCTGACGGCGATCGGCCCGCGGCCCGGCGAGACCGTCCTGATCGGGGGAGCCGCCGGCGGCGTGGGCGTGTTCGCCGTGCAGCTCGCCAGGCTCGCCGGCGCGACCGTGATCGGCACCGCCTCGCCGGGCACGTTCGAGTTTCTGCGGCAGCTGGGTGCCGAGCCGGTGGCCTACGGCGCCGGGCTGGCGGACCGGGTCCGGGCACTGGCGCCCGGCGGGGTGACCGCCGCGACCGACCTGTTCGGCACGGAGACGGCCGAGGCCGCGCTGGCGCTCGGCGTGGCGCCCGAGCGGATCTCCACGGTCGCCGCGGGCCCCAACCCTCCCGGCGGCGTACGCGCCACCGGCGCCTTCGATGCGGCGCCGGACGTCCTGGAGCAGATCACCGACGCGATCCTCGCCGGCGAACTCACCGTCCCCATCGCCGCGGCCTTCCCGGTCGAGAAGATCCGCGACGCCGTGACGCTGCAGGCCGGACGCCACGTCCACGGCAAAGTCGTGGTCACGCTGTGACCGCGTCTGAAAGACCTCACGTGGAAGCGATGAAGGGATCACGACGATGAAGCGGATTCAGTACCACCAGTACGGCGGGCCGGAAGTCATGCGGCTCGAAGACTTCGAGCCGGCACCGCTCGGCGCCGACGAGGTCCTTGTCCGTGTGCGCGCGGCCGCGGCCAACCCGATGGACTTTGGAATCCGCGCCGGCCGCATGAAGCACGTGACCGGTCGGCGCTTCCCGCGCGCGATGGGTTATGACTTCGCGGGCGTCGTCGAGGCGGTCGGCGACCGCGTCACCCGGTTGCACGTCGGTGACGAAGTGCTCGGCGGGACGCCGATCAAGTCCGCCGGCGCGTTCGCCGACGTGGTCGTCGCTCAGGAGAAGGGCGTCGTGACCAAGCCCGCGAACCTCTCGTTCGAGGACGCCGCCGCGATCCCGACGGTCGGGATCACCGCCCTGCAGGCCCTGATCACGAAGGGACGGCTGCAGCCGGGCCAGGCCGTGTTCGTTCACAGCTGCCTCGGCGGAGTTGGCCGCTCCGCCGTGCAGATCGCCCTCGCACACCAGGCCACGGTCGCAGGGAGCTGCCGCGATACCGCCAGGTCCGAAGCACTCGACCTCGGTATCGACCCGGTCGTCGACTTCGGCTTCGACCCCACCTCGCTCGCAAGACGGTTCGACCTCGTCCTCGATGCCGGCGGCAAGTACTCGCTGCCGGTCAAAGCCGCGCGGACGATGCTCAAGCCCGGCGGCCGCATCGTCAGCATCCTCCCCACCCCGTTGAACCTCGCAAGAAGTGTCCTGCCCGGGCCGTTCCATGCCATGATCGCCCGTCCGGTCACCAAAGACATCGAAGAGGTCGCGCGAGCCGCCGGCCAGGGAACACTGCGGCAACCGATCGCCCGCACCGTCCCGCTCTCGCAAGCCATCCCGGCGCTGACCGAACTCGAGCAGAACGGCATGGCCAAGCGGGGCAAGCTGATCATCACGCCATGAACCTCGTCGGCGAGTTCAGCAGGCGAGCCCGCCCTGGGACAGGCGGCCACGATCCCGAGCACTACGCGAGGCCGACCGAGGTGAGCGCATGAGCGGTCCACTGGCCGGCTTGCGCGTGCTGGACATCACATCGGTCATCATGGGCCCCTACGCCACAGCCCAGCTCGGCGACATGGGCGCGGACGTGATCAAGGTCGAGCTGCCGACGGGGGACATAGCCCGGCAACTCGGCCCCTCTCGCAGCGCCGGGATGAGCGCCATCACGTTGAACCTGGGACGCAACAAGCGCAGCGCCGTGCTCGATGGCGGCGAGTCGGAGGATCACGAGCGCTTCGCCGAGCTCGTCGCCACATGCGATGTGATCATCACGAATTTGCGACCCGGATCGCGGCGCCGTCTCGGCCTGGGCTGGGATGAGGTTCACCAGGCCAATCCAGCGGCGATCCTCTGCACCGCACAAGCCTTCGCCAGCGAGTCGGAGAAGGGGGAGGAGCCCGCCTACGACGATGTGATTCAGGCCGTCTCCGGCATGTCGGACCTCTACCTGCGTGCGTTTGGAACGCCCCAGTTCTCACCGTCCGTCCTGGCCGACAAGATCTGCGGTCTCGTGATCGTCAGCTCTGTCCTCGCCGCGCTGCACAGTCGAGCGACCACGGGAGAAGGGCAATGGGTCGACGTGCCTATGGCCGACACGATGCTCGCCTTCAACCTGGTCGAGCATCTCGGCGGCAGATCTTTCGATCCCCCGGTAGGCGGAATCGGATGGAGCCGCACTCTCGTCCCGAATCGTGGGCCGCATCACGCCGCGGACGGGTGGATCTGCGTCATGCCCTACACCGACAAGAACTGGACCGACTTCTTCCGTACCGTCGGAAGGCCCGATCTCGCCGCGGACCCGCGTTTCTTCAACGGCACCGCCCGGCACGAGAACAACGCCACTCTGCAAACCGAACTGGTCGGCCTGATCGCTCGGCGCACGGTGGGCGAATGGCTCGAAGACTGCCGACGCCTGGGAATCGCCGCAGAGCCGGTACTGGACCTCGACGAGATCGAACAGAACCCTTACTACGCCGCGCGCCACGCACTGATCGACGCCCGGCACCCTACCGAAGGCGACTACAAGGTCATTCGCTTCCCGGTCGACTTCTCCGCAACCCCCGTCACCGACTACCGGCCCGCGCCCCACATCGGGCCTCACGTCGCCACCGTCAGCTGGCTCGAGGACCGCCTGCCGCGGCAGGCGTCCCCTGGGGCACTGGCTCCGGTGCGCGGCGGGACGTGGCAGCACGCCGGCACCGAAGACCCGCTCCTATCCGCTCAGCCGCAAGGGGAACCTGATGAGCACCACCACCGTTGACGAGCAGCAGCGGCAGACGATCGAGCAGCAGTACGGTCCGCTCGGCCCGCACTCCGTCGAACTCATCGACGGAGTGGTCGTCCCTGCCGACGACGGCTTCGAGCTCAAGGGCGTCCTGGCGCTCCCGGCAGGGGGCGACAAGGTACCTGCCGTGCTCATCCGCTCGCCCTACAACCCGGCCTCCTTCAGGCCCGAAGTGGCCGCGTTCTACATGGGCGAGGTGATCGCTTGGGCGTCCCACGGATATGCCTGCCTCGTGCAGACCACGCGCACCACCACTTCGTACTTCGACGAAGCCGCTGATGGCTCCGCGACCGTTCGCTGGATCGAGGAGCAGCCGTGGTTCGATGGACGCCTCGGCCTCACCGGCGCCAGCTACCACGCATTCAGCTCCTGGGCCACCGCTTCCACCCGGCCTGCCAGTCTGAAGGCGATCGCGACCGCGATGTACAGCACCGACCGGGTCAGCTCCTGGTACCCCGGCGGCGGCTTCGCTCTCGAACTGGCCCTCAGCTGGACCGCGATGCAGCAGGCCAACGGCGCCGAGGTCGGCGAGAACCCGTACAACCATCTGCCGCTCGACCAGGCGGATGTCGCTGCCACCGGGACCACCCTGGACTTCTACCAAGAGCGCCTGGCCCACGACGGCGACGACCCGCACTGGCAGGCCCTGAACTTCGCCGAACTGCTGGACGACCCCCCGGCACCGATCCTGCACCTCGACGGCTGGTACGACTACCACCGCAGCTACTTCTGGCACGACTTCGAGCGCCTGAACCGGAACACCGGCGACGTGCCGTACCGCTTCGTCATCGGGCCGTGGCCGCACGCCGTCCTCGACCCGCGCATCTCCATGGCCGAGAAACTCGCCTGGTTCGACACTCACGTGCGTGGCGACGGTACGGACCGTTTCGGCGCCCTGCGTTACTACCGCACCGGCGCCGACGCCGGCTGGCACGAGCTCGATACGTGGCACGAACCGGAGACCACCGTCTTCTACGCGAGCGCCGACGAGCAGTTGCTGGCGGGCCGCAGTGACCTGGCCGAGCGCATGGAATGGACTTACGACCCGTCAGATCCCACCCCGTCCGTCGGGTTCCTCACCATCGGCACCGGCGACGTCAGCGGCCTGTGGGACAGCGGCACCCTCGAACAACGAGCGGATGTGCGCGTCTTCACCAGCTCTCCTCTGCGGGAGCCGCTGGACCTGACCGGTCACGCCTCCGCCGCCACGACTTTCTATTCGGACGCGCCTAGCGCCGACCTGTTCCTGCGGATCCTGGACGCCTACGAGAACGGGCAGGTGCAGAACGTCGCCGACGGCATTCTCCGCATCACAGATCCCGGCCTCGGCGAAGGCGTACCCGTCGAGGTCGACCTCGGCCCCATCGGTCATCGCTTCGCGGCCGGCCACCGCGTCCGTCTCCTGGTCGCCAGCGGCGCCCACCCCTACTACAACCGCAACCTCGGCAACGGAGAGCCGACCGCAACGGCCACCCGGATCCGCGTCGCTCATCAAGCGGTCGCCGTCGGCGGCGAAGACGGCCTGCGCATCACCTTCCCCCTGGCCCGTTGAGACGAACGACGGCGTCAATCGACACCACGAGCATCCTTCCGATCAGGCGTGCCGGAGAATGCTGAACCCCGGCGGCCGCATCATCGACATCAAGCCCTCGACTGCGGAACTGTCGAGAAGCGCGTTTCCGGAGCCTTCCAGGGACTCGTCGCCGAAGCCGTCCCCGGAAACATCGAAGATGTCGCGCGAGCTGCTGGGCAAGGAACCCTGAGGCTGCCGCCCATCGCTCGCCCCGTGCCGCTCGCGAAGGCCATCGAAGCGCTCACCGAACTCGAGCGCTTCTACACACCCGAAGGCGGCCAACTCGTCATCACCACCGAGTGACCCCCTACCGTGCGCTCACGTAACTCATGCCATTCAACGTGCGCGCCGAACGCCTAGGAAACGGCTCCGGCAGAGACGGAGCAGGGAACATATCTCACAAGGAGAGTAATTCCCGCGATCCAGCGGCGGGGCCGCTACCTGTCGGCGGCGACCGCGCATCCTCAGGTGGTCGAGGCCAACGTCCCGGACGATCCTCATCAGCCCTGCGAAGGGTCACAACCCGATCCGGCCGAACTCACGGCGTACTGCCCGCCCTGGTCCTCATCGCCCCTGTGAGGGGTCACAACCGGATCCCTTCGTCGGTTGGTCCGATCAGGAACCGGCGAACTTGACGACCAGGTCGGCGAAGGCTCGGGCGACCCCGTCGCGTGCCTGGCCCGAAACCAGCGGGGGTGTCGGTGCAAGCGCGTCGCCGAACTGATCTAGCCAGAAGGCGTCTTGGACCGTCGCCATCGCCCAAGCTGACCGACCACGCCAAACCGAGAGATGGGATCAGCGGCCTGGACGGTCACCAAGACTCGCCCGGTGGCGCCCTCGACCTTTGAAGCCTCACTCAACTGGTTCCCCCCTCACAAGACTCCGGCCGATGCCGCCCATTCCTTCCGGGCCGACCGCCCCGGGCCGCTGCCTCCACCCGCACCGCCGGCACCGCACCAGGTCCACGAGCCGCCGCAACGTCGCCAGAACGATACGGCGTCCGCACCAACCGCACCGCTCATACACCTCAGGGCTTCGCTCTCGGCATCCTGTTCAGAAGTCCTTCAGCAGATCCCGCGTCAGCTCGCCGAGGCGTCGGCGGTACTCCGGGTCGTAGGCCTCCTCGGATGCTCGTGCCTCCTTCTCGATTTCGAAGTAGCGTCCGGTGACGTCGGCGAGTTCGGGCGCGTCCACCAGGCGCCGAGTGGCCGCCACTCCCGTTTCCAGGGAGTCGACGATCTCCATGCCGGATCTCTTGGACATGGCCGTCGGCATGTACAACGCCGGATGCAGGCTGTTCACCGTGACACCGGTTCCCGCGAGCTCTTCGGCCAGGTCGTACGTGTGGCTGATGAGGGCGAGCTTGGACCGGCAGTAGGCGGCGACGTCGGTGTATCCGCGTTCCTGGTGCGGGTCGTCGAAATCGATCGGCTGCTGACCGACCGAGGCGACGTTGACGATCCGCGAGGGGGCGCCCCGGCGCAGTAGCGACAGCAGCTTGCGGGTGAGCAGCACGGGTGCGAGGTAGTTGACTGCCAGCCGCAGTTCGTAGCCGTCCGCCGACAACTCCCGCGTGGTACCGGTGGCGTGAAATCCGACACCCGCGTTGTTGACGAGCACGTCCAACCGGTCGTACGAGCCGGCGATCTCGGCGGCGAGAGAGCCGACCTCGGCGAGCGATGAGAAATCCGCCAGGAACGTCTCCCCACCGGTGGCGTCGGCGACCTCCCGGAGGCGCTGGGCGTTGCGTCCGTGCAGCAGCAGCCGGTGCCGCCCGCTCACCGCGAGGTCCTCGGCCAGGGCACGGCCGAGTCCGTCCGAAGCTCCTGTGATCAGGATCAGTGCCATCTGTCTCTCTTCCAGAGTTGAGTTAATCGACGGGGGATGGATGTTCGGGATGCTCAGCCGCAGGAGGTTCCACCGCAGCAGAGCCATGGAATGGCTCGGGCGTTACACGGCGCCGCCGCGTACCGTCTCGGGTTCCGGAACGCAGCGGGTGCCGAGTTCATGCGGCGCGCCCGGGCGGGCGGTGGTCAACCCGACCAGGGCCACGACCACTACGAGGACCAGCGCGCCTCCGGCGAGGGAGAACCCCAGCGTGAACCGGCCTTCGGGGGGCAGGGCGATCACCCCGGGGGCGAGGTTCTTCGCCGGCTTGACGATGAGCAGCGTCCCGATCGAGGCACTGGCGACGGAGCTGCCGACGGAACGGAAAACGGAGTTGATCCCGTTGGCGATGCCGGTCCGGCTCGCGGGCACCGCGCCGAGCAGGACGGCGGGGAGGGTGGCGAAACCGAAGGCGACGGCGACGCCGACGAGCATGCCTGCCGCGACGACCGAGCCGGTCGTATGGTGTGCGACGGCGAGCATGACGAAGCCGGCAACCCCGCACGCGGCGCCTGAGGCGAGCGTCCGGCGTGCCCCGATCCGGCGGACCAACGCCCCGCCGACCTGAGCGGCGATCAAGGAGGCCACCGCCGGCGGCATGAGGTAGCCGACGGACGCCTGCAGCACGGTGGCGCCGAATCCGTATCCGGCAGGTTCAGCCGGAATCTGTACCAGGGCCGAGACACCGAGAAACTGCGAGAACATCGCGAAGCCCAGGAGGAGACCCGCCAGGTTGGCGAACAGGACGGAACGCAGAGCGAACATGCGCATGTCCACGAGGGGCTCGCGCACCCGGTACTCGACGAGAGCCCAGACCGCCGCCATCACCGCCGCTCCGGCGAAAGACCAAAGCGTTGTTCCAGACGACCAACCCCACAGGGATCCTCGTGACAACGGCAGCAGGAGGAGGCTGAGCATCGCGGCCAGGGCCAGTGCCCCGAGCCAGTCCGTACGTCCGCCGGGCGTCGTGGGAGACGACGGGACGACCACCGCCACGGCCACCAATGCGAGTGCGGACACACCGGCCGCCGTCCAGAAGACTCGGTGGTAATCCGGTGCGGGACCCTGCATGAGCAGTCCCGCAGCGACGAGGGCGAGACCATTGCCGAACGCCAGTGTCCCGCTGACCAGCCCCATCGCTCCGGGAAGCCGCTCACGCGGCAGCTCGTCACGCAGAATCGACTGGGCGAGGGGAAAGATGGCGGTGGAAGCGCCTTGCATCGCCCGCGCGATGATCAGCCAGGTCAGCGTGGTGCTGGTGGCCGCCAGTACCGACCCGGCCAGCGTGAGCACCAGCACCCCTATGAGTGTGGGTCTGGTGCCGTGCTGGTCGCCGAATCGGCCGAGCAGGGGCGTGCAGATGGCGGCGGAGAGCAGAGTGGCCGTGGTGAGCCAACTCGCGTCGGCCGCTGTGGTGTGCAGATCACGCTGGATGGTCGCAAGGATCGGCACCACGAGCGTCTGCATCATCGAGACGACCATGGCCTCTACTCCGAGGACCAGAACCAGTGCTCGTCCGCCGAAGCCGCGGACCGGTCTATCAGTGCGTGTCATGGATCTGTGCAGGGACTTTCGGGATGATCGGGAAACAGAACGCTCCGTCCCCGGGGCATGCGCCGTACACGGGCCGACTGCGGGGCGATGGCCGGGATCGCCCCGCCTAGGTGAGATGACCTCGGATCAGCCCAGCGTCTTGACCAGTTCGGCGGCAAGCGGGGCGGAGGAGGCAGGGTTCTGCCCGGTGTGCACGTTGCGGTCGACCACCACGTTCGGCGCCCACGGCTCGCCTGCGGAGAACCGCACGCCCAGAGCGACCAGCCGGTCCTCCAACACCCACTTCGCCTTCTCGGCGAGACCGGTCTGGACTTCCTCCGCTCTGGTGAAGCCGGTGACCCGGTAGCCGGTGAACGGCGAAGAGCCATCCGAGCGCTCGGTGGCCAGCAAGGCCGCCACACCGTGACAGACCACCCCCAGCGGCTTGCCGGCCTCCAGCGCCGCGGTCAGCAACCGGGCCGAGTCGGCGTTGGACGCCAGGTCCTCCATCGGGCCGTGGCCACCGGGGTAGAAGACCGCCGCGTAGTCGGCCACGTCGGCCTCTTCGATATCGATCGGCTTGCGAACCTCGGCAATGGCGTCCAGGGCGGCGATCATCGCGTCGGAACCCTCCTGGCCTCCGTTGACCTCGGGCGCAAGGCTGGCCCGGTCCACCGTGGGCACGACTCCGCCAGGGGTGGCGACGACGACGTCGTACCCGGTCTCAGTGAACGCGCGGTACGGGGCGACGAACTCCTCAGCCCAGTAGCCGGTCGGGTGACGGGTACCGTCGGCCAGCGTCAGATGGTCGGCACCGGTCATCACAAAAAGTATCTTCGCCATCACTCATGCTCTTTCTGCAGGCCACGACAGCGGCAAAGTGCTGATGTAGGTGCCGCCGCCGTGTCGCTCGTCAGGGGAACGATCCCGACAGTAGCCAGCCAGCCATCAACGAACCAATAGAGTCGTCTTTATGTCCCATAAGAATTCCGATGGCTCCATCGATTTCTCAGCGGCGGACCGGCCACTGGACCTGATGTTGCTACGAACGTTCCTCGCCGTGTACCGGGCCGGCTCTCTCACCGCGGCGGCCAAGCTGCTGCGACTGTCGCAACCGACCGTGACCGGTCAGATACGCACTTTGGAGCAACAGCTCAAGCGCCCATTGTTCGAGCGGCTGCCCCGCGGCGTGACCGCCACGCGAGTGGCCGACGAACTGGCCGCGCAGGTCGCCGCCCCACTCGACGAACTGGCGGTGCTGACGGAGCGAGGGATGCCGGGGAGCGAGTCGTCAGAACCGGTGCACCTGGCAGGGCCGGCTGAAGTGGTGTGCGTACGAGCGCTGCCCGCCCTCGCGCCGTTCGTGGACCAGGGCCTGCGGCTGAGAGTCACCTTCGGGCTGGCCGACGACCTGCTCGAGGGCCTGCGCGCGGGACGTTTCGACCTGGTCCTCTCCGCCATTCGCCCACGCGGGCGCTCCATCATCGCGGTACCGCTCATGGACGAAGAGTTCGTGCTGGTGGCCGCACCGATGTGGGCGGAGCGGATCGGCCCGATCGACGCCGACGATCCCGGCACACTCCACAGCGTTCCGATGGTCGCCTATGCCGAGGATCTGCCGATCGTCCGCCGCTACTGGCGCCACGTCTTCCACACCCGCCTGACCGGCCCCCCCGCGGTGGTCGTCCCAGACCTCCGCGGCGTGCTCGCCGCCGTCGTCGCCGGGGCCGGAATCACGGTCCTTCCTCGTTACCTCTGTGCCGGCGAACTCGCCGAAGGCAAGTTGGTACCGCTCCTCACCCCAGAGGACCCACCGATCAATACGGGTTTCATCGCCCAACGCGCCGGCGCACCCGAGCGCCGCCACGTGACCATCGTCCGAAACCACCTCCTGCATTCGGCCCATTCCTGGTGATCAGGTCCGGCAGCCGCACAGAAGCTTCCGTGGCGTGACGGACGCGGCCCGCTTCCAGACCGACGGCCAAGTGCTCAGCAAGAATCAGCGAGAAACAAGAAACAGGTAGCAGCCGACCTGCGGCCCCCCCGATCGCCGGCGTTCCGGGAATGCGGGTCGCCGGTAACGTCACCGGCCTCACGGGCGGAGTCCCGGCCGCCGCTGCCGCCGGAGTGGAGGCCGCTGCAGCGATCAACGCCGATCTCGTGGCGGGCCGACCGTCCTCATCGCAGCCATCAGCGAGTGGTCGTGACCCCTTCATCTCGCCTGCGCGAGGTGTTGCCGGCGAGCAGTTCCTGCAGGAGTCCAACGATGAGATCGGGCTGTCCTACGAACGGGGAGTGGCCCGTCTGCCACTCGGACACGCCGGTGCAGCGCGAGGCCATCGATCCCGACAAGATCGCGACAAACGAGCGGACATGGAGTCGGCACAGGCCCGAAACAGCTCCCGACAGGGCAGCCCGACAGGAGAAACCGCAGGTCATCGGCCTGTTGAGTGGTAGGGCGCCTGGGACTCGAACCCAGAACCTATGGATTAAAAGTCCACAGCTCTGCCAATTGAGCTAACGCCCCGCTGACACCTGAGCGTACCGGAGGCACCGTACACCCCGCGCGCCGAATACCGGTGGGTGAAGGGCACCGGCCGGCGCCGTTCCGACCCGCGCGGGCCGCCCCGCCTCGACCGGGTCCCGCCAGAGGCCGAACGTACTCCTCGAAGGAAGCCTCCCTTCCCGGAAGCGCGTGCGACGGCTCGGCCGCGAAGCCGTGCGCACGCCGCTCCTCGGCGAGCAGCCCGAAGGGCGGTCGCCGAAGCCTGCCCGCGTCACCCGCCGGTGGGAGCGGACGCCGAGGCGTGCACCCACGGGAACGCGGTCAGGCGGCCTGGAAGCCTCGAAACGGGGAGATCGACGCGCCCGACGACGCTCTGAACCGCCTTACATGAGCAGCGCCTCGTCACGGTCCGACCTCCCTTGAAGCAGCGGTTCCCCGGTCGATCGGATCCAGCTCTGCACGTCGCCAGGGCAGACATTCCCGTCTGCGAGTACGCGCGAAACCTGGAGTCGCGTTCCCCTGATCAGGCCATATGCCGCAATTTGCCGGACCTTTGGCGGCCGGGCGAGCCGGTCGGTGACCGGCTCGCGGCCAAGCCGGTGGCGGCCGAGGCGAACGGGCCGGCCGTGGCGGACAGGCGGAGGCGGAGGCGGACAGGCGGAGGCGGACAGGCGGAGGCGGACAGGCGGAGGCGGACAGGCGGAGGCGGACAGGCCGGCCGAGGCGGACAGGCCGATGGCGAGCGGACGGACAGGGCAGGGGCGGGCCGGTCAGCGGTAGGCGGACAGGCCGGTGATCGCCTCGCCGAGGACCAGCGTGTGGACCTCCTGGGTGCCCTCGTACGTCAGCACGGACTCGAGGTTCGTCATGTGCCGGATCACCGGATACTCCAGCGTGACGCCGTTCGCGCCGAGGACGGACCGGGCCTGGCGGGCGACGTCGAGCGCGGCCCGTACGTTGGCGAGCTTGCCGAACGACACCTGCTGCGGCGTGACCTTCCCGGCCTCCTTCAGCCGCCCGATGTGCAGGGCGACCAGCCCGGCCTGGCCCAGAGCCACCTCCATCCAGGCGAGCTTCTCCTGGGTGAGCTGGAACCCGCCGATCGGGCGGCCGAACTGCTCGCGCGTACGGGCGTACTCGACGGCCGTCTCGTAGCAGGAGCGGCCGGCGCCGATCGCGCCCCAGATGATGCCGTACCGCGCCTCCGAGAGGCAGCCGAGCGGCCCCCTGAGCCCCTTGACGCCGGGCAGCATCGCGTCCTCCGGCAGGCGCACGTCCTCGAGGCTGAGCTCGGAGGTGACGGACGCGCGCAGCGACAGCTTCTTGTGCACGTCCCGGGTCGTGAACCCCGGCGTGCCGCGCGGCACGAGGAACCCGCGGATGCCGTCGTCCGTACGGGCCCACACGACGGCGACGTCGGCGATCGAGCCGTTCGTGATCCACATCTTGGCGCCGTTGAGGATCCAGTCGGAGCCCTCGCGCTTGGCGCGGGTGCGCATGTTCGCCGGGTCGGAGCCGTGGTCGGGCTCGGTCAGGCCGAAGCAGCCGATGGCGCGGCCCGCGGCCATGCGGGGCAGCCACTCCTGCTTCTGCTCCTCCGAGCCGTACTTGTGGATCGCGGACATGGCCAGCGACCCCTGCACGGACACGAAGCTGCGCAGCCCCGAGTCGGCGGCCTCCAGCTCGCGGCAGGCGACCCCGTACGCGACCGCGCCCGCCCCCGGGCAGCCGTACCCCGACAGGTGCATCCCGAGGAACCCCAGCTCCCCGAGCTCGGGCGCGAGCTCGGCCGCCGGGAAGACGCCCTCTTCGAACCAGTCGGCGACGTGCGGCTCGATCCGGTCGGCGGCGTACCGCCGTGCGGTGTCGCGGACCAGGCGCTCCTCGTCGGTGAGCTGATCGTCCACACGCAGCAGATCCATCGGTCCTCCCAGGGGCTCGCGGACGCCGACAGAGCGGAGGGGGGCGCCCCGCAGGCATCAGCGTACGTCGGCGCGCCGATCCGGCGGTCAGGGGGCTCTCAGGGACGTATCAGGGCAAGCCCCCATGGCTGACGCGCGCGTCCGCAGGCACCATCGAAGCATGAACGAGAACACCGCTCACACCGGCCCGGCCGACGCTCCGCGTCGCCTCACCCGCACCCGCGACGGGCGCATGATCACCGGCGTCTGCTCCGGCGCCGCCGCGTACTTCGGCGTCGACCCGACGATCGTACGGATCGTGCTCGCCGTCCTGACCCTCCTCACCAGCGGCGCCGGCATCCTGCTGTACGTCGCCGGCACGCTGATCATCCCGGAGGAGGGCAAGGAGACGTCGATCGCCCAGGACCTGATCAACAAGCAGACCAAGGGCGTCGGACAACCGTAGGGCTCAGGCGGCGGCGCTCATCGCGCGCTCCTGGTTCGACGCGATCACCTCACCCCTGATCCGCGTCCACGACATCGCGAGCATCGTGGCGGCCGACAGGCCGGCGATCCCCGCCAGGGCGACGACGGGCTCAGGACCCAGCACCTGGGCCAGCGCCCCGCCGACGAGGATGCCGATGCCCTGGCTGGCGAGGATGCCCGACTGCGCCAGCCCGAACGCCTGACCGCGCCCGTCCGGCGGCACCGCGGCGACGTACGCGGCGTTCGCGGCCAGCTGGTAGGCGCTGCCCACCCCGGACAGCGCCAGCAGCACGATCACGGCCCACAGCGGCGGCCGCAGGGCCGTCCCCAGCAGCGGTGCGCACGACAGCATCGCCATCCAGCCCATGAACCGCAGCCGGTCGTCGGGGCGGACGAACCGGCTGTACGCCAGCGAGCCGAGCACCATCCCGCACGGCATCGCGGACATCAGCAGCCCGACGAACACCGGACCCGCGCCGAACGTCTTCGCGTACGGCGCGGCGAGCCCCTCCGGCAGCACGTAGAACCCGCACAGCCACGCGAAGCACACCAGGGGCCGCAGCGTACGGTCCCGGAACACCAGCCGCGCGCCGTCCCGCGTGATCGCCCACAGCGACGGACGCTCGCGGCTCTCCGGGCGCGGCGCCGGCCGCGCCCGTACGCCGGCCATCAGGATGAACGCGGAGATCGCGAACGTCGCCGCGTCGACCGCGAGCGCCTGGTGCGCGCCCACCGCGAAGATCACCGCGCCGCCCACCAGGAAGCCCAGCACCTGGGTGAACTGATGAGTGATGTTGTTGATCGCCGAACCGACGACGTACAGGTCGCCGGGCAGCACCTCCGTCAGCAGCGCGGCGCGCGCGGCGGTGAACGGGGCACCCAGGAGAACGGTCCAAAAGATCAGGAAGCACAGCACCGCGAAGGGCAGATGGTGCAGCGCCATCAGCGCCACGATGCCCGTACGGGCGACGTCGCACACGATCATGACGCGGCGGCGCGGGAGCAGGTCGGCCAGCACCGAGAGCACCGGCCCGCCCATGATCGACGGTAGGTAGGTCAGGGCGTACGCGACGGCGGTGCGCAACGCCGAGTGGGTGTTGTTGTAGACGAGTACCGCGAGGGCGATCTGGGCGAGCTGGTCGCCGATGTACGAGAGGGTCTGGGCCAGCCAGATCGAGCGGAACTCACCGACGCCGAAAACCTCGTGATAGGTGACCTGGCGATCGAAGGGCCGCCGATGTCTTCCCACGCGCGCTCCCCTGCCGGTGAACGTCGTCCGGCCGCCTTGCCAAGCGGCCGGTCGGTCTGCCGGACAGTATCTCACGCTGTGTTCAGTTCAGGTGACCCAACGTGCGCAATCGGGATCACCAGCCGAGCTCGTGCAATCGGTCGTCGTCGATCCCGAAGTGATGGGCGATCTCGTGCACCACCGTCGTACGCACCTCTTTCACCAGGTCATCGCGGGTCCGGCAGATCCTTTGCAACGGCCGCCGGTAGAGCGTGATGCGGTCGGGAAGGTAGCCCGCGTACGTGTCGCCGCGCTCGGTCAGCGGTACGCCCTCGTACAGCCCGAGAAGCCCGCGTTCCGGAGCTTCGTCCTCGACCAGCACCACGACGTTCCGCATCAGAGCGGTCAGGTCGGGCGGGACCGTGTCGAGCGCCTCGGCGACCAGATCCTCGAACTCTTCCCGCGTTACCTCGATCACGCCGTCATTGTGCGTGGATCCTTGCCGTCGTGAGCATACGTACCAACGTGTTGACCCGAGCATGGAACGAACCACGGCGGCTCCTCGCGCACCCCCGGGTACGCCTCACCGGACGCGTCACGGCCGTCATCGCGATCGGCCTCATCGGCGGCTGGATCGGCCTCCTGGCCGGCGGGCACGCCCGGACCGACGTCGGACCCGCCGACGTGAACTTCGCCCTCCGCCCGTCGACGTCGGGCGGCACCGTGATCGACATCCCGCCGCTGGGCACCCTCCGCCTGGACAGCCATGCGGGGCCCGTACGGATCGAAGCGCAGGTCACCCGGCTCCGGCCCGACCGCGCCCGCGAGCTCATCGAGGACCCCTCCGCCTTCGACCGCCTCTCCGACACGATCGGCGGGGACGTACGGCACGCGTTCATCGTCATGGCGGTCAAGGCGGCCGCCGCCGCCCTCATCTGCGCCGCCCTCGCCGGATTTCTCATCTTCCGCAGCTGGCGCCGTACGGTGTGGACGACCGTCAGCGCGCTCAGCGGCCTGCTCGTCGTCGGCCTGATCGGCGGCCTGACGTTCAACCCCGAGTCGATCGCCGAACCCCGCTTCACCGGCATCCTCGCCAGCGCCCCCCAGGTCGTCGGCGACGCCAAGACCATCGTGTCGCGCATCGGGGCGTACCGGGAGCAACTGGCCCGGCTCGTCGGCAACCTGTCCCGCCTGTACGACGTGACGTCCACCCTCCCGACGTACGAGCCCGACCCCACCACCATCCGTGTCCTGCACGTCTCCGACATCCACCTCAACCCGGTCGCCTGGAACGTCATCCGCCAGGTCGTCGACCAGTTCCACATCCAGGTCATCATCGACACCGGCGACCTGACGGACCACGGGACCAAGGCCGAGGACAAGTTCGCGAACAGCATCGGCAAGCTGAAGGTCCCGTACGTCTTCATCAAGGGCAACCACGACTCCCCTGAGAACGAGAAGGCCGTACGCCGCCAGAAGAACGCCGTCGTCCTCGACGACCGCATCGCCGACGTCGGCGGCCTGCGGATCTTCGGCACCCCCGACCCGCGATTCACCCCCGACAAGACGACCCGCGACGACGACGTCAACGGCCCGCAGATGCTCGCGTACGGGCAGACCGCCGTGCAGAAGCTCCGCACCCTCGGCCAGAAGCCCGACATCGTGCTCGCCCACGACCCGGCCGAAGGCGCGGCGTTCGACGGCACCGCGCCGCTCATCCTGTCCGGCCACCTCCACCGGCGGTCGACGCGGCTCCTGCCCGGCGGCACCCGGCTGTTCATCCAGGGCTCGACCGGCGGCGCCGGCATGCGCGGCCTCGAACACGAACAGCCCACCCCGATCGAGATGTCGGTCCTGTACTTCAACCAGGCCAGCCACCGGCTCCAGGGCTGGGACGACATCCAACTGGGTGGTCTAGGTCTCACCTCCGCCCAGATCGAGCGCACCCTGGAACCCAAACCGGACCGCCCCATAAGCCCGCCACCAGCGCAGACGCCCTCCGGGACGCCCCTCACGCCCAGCCCCTCGCCCTCGGCCTCCCGGCCCTCCCAGGCCAGTCGTCCGCGTTAGGGAGGGAATCACTTTGGTGGTTGGGGCGGTTGTCCCCTATGCTGACGGAGTCCCCGACGGCAGGCGCCAAGGGCAACGGCGGCCAGGCCGTCGGAGTCCCCATCGTCTAGCGGCCTAGGACTCCGCCCTTTCAAGGCGGCAGCGCGGGTTCGAATCCCGTTGGGGGCACGGTATCCTTCCGGGGGTACTACAAAGCAAGACAGCAAGGTCCTGTGGAGCAGCTAGGAGTGCTCGCCACCCTGTCAAGGTGGAGGCCGCGGGTTCAAATCCCGTCAGGACCGCTGAGGCGCCGTTCGGCGCCGTGCGGGCAGGTAGCTCAGTCGGTACGAGCGTCCGCCTGAAAAGCGGAAGGTCGGCGGTTCGACCCCGCCCCTGCCCACCACACCTGACCAGCCAGAAGGCCCCGAGGCGAAGATCGCCCGGGGCCTTTTGACGACAACGCTGACGACAACCGCCAGGCCGCCTCGCTTGCCGACCGCCGCCCGCCTTCCCCTCGCACGATCGTGGGTGCGAGCCGAAGCAGTCTCGGGCGACGCACCGACAGCGTGTCCGGGAGCCCGGTGAGAGACTATGGACGGGCCTCTCCTGCCGTTGAGATCTATTCAGACCCTCCAACCGTCCTCGGGCTTCGCGGAGCCGGGAACCGACGGCATCGAGTCACAGAGCCACTGGAACGGTTTCCCGTCATACGGCAGACGAGAATCCATACCCTTCTTAAACCGCCGCAGTAGGACCTCACACTGTTGCTGGGTACTGGCGATGACCCGCTCCTGGCCAGCCGTGTACTGCAGCCACAGCCCCGTGTTCGGATTGAGTCGCTCCGCAACTACCAAGTCATCGGATGGCTTGCCACCACCCATCGCTTCCTCCCAGATCTGCTGAGCGGACTCGGACTTGCCCGGAGAGGGCACAGGAGCCGGCGCTGGAGTGCCCTCACTGGTGAACAGCCTGGTACCGCTCACGAGCAGCAGAGCGGCGCCGGAAAACAGGGCTAGCTTCAGGTTGCGATTCACGACTGCCTTCCACTCGGACGCCACCGAGCACTTCGCCACGACCATGTCCAGAAGAAGTCGTCGGTCAGATGCAGGTGACCCGCTATTTCGTTCCGGTTGTTACGCATCAATTTCCTTGGACGGCGGCTCCGCACCCCCCGAGGAACTCGCACGCCTTGAGACCGCGCTCTTTTACCTCGGCCAGGGAAATTTCTTTCGGCTCGTGGACCGTGCCACCCTGGTACACCGTTCCGCCATGGCCGGCGTGGATCCCTGGGCACCGCGGATCGGTGTGGAAGCATGAGCCTTGCTCGGTTGCGTAGACGATCACGGCGCGCCTTCCAATCGTTGATCAAGCCACATCGTGTCCTGTAGCGCCCACACTAGACAAGGAAGGCGCCTCACACACCGTCTGCATTCGATGGCGACGATCCGGAACTGGCCACGCGCTAGTTCATACCTAACCTGGGAAACACTCGGGATCTTCGCGCACGTAGGTCAGCTTCACCATCGGCGAACGGGCACAAAGTCCGCCGGGAAGAGTGCGTCACGTGGCGTCCTAACCAAAAGGCCCCGGAAGCCGCGCCGGGGCCTTACTGGAGAGCGCATCAGCCGAGGGCATCCCCCAGCTTCCGCAGTGCCTTGCGTTTCTCGTCGAGGGCGGCGTGGGCGTAGATCGTCATGGTGACTTCGATGTCGCTGTGGCCGACGATGTCGCGGACGATGTGCGGCGGGACGCCGAGGTCGAGCAGGAGCGAGACGCAGGTGTGCCGGATGTCGTGGAACCGGACATCACCGAGGCCGGCCGCCTTCCTGATCCGTCCCCAGCTTCGCCGGAGGTTGTCCGGCTCCAGGGGTTTACCGAGCCGTGACGGGAAGACCAGGTCGTTCTCCTGCCAGTTCGGCCAGGCGTCCGCCCGCTCGGCCTTCTGCCGGTCCCTGTGTAGTAGGAGAGCGTCGACACAGATCGTGGGCAGCGGAATCGTCCGCTGTGAGTCGTCCGTCTTCGGTCGGACGAACCGCAGTTCTCCCCCGACTCGCTGTAGCGCGTGGACGACTTCGAGGGTGCCAGCGTCGAGATTGATGTCCGACCAGCGCAGGCCGAGGAGCTCCCCGCGCCGCAGGCCAAGGCAGAGCGCCAGGACGTAGAGGGCGTACAGCCGCTCGTCGTACGCGGCGTCGAGGACGGCGCGGGCCTGAGCGACGGAGAGCCCGCGGTTGACCTTGTACTTGGGCGTGCTGACCTTGACGAGCTTGGCCACGTTGCGCGGCATGATCTCCTCTCGTACGGCCGTCTCCAGCGCATTGCGGAGGACGGCGTGGATGGACTGGACCATGCGCACCGACAGCCGCGACGCGCAGCACTCCGGATCCGGCTTGGCGCAGCAGCGCGGGATCTCGCGAGAGGCGTCCCAGCCGTGGCGGCAGCACTGGCACGCCTCGCGGACTCGGGTGATGAACAGCCGGACGTCCCGCGCGCTGAGCTTGCCGAGCCGCTTCTTGCCCAGCTCGGGGATCAGGTATCGCCGGACGACGCCCTCGTACCCCTGGTAGGTCTTCGGCCGCCGCTCGACCCGGACGACGTGCTCCAGCCAGTACGTGAGGTACTGCTCGACCGTCCAACTCTCGGACGCGACCGGGATGCCCTCGTCGGCCTGGGCCTTGAGCTTGACGTACTTGGCGTGGCACTCCTCGCGGCTCTTGCCGTACACGCTGAGTCGCTTGAAGGTGCCCGCCGTCGTGAGGACGAACACCTTGGCTTCGTATCGCCCGTCCTTGCGCTGGACGATCGTTCCCTCGCCGTTCGCCCGTTTCTTCGTCCGGCGCCGACTCGGCTTCCGGCGCTCCGGCTCTTCGGGCGTCGTGATCGTGGTCGCGGGCATCAGGCAGCCACCTCCAGGAGGCCATCGAGGTATTCGGTGAGCGCGGCGGCCGGGACGAGACGGCGTCGGCCGATCTTGACGCTGCGGAGCTGGTTGGAACGGATCAGGTTGTAGACGGTCCAGCAACTGATGGAGGCGATCGGCCGCCTCGTCGACGGTGAGGACATAGGTGGCGGGCGCTCGCCATGGCTGGTGGGTGGGAGCCGGGCCGTGGACCGGGAGCGTCTAGTCGCGGTGAGCGCGCGGCCGGCCCTACTGGACGGCGGCACGGTGGAGGCGCTGGGACTGGTGTTGGCCGGTCAGCGGCGGCTGGAAGACGCAGCCGGGGCGGACGTCGCATCGGGACCGGTCGTAGCGCAGCAGGAGGCAGCGGCAGGGCTGCTACGGGCGAGCCGGGGCACGGTGCGTGCTGAGCTGGGCCGGCTCGTGGCGGACTGGACGACCTTCGCGGGCTGGCTGCACGCGGCCGTGCGGCAGGACCAGCGGGCAGTCAGGCTGTTCGACCGGGCGGTGGGGTTGGCTGACGAGGTCGGGTACGGCACGGGCGCGGCCTCGGCGACTAGCTTCAAGGGGTACGTCGCGCGGCGGCGGAAGCGACCGCTGGAGGTCATTAGGTACGCGGCCGCCGCAGTGGCGACTCCTGGCGTGGCCGTGGCACAGCACGCATTCGACGCGCTCCAGGCGGCCCAGGGGTACGCGGAGTTGGGCGAGCGTAACCGAGTGCGGGCCTGTTGGACCAGTCAGCGGAGCTGGCCAGCGGGATGGGTGAACCGCCCCCAGCGGTGTACTGGTACTCAGAGCCGTTCTTTCAGCTGAACGTGGGCGTCGCGCTGGCTGGCATCGGCGAGGACGGGGACGCCGTGTCGCTGCTGAGAGAGGGCCTCGCAGGGCTGCCAGGGGAGCAGCGCCAGGCGGGATGGGTTCAAGAGTACGAGGACGCGCTGACGGGCGCAGAGGAGAGGGCGTAGGTGCCAGCGGTGAGCGGCTGGGTAGACGTCGTGAGCGCCTCCCAGCGCGAGTACGGGTACCGGATCAACCTTGGGATGACCACGCACGCGAAGGTCGTCGGTGGGGCGCGCAGGTACGCGGTCCAATTCACGGTCAACCAGCACACCTACGTAACCACGCGTGAGTGGAAGACGGAGGAGGCCGTCCAGGCGTGGCTCGACCGGGCCTGCCCGGTGTTCGACTAGACCATGAGGTCACCGCGTCACGTGATGGTGTTGACCCAATAGCCGATGACGCCGCCCAGCACGAGGCCGACCACGCACCACACCGCACCTACGATCCAGTCATCACGAGTGCGCTCCCAGAAGGTGGGGCGGTTCTCACGGTAGTCGTTGATCAATAGGGCGCTGCTGCGAACGACGGGTGTCTTGGCCGAGATGGGGCGTATCGCGATCTTCGGGCCGCCGGGCATGTCGTACCTGACCGCCGTCACCGCACGTCGGCGTGGCTTGGTGATGCGTTGGATCCGGCTGAGTACTCCCTCCGTGAGGCTGGTGGGCTCAGCGACTATGACGATCGCCTCGTTCCGCTTGAGCCTCACGCCCACGCCGATCGTTCCGTCTGTCGCCGTCATCTCAACCCCGGGGAGCCTTTCCGGCAGGTCGGGGCTATCGAAGTCCGTCGGGTCATCCCCCTCCCAGTCGCCACACTTGATCTCAAGTGGCCCGATCTCAGCCAGAATCTTGGCGATCTTGATCAGGTCGTCGCGGTAGAGCTTGAGGTGGCCTAGCTCGGTGTGCTCTATGGGGGACTGTGTACGCCGCAACGTCATGCCGCGATTGTGGCGGATCACGTCCGTCCGTGGTGGGTTGTTGGCGCAGAGTGGTCAGGACGGGGTTGAGGTGCTATCTCGGTAGGACGAACCTACGTTTGTGGCATCGTGTCCGCTGACAGCCGGCAAGCACGCACCATTTGAGGTCATCAGCGGCGGCCGCGTCCGGTACGTGATCGACGACGACAGCCGCACTGTCTGGGTCATCCATCTACGCATCGCCTCGCCACCCCAAGGACACCGACCGCTGACGGCAACCATGACGGCAACGTCCCCTTCCAGGGACTCACGCCGGCACACGTCGACCACCGTCTGACCTCGGTTGGAGCACCGCGATCAGGGGTGATGTCACTCCTGAAAAGCGGAAGGTCGGCGGTTCGACCCCGCCCCTACCCACGTCCTGAGACTGTCCGACTGTGTTCGGCCGTCACCGGCCGGCGGCGGGTGGCTGTGCCAAATACGTGCCAAAGCGTTAGCCCATCAAGCTGCCTCGATGCGGCGCTTGAGGGCTTCATCTTGTCCTCCCAGTTGGACAAGCACAACGACGGCGCCGGTTAGCTCTCGGAGATGGCGTAGCTCTGCAGGCCGCCCGGTGCCGAGCCTCCCGACGGCCGCCGGCGCAGGCAGCTAAGAGGACATAGGAGATCACTCATGTCTCGCTCTGCGTCGCGCGGACCTCCTGACTACGTTCGGCGTGTCAAGACCAAGCTGCTGCGCGTTCGACAGCGACAGGCTTTGACCTGTGGAGCGCAGGTTGGGGCGTGGTGCCTTCAGAAGCTGGAAGAGAAGATCAAGGATCTTGAGCCGTCTTCCTGGCTGTCCGTTCTGGCCCTGAACATGCGGTCAGTCCGGTAGACCTCTGTTATGGCCAGACCCACTCAGGCTGACGTCTGTCGACACCCCGACTTCGGCGGTTCACCGAAGGCGTGTGGCGCCTTCCCAGTCCGTAAAGGCACGTGCCTGGCGCATTTGAGCGCGGACCGCAGAGCTGGCTATCTAGCTAATCTGCTTGCTGGAGCGCCTGTTCGCGCTGATGGCGTCACCTTCACTGAAGGACTACTCGAAGAGCTCCTGGAGGCGTTGCGTGGTCGCCAGGACGGCTCAGAGGTCGGCGTCGTCTCCTTCAGCGGCGCGACATTCACCGGCCGAGCCGACTTCGGCGGTCTGAAATTTACCGATGTCGCAGACTTTACCGGCGCCACTTTCCGCGGGGACGCGTCCTTCGAAGAAGTTATTTTCGAAGGCGATGCCTGGTTCACCGCAGCGACCTTCAGCAAAAATGCCCGGTTTCAGGGGGCGAGATTTAGAAGCGCCGACTTTACGAAAGCAAGTTTTGCCAAGGAGCCTGCCACCCTCCCTGTCGATCTGAGGGCCACCAAGGCCAATTTTGGCAGCGCAAAATTTGCCGAAAGTCCGAACTTCGCCAATGCCACGTTCAAGGGGGACGCCTACTTTATTGAGACGGTCTTCGAGAAAGGTGCATCATTTACGGGTGTGAGGTTCAACCGGAACGGAAATTTCACGAAGGCTAAGTTCAATGATGAGGTAGATTTTCTCCAGGTCAGCTTCAATGCTGCTTTCTTTCATGGGGCAACCTTTAGTGGACGCGCTAGTTTCAGCCAGACGACCTTCCAATTGACGGGGAGCTTCAAAGAAGCAGTAGTTGAGCAAGAACTCTGCGTGGAGGCATTGGCGCAACGTCTGGACGCTAAAAATCTGAGGGGTAAAGGGAGGCTAACTCTGCGACTAAGGGCCGCTAAGGTCGACCTGGCGGATACTGTGTTGGCTGGCCCGGTAACGGTTCAAGGCTTGCGACGCCCTATCTTTGCTACCGATGAGTCCGATTTCCGTCATCCTGAGAGTGGGCTTCTACCTGACGTACGTGTGGCTTCGCTACAGAGACTTGATGCGGGCTCGGTAACCTTGACGGACGTAGATCTGACGAGTTGCCGGTTCACGGGGTTGCATCGTGCCGAACAGTTGCATCTTGATGGCGAGTGCAGGTTCGCGACCGACCCGCGCCGAGTCCGGCGGGTGCTGGCCGAAGAACATTACTGGCGCGCCCGTCGGAGTGCGAACCGTCGGCAGGTGTTGGTGCGATTTGAAATGCTCCACCGATACCTAAAATCAATTCTGTGTCGGCCGCTCAAGGCGTTGGGATATAGGGAGCCGCTAAGCGAGTGGACCTCCGCGCCTGGGGGCGCGGATCCGTGGGAGCCGACACCGGCTCGGTTGGAAGTGCTTTACCGGCAACTCCGCAAGGCTATGGAGGATGCCAAGAACGAGCCTGGTGCCGCGGATTTCTACTATGGCGAAATGGAGATGCGCCGAGCTGGTGCCCATCGTGGCGAAAAAGTGCTCCTGTGGCTGTACTGGCTAGCGTCGGGATATGGCCTGCGCGTTGGGCGCGCACTCGTTGCACTGCTAGGCGTCGTTGCGGTGCTGGCGCTAGGCATGCAATATGCCGGGTTCCCAGGTAGGCCCGTACCCTACATTGACGCTCTGCTTTATAGTCTGCGCTCCACGGTCGCCGTGGATGTAAAGACTTCCGCCGTGCCAGAAAACGTCACTCGATGGGGCCAGGCCATACGCATAATGCTGCGTATAACCGGCCCCCTGTTCGTCGGCTTGGCCGCTCTCGCGATCCGTAATCGCGTTAAACGCTGAGCGCTGCGAATCACCTCGTCCAGATACATGCGACAGCCCCCCGGCAGCATTAGAGCTGTACGGGGGCTGTTTTTGCTGCCAGAGGATGGCTGTGTAAAGCGCCCGCCTAGCGGCCAGGAAGGCGTCGTCTATCTACGGCTCACAACTCGGGTAGCCGTCTGACTGTCCGTTCAAGCCGCGAGGTTGCGCTATCAAGTTCTTCGGCGACCCAACTGTACCGCGCCAGTGTGTTCGCGGCGTGGCTCAGCATCTCGATTAGATCCGGATTGAGGCTCCGTCGCTGTAGCGTGTAAGCCTCGGTAAGCTCATCGATGAGGCTTCGCATCAACTCGGCCGCCTGCCTGTCTGACCTCTCCAAGCGCTCGATTGCCCTCATCATAAGCTGGTCGTGTCGTTTTAGTCCATCCCCAACAAGCTTGCGGAGACCAGCGGGTGATACCTCGCGAAGTCGTTGCACCGCCTGTCTTGGGTCCGCCTCCTGCTGAACCTTCCAACGCTCTAATCTGGTAACGGGATAAACCCTTTCATTATCCTTCTTGTCTACTATGTCATGATGTGGATCGCAGAAGATTACGAGGTTGGTGATCGCTCGTCGTTCGTCGTCGCTCATGGTGGCGTCGTAGCGCGGGCCGTTCGGCTTCGCAGCTCGGATATGGGCTATCTCGCCCACAAGGTTCCACGTATCTCCGACCTTACGAAAAACTGACTCCGGGCAACCCGGAAAGTAACAGCGGCCTCCGCTTAGGTAGGAGAGCGAAGCCACGGTATTCCTGTCATAAGAGCGTGGACCCGCCATATCGCCTACCTTCTTCAAGGATGCCCAGAGCTGCCACATTACGTCTGATGGCTGCCTAGTCAGAACCGGACGCGGTGACCTTCATAGGACAGGCGTGAACGGGTGGCGATGTGGGCGAGGAGCTTGACAGATGCTGGTCCATGGGCCTCTCGAAACCTGATCTACAGCTCTTGGCGGCGCAGCGGCGGTCTGGCTCTCTGGCGGTCCGCGATGGTCTGACGACAGCTGTGACGACAGCGACGACAACCAACGGCGCACGGTCCCAGGCACCGGACACCATCTGTCCGCGGTTCCTGCGCATCGGACCTGTGTCGCCGTCGGCTACGGGGGATGGTGTCCGCTCCTGCCGATTAGGACGATCGTGCTAACGCTGCTGCGGTCGTCGTCGGTGCTTGTGACTAGGTTGTAGCTGTGCCTGACAAGCCTTCGTGCGATGCGATCGACGTCCGTTGACAACTCGCCGGCTATCCCATGCGAGAAGGCACGCCGACGATCTTTCTGGTCACAGCTGAGCAGCTGGATCAGCCTTCGTGACATGCTGGATCGCGGACCTGAGTGGGACGCCGACTGGTATCCAGTTGAGGCGGACATGTGGCCTGGGTTGAGGCAGGTCCTCGGCTGCCCGCGCCCGAATCATCGGCTGGTCTGGTTCTTGGGAACGGCGGCCCCCGAGGGGTGAACCAGCGATTCCCGCACGGGATATTACGCGGGATGGCCTCCCGCCGCGCAGCTTGCTGAGGCCGTTACCGGGCAGGTCAGCCTTGTATGTCCGCTGTATGGCCTGTGGATTCCTAAACCGGGCGCCTGTAGGACGTCTCGACTGACGGACTGGCTCACTGCCGACCGGTCCGGACCTCAGTCGGCGGTCCGCGTCCAGGTGGGGACGCTCGCGGCGTGCAATTAGCGTGCAACTAGCCAGGGTGAGCAAGAGGCACCAAGGGTCACTCGCGGTCTGTTGCCACCCCAGGTCAGGGGCGCTGAAGCTCGATCCCCACTTAATTCCCAAGCTGGTAGCGGTGGTACTGGACTGTCGTGGACAGCCCTGGACGCTTTGATCTCCCTATGGCTCAGAAGGCAGAACCGCTATAAGCCTCCGGCGGGGGCCTCGGGCTCGGGGATGGCTCGAAGTTCTGTCGACCGCTCCAGTCGGTGGGGGTGGGAGCCGGGTCATCCCCTCGGCCAAGGCCGCAGCCATGGACATGGGCGTATGGATTTTGAATCTGGCCGTACTCGGCATCGTGCTGGAATCCGACCTCGGCACGCGAAAAGTTACCAGAATGCGCGTGCTCCGCCCGATCATCACCGCCGGAGCCATCGTGCCGATCTACATCGACCAACTCGCCACCAGCGGATACGGCCTGATGCTGGAAATCGCCGGCATAGCCACCGGGCTGCTGCTGGGACTACTGGCCAGCGCCTTCATGCCCGTACACGAAGGCATGGCCAAAGGCCGCCGCTGCGCGAAGTCCCGTGCCGGAATCGGCTATGCACTCACCTGGATCGCCGTGGTCGGCGCACGCCTCGCCTTCTCCTACGGCACCGCGCACATCTTCGGCCGACAATTGGGCGAATGGATGGCCACCCATACCGTCTCACCCAGCGCGCTCACCGACGCCCTGATCTTCATGGCGGTTCTCATGATGCTCACCCGCACGGTCCTGCTCCACCTCAAGGCCAAGGCGACACTGACCCCCACCCAGCCGACCGAAGCCCCCCTGCCGGTCGGTTGATCGTGTGCCGCTCACCGGGCGGTACGGAGAAGGTCCGCCGCCAGGGCGCGCGCGTAGGCCTCGTCGGTGCCGGGGACCGAGAAGACCACGCGGAAGTACAGGGGGGCGACGATGCGGTCGAGGATCTGCTCCAACGACGGCGTCGCCTCGTCTCGCTCCCGGGCTGCGTCGAGGACCGCCTCGAACCGCCCGCTGACCCGCTGCAGGCATTCGCGCAGGCCGGCGCGGCGTTCATCGACGTCGGCGGCCACCTCGGCGCGGAAGAAGGCGATCCCACCCGGGCGGGACAGCTCCGCCAGCGTCCATGCCGCATGGTTTTCCAGGTCGCCGCGCAGGTCCCCGACGGACTCGGGAGCGGCGTCGATCTGCTGCGCGGCGATATCGGCCAGGAGCGCCCCGAGTGTGCCCCAGCGCCGGTACATCGTGCTCGTGTTCACCCCTGCGCGCTTGGCCACCGCGGGCATGGTGACCTGGTCGGCGCCGTGCTCGGCAACCAGTTCGGTCGCGGCTTGGTGGACGGCCGCCCGGACCCGGGCGCTGCGGCCGCCCGGTCGTCTCGTCTGGGCTTCGGCGCTCATACCCTCATCTTAACGCGAACTTCTTTGCTTTAGCCGTCGGCATGTGAGTAGGCTTCGACTTAAAGCACTGATCGCTGCTTTAAGCATTCTCATAGGAGATCAACGTGACCACGGACAGCACGCCGTACGGCCTCGGCAAGCAGTTCCACGCCGCCCTCGTCGCACGCGACTGGGAGGCGATCCGGTCCCTGCTGCAGCCCGACGCCACGTGGACCCTGCCGGGCGACAACACCATCTCCGGCACCGCCGTCGGCGCCGACGAGGTCGTGGAACGCGCCAAGAAGATCGCCGGCTACGGCCTCAACTTCGAACTGCTGCACGTCCTCGTCAGCCGGGAGAACATGGCACTGTCTCTTCACAACACCGCGCGTCGTGAGGATGCAGTCCTCGATGAGTACCTGTCCACGGTATGCCGCCTGCGCGATGGCAAGATCGCCAGTATCGAGACCTATCTCTCCGACGTTCCCGGCATGAACGCCTTCTTCGTCTGAACCGACGCGGTCCCGTCCCCTGTTCGCCCGAAGGGTGGGGCGTTCGCGAGGACGCCCCCTTCCTCCTGGCCTCGTGGACAATCGACGGCCGAGGCGCTGCATCGGCACCTCGATCACAGGCCGGCATCACCCAACCTGCGCTCTCTTGAATCGAAGGGGGTGGTGGCGTGCCGACACCACCGGATGCTGGACGGCATCGCCAAGGCCATGCACGCCCACCGATCAAAATCAGCCAGCCGCAGGCCATGGCCTGAGCCGCCACGCTGTCCATGAACTCCCGCATGCCCGGAGACAGGAGGTGGATCAGCTTCTGCGGTACCTGGCGCCACAAGCTCTACAACCGCCTGCTCAGACCCCTGGCCGCCGCCGACCAACCCCAAGCACCACCCGAACTACGCCGGGCCCTGGCCGACGTCGATCACCACGTCGAGGACTACATCGCCCGAGCGCGACTCAACCCTGCGGCTTGAGAACCTGACACTCGTGTTCAGAATCCCGGACCCAAAGCTCTAGATCTGAGACTGGCGCTGTCAGACCGCCGAGTCGTCCGACCGTGATCTCCTACTCGGAGAGGACAGCAGGCGGTCGACCAGCGCGTCGACGTAGGCGGCGGTGAGCGGGCCGACACCGAACAGGACGCGGACGTACATCGGCGCCAGGATGTGATCGACCAGGTCGAGGGCGTCCGGCGGGTCCTCACCTCGTTCACGGGCGCGGTCGAGCATCTCCTGGAGTTGGCGTGTGCGTTCGGCCAGGAAGCGGTCTCGGGCCTGCGTGCCCGTATCGCCCGCGTTGGACAGAGCGATGACCAGGCGCAGTACCGCCAATCCGTCGGGCCCGGTGACGTCACGGGCCACCTTGGCGGCGTAGGAGCGCAGGTCGCCCTCCAGGGTGCCGGTATCGGGTATGGGGGAGGCGGTGGTGAGCCGGGTGATCGCCACGTCCATCAGCAGGGACTCGATGGTGCCCCAACGGCGGTAGATGCTCGTGTCGGCCACGCCGGCGCGGGCCGCGACGTCGCCCACAGTGAAGGCACCGTAGCCGCGTTCGGCCACCAGGCCGGTGACCGCCTGGTGCACCGCCGCGCGGACCCGGGCGCTGCGCCCGCCGGGCCGGCGGGCCCGCTGCTGTTCCGTCACGCCTCTCAGCTTAACGCAGCCCGTGCTTGCGTTTACGACGCCTGGATCCTATGGTCTCACTAACGCAGCCTTCGACTGCTTTAGGAGTGGATGATGGATCCCCTGTTCTTCCCCGAGAACCCTCAGTTCTGGTACGAGACCCTGCGGACACTCGGGCACGTCGCCTACGGCGGCGCCGACTTCGGCGAGGTCGTGGTGACCGCACAGCGGATCACGGCCGGCGACTACGACAGCTGGCACGACGAGTGGCTGGCCACTGCGGACCGTGTGGAGGCCGAGGCACGAGCGGCCCTCGCGGGCGGCCATCGGGTCAGCGCCCGAGACGCCTTCCTGCGCGCGTCGAACTACTACCGCAACGCCGAGTTCTTCTTGCACGGCGACGCCTCCGACTCCCGCATCGTGCACGCCTACGACGCTTCGGTCGACTGTTTTCAGCAGGCCGCGGCGCTGTTCACCCCGGCCATCGAACCGGTCGAGATCCCCTACGAGGGCACCGTCCTGCCCGGCTACCTGTATCGGGCCGACGACTCGGGTGCCGCCCGGCCGACCGTGGTGATGTGCAACGGATTCGACGGCACGGTCGAGGAGATGCACTTCTTCGGAGCTGCCGCGGCCGTCGAGCGTGGCTACACCGTTCTGGCCTTCGACGGACCGGGCCAGCCGGGCACCCGACACCACCAGGGCCTGGTATTCCGTCCCGACTGGGAGAACGTGGTCGGTCCCGTCATCGACCATGCCCTCACGATTCCGGAGGTCGACCCGGCTCGGATCGCCCTGCTCGGAGCCAGCATGGGCGGTCTGCTCGCGCCGCGCGCCGCGGCCTTCGAGCACCGCATCGCCGCCCTCATCGCCCTCGACGGGGTTTACGACCTGGGCGTCATCACCACGTCCGCCATTCCCGGCGACCGTGCCGAGGCCGAACGGCGGCTCCGCGCCGCCGACGACCCCGACCTGGACGCCATGATGGAGGCGGCCATGGCAGCGAGCCCCATGATGCGGTGGGCGATCGAGCACGGCATGTACGTGATGGGCGTCGACACTCCGCGCGCGTTCGGCGCGGCCTACCTCGACCACCACCTGCGCGACGGCATCGCCGAGAAGATCGCCTGCCCCACCCTGGTCTGCGCGGGCGCCGATGACGGGTTCTTCCGAGGCCAGCCCGAGCTGCTGTACGAGCACCTGACCTGCCCCAAGACGCTGCTGGAGTTCACCGCTCAAGAGGGCGCCGGCGCCCACTGCCAGTCCGGCGCCCAGCGCCTGGCATTCGCACGCGTCTACGACTGGCTCGACGACGTCCTCGGCACGACCGCCTGATCCCTCGGACCGACCGAGATCGCCACCGTTGATCGACGACACTTCACTGTGGTCCGCCCCGCCACATACCGGCGTTCACGCTCTTGCCGAGCTGACGCACGCCGGGGAGTGACGACAGCGTTGACGACAACGTCCCCTTCCAGAGGCTCGCACGGCACACGTCGACCACCGTCGGACCACGGCAGACGCACCCCGAACAGGGTCGATGTCATGTCTGAAAAGCGGAAGGTCGGCGCTTCGACCCCGCCCCTGCCCACCACCCTGACCTGCGGAAACAGCCCCCGAGAGCCGCGTCTCGGGGCGTTCTTGTGACGGTGACCGCGTTGCGTGCCGACCGTCCGCTTTCAGCCGACGGTCGGCACGACATCTGATCGGGTCAGCGGTTGTGGGCACCAGGACCGCTGTGCCGGTCGTGGTAACCGGAGTTGCCGGTACGGTGGTCAGGTCGTGGCCTGGCACGGGTGAGGGTGCAGCCTTGGCGGGACAGGTCCAGCTTCGACCCCTCGGTCAGACAGGCCGCGATCATGTAAACCTGCTGACCGTAGGCACGGCCCTGCACTGAGGTCACGGCCCCGTCCGTGCCCACCTCGCAGGGGTTGTTGTCGGTGCACTGCTCACCGGCATCGTTGTGGGTGTTGTGGATTCCCATGACCGTGTTGCCGTCGGGCGCCAGCAGCGCCGAACCGGATGTGCCGTGCCAGGGGGCGCAGTCCTCGCTGGTGGCGTACCGGATCGAGTCGTCCTGCTGGTAGCCGCCCTCCCGCAGGTGTGTGACCACGGCCTCGGCGGTGCAGTTCAAGCGGATGCTGGTGTAGGCCATGGTCAGCTTGTCGCCTGCGCGCACGGGGGTGAAGGTGAGTTGGAAGACTTTCGCGCCCTCGGCCCGCAACTGCGCGTAGGTCTTGTCCAGGCGGTAGAGCGCGATGTCGGTGCCGGTCATCGTCGCATACACGAGCCGGTTCGTGCGGGCGGTGGTCTGGGGGTAGCCCTGGCGGTCGGCGATGGGCACCTCGCGGTCGGCGGGCTGGTCCACTAGTGCGGTTCCGGGTGCGGGCGGCTGTCCCTGCACGCAGTGACCGTTGGTCAGCATCAGCGCCGGGTCTTCCGGCCGGGAGGCCGGGGTGCGGACCACTGAGCCCGTACAGTCGTTCAGATCAACCGCGCCTTCCACGTTCGGGATCTGGTCATCGGGGGGCACGTTGGTGCCGGCGATGATGCCGTTGATCCAGTCGGCGTGCCTGGTGACATCGGTGAACAGCGTTGGCGCATTGTCGCCGCCGGGGCCGCTGACCACGCCGGCCACCGCCCACCGGCCGCCTTCGCGGACCAGCGCAGGGCCGCCGGAGTCCATGTTGCTCGCGGCGACGCTGCCGTCGCGGCTACCGATGCACAACTCTCCGCTGGGCGCGGCTGACGGACACGTCGAGATCGGCTGTACCACGGTGTCGGCCTCCCGCAGCCGCGTGGGGAAACACGCCGGATTGTTGCTGTCGTCGCAGGTCATTCCCCAGCCGATGATACGGACGGGCGTGTTGTCCGCTGGCGTGGTCGAGGCGATCCGCACGGGCTTGGCCCGCACTGGGGTCCGCAGGTGCATCAACGCGAGGTCCCTGCCCCAGAAACCCCCCTCATCGCGGTTGGTCGCCAGCCGGTAGTAGTGGTCGACCTGGGCGACCTCGCCTCCGGACGTGGTGTCCAGTGACCCGACCCGGACCTTCCATCCACGCGGAACCCCTACCTTCGCCCCGGTCGGGTTCCTGCCGGCGCAGTGGCTGGCGGTCAGTACCCACCGCGGTGCGAGGACCTCCACCCCACAGCCGTGTCCATCCGCGCGCGGTGGCCGGGGAAAGGACGGCTGGAACGAACCCATGAACGAGTAAGCCTTGGCTGACTCGGTACCACCGACGATGGCCTGCGCCGGAAAGGCGGCCATCAGGGGCGCGGTCAGCGCCAGGGCAGCGGCGGCCAGAGCCGCTACGGCAGTGCCGGCCGACCGCCGGGGTCGGGAAAGGTGCATGAGGACCTCCAGGGACTCGCACGCGCGATTCGCATGCCGGAGCCACTTTGAACGCCGGAGGTGTCCGGTCCGCCGCGACGCTGTTTCAGTGACCGCTTAGGCGTGTATCGACCCTGTATCGGCGGCTCGACATCGGGACTCCAGGTCGACGGCGGCGACGGCACCGCGGCATCTGACCAGACCGGGACGACGAGACGTACCCACCCCGGTCCCGCGGGGTCGTGCAGCCGACCGGCCACGCTGCACGGCGTACGTGTTGGTCCCGGCAGGCCCTCGTCGGCGCTGAACGGATCGCGCTCCCGATGCGGTTACGCGTTCAGCGACGCCGTCGGCGGGGTTCTCGCCGCCCGGATGGCCGGGTAGAGGCCGGCGACCGCCCCGATCAGGAGCGTCGCGCCGATGCCGGCGGCGAATACGGCGGGCGGTACCGTGATGGGCCAGCCATTCACCCTGGCGAACACCGCGACGGCTCCGAACCCGACGGCCGCTCCGACCACGCCGCCGAGCGCGGACAGCAGGAGCGCCTCGGCGAGGAACTGGATCCGGATGTGTCCCCGCGTGGCACCGAGGGAACGCCGCAGCCCGATCTCGTGGCGGCGTTCGAGCACGGAGATGACCATCGTGTTGGCGACACCGATGCCTCCGACGAGCAGCGCGACGGAGCCCAGTCCGACCAGCAGGCCGGTGAACGTGAGGTCCGCGGCGTTCTTGGCCGCCAGAGCGTCGGAGGGGCGCGAGACGTCCACGTTTTCGGGGTTCTCCGGGTTCACGGTACGTGGCAGGAGGTCGCGTACCGCCCCGACGTCCGCGTCGGCCGAGCGTTCGTAGATGGTGGTCGGCTTGCCGTCCCAGTCGAACCGCGCCGTGGCGTACGCCTCGCCGATGAGCGCGGAGCTGTCCAGGTCCGGCGCGAGGGGAAGGGCGTCGAGAATGCCGATGACCGTGAACTGGGTGTCGCCGAGCCAGATCTGGCTCCCCGGGCTCACGATGCCGAGCCGGTCGGCGGCGATGCCGCCGAGTACGACGGTGGGGTAGTTCGCGGTCACCTTGGTGAGCCAGGTTCCCTCCCGTAGCCGGCCACCCAGGAGGCCGAGAAGATCGAGGTCGGCGGCTCGCACATCGATGCCGCCGGTGTTGTTCGGGTCGATGAGCCGGCTCCGGTACACGTCCACGCCCCGCAGAGTGGCGACCGCCCCGACTTTGGTGACCTTGCCGATCAGCCCGACCTTCCCCGGGGAGTCGGCCGGCAGGGTGGTGTCCTGGCCGTCGATGGACGTACCCGGCTGGACGGTCAGCAGGTTCGTGCCGAGCGCGGCGAGTTGGTCGTTGAGCCTGGCCCGGCTCGAGGTGGAGATGCCCACGACGGCGATCATCGCCGCGATACCGATCGCGATGCCGAGTGCGGACAGGATGACCCGGGTGGGACGTGCTCTCAGCCCCGCCGCGCCCACGCGGTACACGTCGGGGTAGAGCATTCGCGACCGGCGCGCGTGGGCCCGCTCGCCGTGGCTCATACCGTCAGTTCTCGGTCGTCGGCGACGATCTGGCCGTCGCGCATGCTGATCCGCCTCGGTATCCGTTCGGCGAGCCGTACGTCATGCGTGATCATCATGACGGTGGTGCCCGTCTCGTTGAGCTCCTGCAGCAGTTCCATCACCCCCGCACCGGAACGCTGGTCGAGGTTGCCGGTGGGTTCGTCCGCCAGCAACAGCGCCGGGTCGGACACGATCGCCCGGGCGATGGCGACGCGCTGGCGTTCACCGCCGGACAGCTGGTCGGGCTTGTGGTGGAGGCGGCCCGCCAGGCCGACGCGGGTCAGGCTCGCCACGGCCCGGCGCCGCCGTTCGGCACGGGGCGTTCCGGTGTAGAGGAGACCATCCGCGACGTTGTCGACCGCACTGACCCCGAGTGCGAGGTGGAACTGCTGGAAGACGAACCCGATGCGGTACGCGCGCAGCGCCGACAGTGCCGCGTCGCTCAGCGCGCCGACGTCGCGGCCGTCGACGAGCGCACGGCCGCTCGTCGGGCGGTCCAGCGTGCCGATGATGTTGAGCAGGCTCGACTTGCCTGAGCCGCTGGGACCGACGATGGCGGCGAACTCGCCTGGTGCGACCGACAACGAGACGTGGTCGACGGCTCGAACGGGTGGGTTGCCGTGGTCGCGGACTACGCGGTCGAGTTCGATGACGGCATCATTCATAGTGTCGGTACCACGACTTTCTGCCCCGCGGCGAGTCGGTCGCCGGTCACTTCCACGAAGCCGCCGGCGAACAGTCCGGGCTCGACCTTGATCGTCTCGGTCGTCGCGGCGTCCCGGACCACCTCCACGCCGTACCCGCTGCCCGGCAGGGCGATGAGAGCCGAGACCGGCACCGTCAGGACGTTCTTGCGGCTGGCGGTGGGGAAATCGACCAGCACCGAGGCCTCTTGCAGGGAGCCCGCGTCCGACGGGTGGTCGAGAGTGATCGTCACCGGAACGACGACGGTCTTCCCGCTGTTCTGGTCGACCTGCTCGGGCACGCCGACCCTGGAGATGGTGCCGGTCGTCGTCTTGCCAGAGGGCAGATCGACGGTCACGTCGCCGCCCACCTTGGCCACGGCCTGGTTCGCGCTCTTGAGCTGAGCGGAAACGACCTTGCGGAGGCTCGACAGTTTCAGCACGGCTGTGCCCGCTGCGACCCGGTCGCCGAGGTGTGCCACGGTCTGTGCGACGCGCACATCGCCGGGGGCGAAAACGATCTGTCCGAGCCGGATCGTCCCCGTCTCCTTCACCTTGCAGGCGTCCTGCCATCGCCGGATCGCGGCATTCGTCGTCCAGTTGAAGTGAGCGTCGGGCGCACCGGTGAAGTAGCCGAGCGTGGCGAGGCTCTGCTCCAGCTGCCGCACGTCCGGCCCGTCGGACATGCCGCTCGTCAGCGTCCGCCACATCGGGGTGTGTCCCCGCAACAGCTGAACGGGCCGGTTGTCGATGGAGTAGAGGGCCCCGCCGAGCTTCACCTGGCTGCCCGCACGCGGGAGACGGGTGATGATGCCGGCGCGGCCGGCACTGAGCTCGCCGGCCCCGCTGTAGCCCAGCGACCCGGGCGCGGTGACCGTCTCTCTGAGCGTCCTGCGTTCTACGAGAGCGGTGCTCGACACACGCTTGTGCTCCGCCTCCTGCGCGGCACCGCCTCCGGACCGCACGACGACGACCGACGCGGCGGCGACGACGACCACCACGATCGACCAGACCCAGGCTCGGCCGCGCCGTTGCGGCACCGGAGCGACTCCCGGCTGTTCGGAATGCGTCATGCCTTCGTGCACGCGTCGAGGTCCTGCTGTTTGACGGTCACGTTCTCCGGCATGACCAGGGACTCTTCCGGCTTGGGGTCCTTGACGTCGTATCCGCGGTCGCGGAAACACCGGGCCATTCGGAGATTCTTCTCCTGCATCTGCTTGCTGGACGTGTTCTGCTTGGCACGGGCCGTCGGCGGCTGGCCGATCTTCTTGAGACAGGCATCCTCCGCGACCTTGTACGCGTCCTGCCGGTCACCGAAGTCGATTTTCCCGGGCTCCTTCGGAAGCTCGAAGCCCTTGTCGCTCAGGCACGACCGGAACTTGGCCTGCCAGGCGCTGTACTGCTGGTCCAGCGTGCCGGCGGAACCGGAACTCGACGCGGGAGCCGCTGAGCCGCCCGCCGCGGCACTCGGATCGCCACCTTTCCCGCAACCGGCCAGCAGGCTCGCGAGGCAGGCGACGGCCGCGAGTGCGACCCGAGTACGAGGGGCATGGAATGTGCCGGGCATGGTGTTCCCTTCCGTTGCTGTGACGTGCGGTGGCGCACGCCACCATGCCGGGCGCGGGTGTCCATGCCGTCGCGGTCGCGTATCCCCGGCCGCTCGGACGTGTATCAGGCATGTATCAGCGTGCGGGCGACGAGCCCGCGGCCGCAAAGCCTGGGGCGCCGATGAGGTTCCGGCCCTCAGGTCCGGTCGTCGGCCGGCAGGTGAAGCGTGGCGATCGCGCCACCGTCCGGTGCGTTGCCGAACGTCAGACGGCCGCCGATCACTCGCGCGTGCCCGGTGGCGATGGTCAGGCCCAGGCCGTGGCCCCGGCCGCGTTCGGCCGCGCCGGTGCGGAACCGTTGTGGCCCGTCCATCAGCAGCGCCTCGGGGAACCCGGGGCCGTGGTCGCGTACGACGATCGTCGTGCCGCTGACGGTGACCTCGACCGGAGGGCGCCCGTGGCGGTGCGCGTTGATGACCAGGTTGGCGATGATCCGGTTGAGCCGGCGCGGATCGGTGTAGGCGACCGGGGCGCCGGTCACCGTCAGCCGGGCCCGCACTTCCGTCCGGCGTACGGACTCCTCGACGACCTGGTCCAGCGGCACCGAAGTGAGATCGGCCTGCTCCACGCCCGCGTCGATCCGGGTGATCTCCAGCAGGTCTTCGACCAGCGACCGCAGGGCCCGCACCCGGTCGCGTACGAGCTCGGTGGCCTCGCCGGCGGGGAGCAGCTCGGTGGAGGTGACCAGGCCCATCAGCGGAGTCCGTAGCTCGTGGGCCACATCGGCGGTGAACCGCTGCTCGCTGAGCAGTCGTTCCTGCAGCGCGCCCGCCATCGCGTCGACGGCCACCGAGATCTCGGTGATCTCGTCGCCATCCCGGCCGCGACGGCCACCCTTCATCGCCCGGGCGTCCAGATCGCCGTCCGCGATGCGCCGTGCGGTCCGGGCGACCCGCCTCAGCCGCCGGTTGGGCAGCTCGGCGGCCAGCGCCGCCAGGGGCACGACAACCGCCAGTACGGCCAGTGAGGCCTCCACGACATGCCGGTCGAGGGCCTGCAGGCTGCGTATCGCGGTGCCCATATCCATCTGCACGAACAGCAGCCGGTCGTCGACCGGCTGCGCCGCCCACATCCAGGGGCTGTCCGGTCGCCGGTCGTCGTACCAGGTGGTGAACCCCCCCGATCTGTCCACCTGCTCGATCAGGACGGGCGGGATCTGTTGCGGGGTATAGCTGTCCGGTGCGACGCCCGTACGCCGGTAGGTGGCCACGTCCTCCTGCATTGCGACGTAAGCCCGTGACCTGCCCTGGTTCATCAACCACTCGAGCGTGGTCTTGTGGACCAGTAGTCCAACGGCCAGCGCGACCGCACAGGACGCCACGGCCGCCAGCGCAGCGATCTTCCAACGGAGCGATCGCCAGTTCAGCAGGCTACGTGTCCATCGGACAATGGCGTTTCCCACGTCAGCGCCGCAACTTGTAGCCGAAGCCTCGGACCGTTTCGATCCGCTCGGCGCCGATCTTCTTGCGCAGGCGCTGTACGCACAGGTCGACGACGCGGCTGTCACCGTCCCACCCGTAGTCCCAGACGTCGCGCAGCAGTGTTCGCCGGTCCAGCACGATCCCCGGGTTCGCCGCGAACGCCAGTAGCAGGCGCAACTCGGTGGGCGCCAAGGCCACCGGCTCACCGGCCCGGCGCACCTCCAGACCTCCCGGATCGATGGTCAGATCCCCGAAGACCAGGTCGGAGGCCACGCCGGGAGCGGGCTCCGGCGGATTCCCGGAAGCCGGCCGGAACGCGGCCCGGCGCAACAGGGAACGCATCCTGGCCACCAGCACGGAAGTGTCCACGGGCTTGACGACGTAGTCGTCGGCTCCCGCCTCCAACCCCGCCACGACGTCAAGCCCGTCACCGCGCGCGGACATCATCAGGATCGGGACCTGGCTCCACTCCCTGACCTTCCGGCACAGCCCGATACCGTCCAGGACCGGCAGCATCACGTCCAGCAAAAGGAGATCGTGCCGCTGCTCCCGGTACGATTCCAGGCCCGTGAGGCCATCGCCCGCCATGCTCATCCGATAGCCGTAGCGCTCCAGCGCCATCGTGACGGTCTTCCTGATCACCTCGTCGTCCTCGACGAGCAGCACTGTGACCGGAGCCGACGAACCGCTACGGACGTCCAAAGCCGAAATCTCCCCGGGACATGACGCATCGTTGACGGAGACGATACAGAACCACCGCAACTGCGTGACTGCGCGTGATACGGAGCCACCAGGGCCGGCCGCGCGGGCCGAGACTCGGCCTGCCGCTCACCGCGCCGCTCGCCTCCCGTCTTGGTGACCGAACCTGGAAGAAGGTTGGGTCGTTGGGTGCCAAGAGGCGCTTGTTCGATCCGGATTTCCGGCCCGGGCGGTGCGCATCGTGCAGCCTGCAACAGGAGCCGCATGAGGTCACTCTGCGAGCTGCGCGTGCGGCATTTCGCGTACGTCACGCCGGCTCGGCGGGCGACCTGACCGAACTCATCGCGCTTGCCCCATCGCTACCCGACCCCGGTTATCGGAACTGGCTGCTGGATCAGGCGTGTGAAGGCCCAGATCTGCCCGCCGAGATCGTGACGACGGCTCGCGAAGCCAAGAAGCGATAGCCCTTAAACGAGGCTTCCACCCATCGGCTGAATGCCGCGCTACGGGTTTCAGCTCTGACGCGTGACGACGACGCCTGAAAACTGGACCAGTGGCGACGCGTGAAAACGGACCCACCTCGAGCCCTTTGGGGCTAGTGGAGAGGGGTGCTGAGCGTGGAGGACTGGGCGGAGATCCGCAGGCTGCATC
>NZ_JAMXMW010000034.1:0-70531 GCF_024055675.1 Actinoallomurus rhizosphaericola | reverse complement strand
GTGTCACTCATGAGGGGTCCTCGCCAGTAGGAGGGATGATTTGGGGTGAGCTGGCACAATCAGTTCCGGAGCGTCGCTCCGATTTCGAATATACGGAGCAACGCTCCGCTTGGCAAGCCTGGAGGTGGATGTGCACCTCCACCGCGGCGAGACCGCCGTCGTACGCGCTGTCCCAACAGTGTTCGAGCAGTTCCGCCTTGGACACCACCCGCCCCCGTTGGCGCATCAGGTACTCCAGCACGGTCACCTCCCTGCTGGTCGACTCCACCGGAGCGTCATCCCGGGTGACGGGCGGGGTCGTCCTCGACGATCAGGATGCGCACGGTGCCACTTAGATCGTGTCGAGCCGCAGCTTGTTGGTGCGCGGGCCGAGTATGCGGACCGCGACGGCCATCACCACCAGCAGCAGGGCGCAGCCGGCATAGAGGCCGCCGGGCCCGACTGCGGACAGCAGCAGGACGGCGCCGAACGGCAGCATCGCGCTGATCAGCCGGGACGCGGCGTACGGAATGGCGATGGAGGTGCTGCGGTTCGCGGTGCGGAACAGTTCGGTCTGGTAAATGTGCACGAAGTTGGACTGGATGATGGTGCTGACCGTGGTGGCGATGCCGGCGGCGATCACAACACCGGCGTTGGTGCCGAGGCCGAACACGACGCCGAACACGGCTGCGGCCAGGGTCGACGCGACCACCAGGGTGCGGCGCTCGAACCGCTCGGTCAGCCAGACGGACAACAGGGAGCCCAGCGGGTAGCCAATGGCCGTCAGCGCCGCGTAGGTGAGCGAGTTCGAGAGGTTGAACCCCTTGGACTGCAGGACGATCGGCGCGATCGAGGCGAAGGCGTAGAACCCGACCGGAGTGAAGATCCACATCAGCCACATCAGCAGCGACCGCCTCCGGTACCTGCCTGGGTCCTGCCGCACCGGCGCGGGCGCGACGGGGACGGGCTGGTCGACCGGTGCCCCGGTTTGCCGTTCGATCGACGTGAGGATGTCGTCGGCCGCCGCGGCCCGGCCGACAGCGGCCAGCCAGCGGGGTGACTCGGGCAGGCGACGGCGCGCCACCCACACGAACAGACCGCCGCCGGCCGCCAGGATCGGCAGCCAGCGCCAGCCGGCCATGCCGAGCACGGGCCCGGTGACGAGCTTGGACAGCACGCCGGCCACCGGAACGGCGGTGAGCCCGAGGGTGTAGCTCCACGCGATGTACCGGCCCCGCCACGGCGCGGGCAGCAGCTCGGACAGGTAGATGTCCAACAGTGTCAGCTCGGCGCCCAAGCCGACCCCGGTGAGCATGCGCAGGAGGAGGAACGCCGACAGGTTCGGGGCGAACGCGGTGGCCAGCGACAGGACCGCGTAAGCGACCAGGTTGATCTGGAACAGCGTGCGGCGGCCGAACCGGTCGGCCAGCGGCGCCAGCAGCAGCGACCCAAGCATCTCCCCCACGAACGCCGCTCCGACGACCAGGGACTTGTCCACAGTGGTCAGGGACCACTGGGTGCCGAGCAGGACGCCGAAGAAGCTGCCGAGGGCGACTTCGAAGAAGCAGAAGAACGCGCCCAGTCCGATCAGGACGGCCATTCTGCGGTGCCACCGGGACATCGGCAGCCGGTCCATGCGGTCGCCGATCGTCAGTGGTGGGAGGTCGGGCCGGTCGGTGTCCGTGTCCCGGTCGAGCGGGCCACCCGGTGTGGGCGATGGCTCTGTCATGTGAGACTTCCTCAGGTCAGGCGCCGACCGGTTGCTTCGTGACGGTCGGCGGTTCCGGTGCGTTGGTCGGCGGAACACGGAGCAGGCGGGCCAGTCGGTCCGGTAGCCACCAGTTCCAGCGACCCATGAGCGCCACCAGGGCGGGGACGAGCAGGGTGCGCACCACCAGCGCGTCGACGAGGATGCCGAAGCCCAGGCCGGTGGCGATCATTTCGACGACGACGTCCGGGGCACTGGACAGTGAGCCGAACGAGATGCCGAGGATCACCGCGGCACAGGTGACCAGCCGTCCGGTGCGGGCCAGGGCGCCGACGATCGCGTCATTGGTCGACCCGGTCCGGTCGTACTCCTCGCGCGTCCGGGCGAGGATGAAGACCTCGTAGTCCATGGACAGTCCGAACAGGAACGCGAACGACAGGATCGGGATCCAGTTGCGGATCGAACCGGTCGCGGCGACGCCGTAGAGCAGGTGCGAGCCGATGCCGTACTGCCAGAAGACCACGAGGAAGCCGAAGGACGCGCCGAGTGAGACCACGTTGAGCACGACCGCCTTGACCGCCAGGACGACCGAGCGGAACTCCCTGGCCAGCAACAGGAACGTGAGTACCGCGATCACCGCGAGAACCAGCGGGAAGTTGCCGTACACCGCCGTGGTGAAGTCGGAGTTCTGTGCCGTGTTGCCGCCGACTTCGACGCCGCCGGGCACGCCCGCGAGGGCGGCGCGCAGCCGTGCGACGGTCGCGACGCCGGCCGACGTGCTGCCCTCGTCGGTCGGGATCACGCTGATCAGCGATTCGCCGCCGTGGCGGAACGACGGCGTCGCCGGGGCGAGAACCGTGTAGACGCCGGGTGTCGCGGCGGCGATGGCCGCGGCGCGGTCGGCGGCGACCGGTCCGCCGTGGGTGAGCAGTTGGATCGGGAAGGTGACCGCGCTGGGCACCCCGCCGGCCTCCAGGTTGTGCAGCGTGACGGCGGGTGGCGCGGCGCCGCCGAGTGAGTTGGCGCGTGGCTGGCCGGTGTTCATGACGAGCGCGGGGGCGGCCAGCCCGAGGAGGATGACGAGCCCGGCGATGGCGGCGATCCAGCGGCGGCGCACGATCATGCCGGTCCAGCGCTGCCAGCCTCGGCTGAAGGTCGTCGAGCCACGCCGGACACGGTGCCGGTCCAGTACGGGGCCGCAGGTGGCCAGGAGAACCGGCAGCAGGGTGGTGGCCGCGGCGATCGCGACCAGCGGGATGAGCATGCCGGCCAGACCGACGCTGCGCAGGAACGGCACCGGAAGAATCACCAGCGCGAGCAGTCCGATCGCGACGGTGAGCCCGCTGAGCATGACGGCGCGACCCGCCGTGGGGCTCGCCGCGATGATCGCCTCCTGGTTCGACTTCCCCGCCTCGCGTTCCTCGCGCCAGCGGGTGACCAGCAGCAACGAGTAGTCGACGACCACGCCCAGCCCCATCACCGCGACCAGGTACTCGGCGAGGAAGCTGACGTCGGTGAATCGCTCCATGCCGAAGATGAGCAGGAAGGTCGTCAGGATCGACGGAATCGCGATCAGCAGCGGCACGATCGCGATCGCCGACCCGTACACGAACAGCAACACCGCCAGCGCGCCCACCGCGCCTATGACGGTTTCGACCAGGACGCTGGGATTGCCGGCGTTGCTGGGGCCGGTGCTCTGGAGCTGCTCGAATCCGGTGACCGAGACGGTGACACCGGCGGGTGCCGCTGCCTTCAGGGCTGGCTCGATGCGGTCCATGACCCCGGCCCCGGAGGGGATGTCGGGGTTGGGCATGTCGAAGACGGCCCAGGTCGTCCGGTGGTCAGCGGAGATCAGTTTGGGGTTGTGGGTGTTCGCGTAGTCGGCGACCGCGAGATGCCCGGCGCGGTCGGCGGCCGCGAAGGTCCGGGCCGCGATGTTCTGACCGGCCGCGGTGTCCATGCCCGTGCCGGCCGGCAGTGTCAACACGGCGATCGTGGGCTGCTCGTTGCCGTCGATGCCGAACGTCCGCAACAGGTGCAGGTTGGCGTCGTAACCGGACATCCCCGGCGTCGCGAACGAGTGGGTCAGCCGGTTGACCCCCGGTCCGGTGGCCAGCGCGCCGACGACGGTGAGCGCCAGCCAGGCCAGCACGATCCAACCTTTGTGGCGCAAACAGTATCGAGTGACTACATGCATGGGCGCCAGTCTGGCCACCCCTTCCTTACAGAAGGCTTTCACCTGCCTTTTCGCGTGAAAGGATTCGGAAAGGAACGCTCGGCCATCATCGTTCTCGCGAACGATTCGACAGGAGCGGTCGTGATCAGAATTTTCCCTACCCGGGTGGTCGAGACTGCGCCCGACGTGGCGCGCCGTCGTGCTGGTGGCCATCACCCTGCATGCCGTCCCGCACTACCTGGAAGCGGTGCGGCTCGCCGTCGGTCGGGTGAAAACCGCGTTCAATGACGCACCCGCCGAAGCCGCAGCAGTTCCTCGACACTGAAATCGGCTGACCGAGACCAGGTGACGATGTTCTGCTCCTCTTCGCGAATTTCCTCGGCTTTCGCAAAAATGCCGGGGATCGCTTCGGCCGGGATGTTCAGCACGCCGTGCTCGTCCCCGTGCAGGAGATCACCCGGCCGGACCGTCAGGCCGGCGACCGTGACGTCGGTGCCCACGTCGACCAGCCGCATATGAGAACGGGCGACGCACAGGCCGGTGGCGTACACCGAATAGGGAAACGTACGAAGCTCATTGACATCCCGGACCCGGCCGTTGGTGATCAGGCCCTGGATGCGTAGTGCGGCCAGCAGGCTGCCATTGACCTCGCCCAGGAACGCGCCGGCTCCGGCAGGATCGTCGCGGTCTTCCAGGACGACGACGACCGGACCGTCCGTCTCCGCGATCGCGCGGTGCAGTTGGGAGACGGGGATGCCGTCCTCGCCCGCGTCTCGGGCCACCATCCGGGCGGTGACCGCTCGCCCGACCATCGGCGCGGCTCCGGTGACCCGGTGTACAGAGCCGTTGGTGTAGCCCGTGTTGTACGACCGCAGGCGCAGCGCGTCCAGTGCGTTGCTCAGCGCCGGGGTGTCCCAGGCGGCGAGCGCCTCGATCAGTTCGGGGCTGGTGGCCGTCATACGGTTGCTCCTTCGCTGTCAGGGGGCATCGGTGATCAGATCGATGACCAGGTTGAGATGAGGGTCGACGGTCACCGTGCAGTCGGGGCCCACAGCGCAGGACGTTTCGCGTTCCTCGAACAGCACCGGGCCTGCGAAGGTCATTCCGGGCTGGAGCGTGTATCGGTCATACACCTCCACGTCGAGCACACCGAAGCCGGTGAAGTGCACCGCTCGTCGTCCGCGTGCCGCCACCGCCCGCGACGGCTGGTAGGCCAGGCTGACCTCGGTGGCGGGAAGGCGAGCCGACATTCGCCAGTTGATGAACTCGGGTGTGCCGTCGCGGATGGTGCGTCCGAACACCGACCGGTAGGTCTCCACGAACGCCTGTCGGATGTCGTCTTCGTGGCCAGGGCCGAGCATGCCGTCCGGTAGCGCGACGGTGATCTCGAAACCCTGTCCCACGTAGCGCATGTCGGCAGTCCGGGTGATGGCCAGATCGGCGGTGGTGGACCGCTGCAGGAGTCGCCGCGCCCGGGTTTCCATGTCCGTGTACAGGGTGGTGACCCTGTTCCAGTCGACGGCGGTCAGCGGGACCGGATATCCGCGGACGTCGTCCACGGTCGGGGCGGCCACCAGAAACCCGAACGCTGACATGACACCGGCGCCGACCGGGACGATGACCCTCGGGATCTTCAGGCTCTTGGCCAGTTCGTAGGCATGCACGGGACCAGCGCCGCCGAACGCCATCAGGGCGTATCGCCGGGGGTCTCGGCCCCTCTCGGCAAGGTGCATGCGAGTGGCGGCCGCCATGTTCCCGATGACCACATCCTGGATGCCCACGACCGCACTTGACGCGTCGACACCGAGCCGGTCGGCGAGCGCCTGAACGGCGCGCCGCACATCGGGCAAGGTCAGGGCCAGGTCGCCACCGAGGAAGTGGTCCGGGTCGAGGTATCCGGCCAGCAGGTCCGAGTCGGTGACGGTCGGCTGCCGACCACCCCGTCCGTAGGCGACCGGTCCCGGCGCCGAACCGGCGCTGCGCGGTCCCACCTTCAGCAGCCCGAGATCGTCCACGGCGGCCATCGATCCGCCGCCGGCACCGATCTCGATCATGTCGACCACCGTCATCCGGAGCGGGAGTCCCGAGCCGGGCCGGAACTTCTCCGTTCGGGCGGCCTCGAACTCGTGCTTGATGTGCGGACGTCCGTTCTCGACGAGACACATCTTGGCGGTGGTGCCGCCCATGTCGAAGGAGATGACCCGGGGCTCGTGCGCGGCGGTGGCGAGGAATGCGGCCGCGATCGCCCCGGCCGCGGGCCCCGACTCGAGAAGCCGAACCGGAAACGCCTTGGCCTGGTCGATGGTGGTGATGCCGCCCCCGGACAACATGATGGACAGTTGCCCGGTGAATCCGATGCCGGCGAGTTCGTGCTCCAGTTGGTCGAGGTAGCCGTGCACGATCGGCTGGACGTAGGCGTTCACACACGCGGTGTTGATGCGTTCGTACTCGCGGATCTCCGGTGCGACGTCCGCCGACAGCGTGATCAGCAGATCGGGAAATATCTCGTGCACCAGGTCGCGGGCCCGGATCTCGTGCGTCGGATTCGCATACGAGTGCAGGAAGGCGATGGCCAGCGCGTCTATGCCGGACCCGTGCACCAGACTGCGGGCGGCCTTGAGTACCGCCTCCTCGTCCAACGGCTTGTGCTCGGTGCCATCCGCCCGCATGCGACCCGGCACGCCGTGCCGCAGGTGCCGTGGCACGATGGCCGGGGCGGGGCGGGCGTGCAGATCCTCGACGTCGAAGCGGATTTCGCGCCCCATCTCCAGAATGTCGCGGAACCCTTCGTTGGTGATCAATCCGACGGTGGCCCCGGTGCGCTCCAGCACGGTGTTGGTGATCAAAGTGGTTCCGTGCACCACACTGTCGACCCGATCGATCGCGATGCCCGTATCGGCCAGCAGTTGGCTGATTCCCTCGACGATGGCACGGTCGGGTGCTTCGGGGGTGGTCAGTCGCTTGCCGATCGCGGTGACGCCGAGCGCCTCGTCGTGCAGGACGATGTCCGTGAACGTGCCGCCGACGTCGACGCCGATTCGTACGGTCCGGTTCACGGTTCAGACACCGGCCTTTCTGCTCGTATCACCGAATCCGTGCCGTAGTCGCGGATCGCGGCTTCATGGGTGATGAACCCTTCACGCAGGTCCGCGGCGATGGCGGCTCGGTCGCGGCCGGCGGGCGGCCCGTACCCTCCTCCGCCGGCGAAGGAGATGGTGAGGCCGCCACCGGGTCGCACCGCGGACAGCGATTTGAGGGCGCGTACCGCGCCCTCGTCGTCGACGACTCGCGCCACCGCACCCGGCAGCCCGCCGTTGACACCGAGCGCCGGATACTCCGAACGGTCGCCGAGCAGCACGACCCGCAGCGGCGCGTCGGTCGTATTCCTGACCTCGATGTCCTGGCCCAGGCCGCCGCGATGAGTGCCGGCCCCACCTGAGTCGGCGCGGAACTCCTTCTTCTCGAACAGGAGCGGCGCGCTGGATTCCAGGGCCTCGATGCTGCCTCCGCCGGAGTTGGTCGGGAACGCGGTGGTGGGCAGGCCGTCATGCGCCGCGCCCGCGCCCATCCCGGCGCTGGCGAACAGCAGCAGCGCGAACGGCTCCCCCACCGGCGTGCGGCCGGAGAACTGCACCCGCAGTGCGGGCGACCCACCGCTGTCGGCGATCACCCGGTCCGGCAGCACATCGGCCAGGGCGCGGTACACGGCGCAGGACAGCAGATGACCGGTCAGGTGCCGGGCCAGAACCGGCGCGGGGAAGACGGGGTTGAGGATGGAGCCTTGCGGCGCGGTCACCCTGATCGACCGGTACGAACCGTAGTTGCTGCGGGTGAACGGATCGAGCAGGATCTTCAGTGGATAGATCGAGTACGCGGTCGTGTAGTTGAGTGTGCAGTTGATCGCGTACTCCACCTGCGGGGAGCTGCCCGTGTAGTCGACCACCATGTCCTCGCCGCGAACGGTCACCGCGCACTCGATGTGGGTGGGCTGTCCGAGGACGCCGTCCGCCTCGGTGACGGATCGGTAGATCCCGTCGGGGATGGCGGCGATCGCGCGCCGCATGCCGCGGTCCGCGGTCGTGTGCACCGCCGTGGACAGCGCGGCGAAGTCGGCCTGGTCGGTGTCGCAGAGGAATTCCACCGCGCGGCGGCGGCAGACGTCGTTCGCGGCCATCTGGGCTTCGAGGTCACCCCAGACCTGATCAGATAGCCGGACGTTGCTCAACAGCAGCGTGATGAGCTCGTCATTGCGCGTGCCCGCACGCTGGAGGCGCATGGGCGGGATGAGCAGCCCCTCGGACATCAGGTCGGTGACACCCATGCCAGGATTGCCGCCGATGTCGGGCACGTGGGCCGCGGTGCCGGTGAATCCGACCAGCGCGCCACCGTGGAAGATCGGGGTCACCATGGCGATGTCGGGCAGGTGCCCGGTGCCGATCCACGGGTCGTTGGTGATGACGATGTCACCATCGCACCAGGTCTCGACCGGGAATTCCTCCAGCAGATGCTCGGTGAGCACGCTCATCAGCGCGGCGAAGGCCGGGATTCCCGCTCGGCATTCGGCGATCGTGCGGCCCGACCGGTTCATCAGCACGACGGTGTAGTCGTTGGACTCGCGGATGATCGTCGAGAACGCCGTGCGCAGCAGGGTCGTCGCCGCCTCATCGGTGACCGCGACCAACCGGCTCCACCACACCTCGAGCTTGATCGGGTCGAACCCGTCAGTCGTCACGGCCGCGGCCCTTCGCGATCAGGTCATCATCTTCCGTGGGCGGTACGACGACGCCGGCCAGCGGGACGTGGTGCTGCCCTGCGTGCATGTCCCGGTCGTGCAGGCTGCCCTGCACGACCGGGCGGGGGAAGGACACCTTGACCACGCGCAGGTCGGGAATCCGGAAGATCCGCAGCGACTCCGCGGCGACGTGGTACAGCTCGCTGATCAGTTCCGCGGTGATGAGGGCGTCCGCGATCCGATAGGTCCGGTCGTCGGGCATGAACGCCTCGAGGGTCAGCCAGAACGGGCCGGCGTTCTTCGACCGCACCTCGATCGCGAGCTCGCCCAGCGTGCTGGAACCCGTCATCGAGTCACCTCCGGCATCTCCAGGCGGAACAGTTCGGTCGGCGAGTCGACGTCGACGACGTGGTTGAGCACGAACTCGTAGGCCGCGCCCCGGTCGATGTGTGCGGGCGAGGTGGCGAACGCGAAGCTGGGCAGATGGTTCATGGCCGGCGTCGGCAGGTGCAGGAGCAGCGGGTTGGCCAGCTGCGAGATCGCCGTCGCTGTCTGCTGGTCCCGCGCGTTGACCAGCAGCATCACGCCCACCTCCTGGGGCGTCGCCGGCACCGGGTCCAACTCGCCGAGGATCGCGTTGTAGCCGTACAACCGGATGTCGGCGCCCCACTCGTCGGGCCCCAGCCCCAGCACTCGGGCGACCCGCTCAGCCAGCAGCTTGCGCAGCAGTCCGGCCCACTCGTCGATGCAGCGCAGCACCTGCGGGTCTCGGATGCCGACGAATGACACCGTCTCGTATCCGGTGATCACCGCACCCTCCAGCTTGACCGTGTACTGCTCGGCCGGCTCGAACCGAGAACCCTCCACACGCACCACACGGTCGTTGACGGGCGTGTAGCGCGCCTCGGTCACGTCGATCGTGCCGCCGGGTTCGCGCATCCGGTACGGGTCGGCGGTTTCGTAGAGCATGTGCGCGGCCACGGACATCGGCGTGCACGCCGTGTCCAGGTCCAACGGCTCGACAGTGAAGCCGCCGTGGTCGATCCGGGCGAACACGCCACCGGAGCGTGGGTCGGTGGTACACGAACCCCCGCATTCGATGATTTTCGCCGCGTGCCAGGTGGGACCGGGCGGCATGCCGCGCATCAGCGGAACGGCCGCGGACACGGCCGTGTCGGTCGCCCGTCCGGCGAGCACCACGTCCGCACCGGCCCGCAGCGCCTGCTCGATGGGCTCATGCCCCATCACGCCGACGATGTGCACACAGCGGTTGAGTGTCGCCGGGTCGAGTTCGATGCTGGGCGGCAGCGGGTGAATGGCACCCCGGTCGAGCGCGGGCAGCAGGGTCTCGGCGCGCTGTTCGCTGAAGATCTTCGCGACGGTCAGGTCCAGTCCTGCCTCCAGGCAGATCTCGTGCACGATGTCGGCGATCCATTCCACGCCCGAGTCGGTGCCCGAGGTGCCGCAGGAGCCGATGACCAGCGGGATGCCCGCGTCACTCGCGGCCGCCAGGAGTAGCCGCAGGTCGTGCCGCACGGCGCGCTCCGTGGTCTTCGCCCGCCCGGTACCCAGGTAGTAGGGGCCCGAGTCGGTCGAGCCTCCGTCCACGGCGATGACGTCGGGGCCGAGCGAGAGGCCACGGGTGATGGTGTCGGGATGGAAGCCGGCGCCGAGCATGCCGGAGGGCACCAGGATGCCCACGCTGCCGCGCGGTGGACTTGGTTGTCGCGTCATGTCCGGTCTCCCGAGGTCGCCTATGCTATAGCGTACTTGCTATAGCATACTGCAGTCGATCGTCAAGCTATTTGCCACAGCAACAAGGGCTAGGTTGAGACCATGAGTTCCGAGCGTTCCGATCTGCCGCCGCTGTTCCGCGGCCGGTCCCTGGCCGAACAGGCGTACCAGACGATCCGCGAGGGCATCGCCACCGGCCTGTTCGTCAGCGGCGAGCGCGTCACCGAACGCGGCCTGGCGGCCCAGTTGCAGGTCAGCCCGACCCCGGTTCGGGAGGCCCTGCGCCGGCTGGAACAGGAGGGGCTGATCGAACGGGTTTCGGCCCGCCAGCTACGCGTGGTCGACCACTCCGCGGAAACGTTGCGCGAACTCATGCTGACGGGTGCCGCGCTGCGCGCGATGGAGGCCCGGTTCGCGACACACAAGATCACCGACGCGGCGCTCGACCGGATGGAACGTCTGATCGACACCCTGGTCAACGAGCGCGACCTGGACAATTCCGAGCGCATGCGGCTCGCCCGCGAATTCGACGCGGAAATCGAGCGCGCGGCCAACAATCCCACGCTGCGCAGCATGATCGTCAGCCTGTCCGTGATCGGCCAGGAGCGGCGAGCGCGGTCCGTGGAGTCCACGGCCACGCACCCCGAGGTAGGCCGGCAACGAATCCAGGACCACCATGACATCCTGGCGGCGCTGCGTAGCCGCGACCCCGACCTGGTCGAACGAGTCTTTCACCAGCACGCCATCGCAGGCGTCAACCTCCTGCTCGACGACCTCGACTGACTGCCCGGGTGACTCGTACCCGACCGGACCGGGCGCTGGCCGGCAGGCCGAAGGGATTCGGGGCAGTCCAATGGGCATCGCCCGCACCGCGCCCTGAACCAGGGGCTGCTGGTCGTTCACCGCGTCGACGACATGCTCGACTTCCTCCGCCCCAGCCCGAACAGTCCGCGAATCGAGCCGGTGTACTGGTCGGAGAAGCTGGTCCCGGGCTTCGGCAGCGAGGTCAAGGAGTACGACGCCGAGTGCGCCCTGGCCTACGTGCGGCAGGCTGTGGCCGACGCGGTCGAGGCACACGGCCCATGCGGAGCGAAGCCGTCCGTGGTGCCGATACGGGCGCTTCGAGGGGCACGACGGTTGTCGCGCTCCTCGAAGCGCCTGGACTGTGGCCTTTCGCGACTGTCAGATGGTGGGGTGCTGGTCGCGGACGGGGCTGAGCGACTCCAGCAGCGACGCGATGTGCAGGATCGTCGACTCGGAGTACCAGTTGGCTGCCAGCTGCACACCGATCGGCATGGCGTCGCTGCTCGTGCCGAACCGCATGGACAGGGCCGGGAGTCCGGTCAGGTTGAACGGGATGGTCGCCGTCTGTATGTGGGCGGCGTCCACCGTCTGACCGTTGATGGTGAACTGGGTGAGTCCGTGTTCGTGGGCAGGGATGGGCAGGACCGGGAGCAGGAGGACGTCGTACTGCTGGAAGTACTCGGTGAATGCGTCCCGGAGACGTTCGATGCCCTGTTCGGCCAGGACATAGTCCTCCACGGATGTGTCGGGGCCGGCGAGCATGGACTTGGAGACGTGGGCCATCTGGTCCTCGTGACCGGCGGTGACGTCCTGGAAGGCCGGCTTCACCTCCATGACGTGCTGCCGGTAGAAGAGGTCGAGAGGATTGTCCCGCTCAAGCGCCGGGATGCTCACAGCCTCCACCTGAACCCCGGCGCCCCGCAGGGCTTCGGCGGCCCTCTGCACGGTGGCGGCGACCTCCGAGTCGATCGGGCCGAGTCCGGAGTCGGCGAGCCAGCCGACACGGACGGGCCGGTCCGGCGACGCGCCCAGGCCGGCGTCGAACTCGCGCGGAACGGTGGCGAAGCCGTCGGCGCCGTCCGGGCCGGATAGCACCGAGTACGCCAGTGCGAGGTCGCGGATGGTACGGGCCATCGGGCCGACGTGCCAGTCACGGCGCGGCACCCGCGGCCAGACCCCCGTCATCGGGATGCGCCCGTGCGTTGCCTTGAGGGCGACGATGCCGGTGTGAGCAGCCGGCCCCCGCACCGAGATGGCCAGGTCGCTTCCGAGCCCGAGCGGCGACATACCGGCCGCGATCGCCGCCGATTCACCGCCACTGGAACCGCCGGGCGTGCGGTCGAGGTTCCAGGGGTTGTTCGTCCTGCCCGTGAGGAGGTTGTCGGACTCGGTCGAGTACGAGAACTCCGGGAGGTTGGTCTTCGCGAGGAGGATCGCACCGGCGCGCTTCATGCGCGCCACGCTGGTGGCGTCCGTGTCCGGGATGCGGCCCTCGAAGATCGGGGAACCACGCTGGGTCAGCACCCCGGCGGTGTCGAACGAGTCCTTGACCGTGAACGGCACGCCGTGCAGCGGCCCGACCTCCACGCCCGCCGCGAGCGCTTCGTCCGCGGCCTTCGCAGCCTCCAGAGCACCGTCGGCGAGCGTAACGATGGCGTTGACCTTCGGATCGGTCGCCTTGATGCGATCGAGGTGCGCCTGCACCACCTCGACGGATGACACCTTCCTGTTGCGGATCAGTTCAGCGAGTTCGCTCGCGTCGGAGTAGATGAGGTCGGTGGTCATGATCATTGTCCTTACTAGACCGGTCTACTCCAATAGACCAGTCTACTGCTGGCTGCCGCCGAGGCCGGTGTGCCGCAGGCGGCGGGGGCTTGTCAGACGTGGAGGACCTGGCGCGTGACGGTCATGGCGCGGTCGAGATGATCCGGGCTGCGATGGATCTTCGCCATCATGCTCGCTCCGACCCACAGACTGTACAGAGCCTCGGCCGTCGTACGGGGGCTGCCATCGACGGACACGGACCCATCCGCGACACCGTCGGTGATCATCTGCTCCAGGCGGTCGACGATCGCCGTGGTCCCCGTTTTCGTCGCCACCCTCATCACCTCGGAGAGGTCGGCGATCTCCGCACCGAGCTTGACGACCAGGCACCCGCCCTGACAGTCGTCCACGACTTGCGTGTCGTAGAAGTTCTGCCAGTACCTCATCAGACGCTCCGCGGACCTCTTGTCCTTCTCGGCAACGATGCCGTCCATGGTCGCGAGGTAGTCGTCGAAGTAGCTCTTCATCATCGCCTCGCCGAAGGCATCCTTGGAACTGAAGTAGTGGTAAAAGGACCCCTTCGGGACGCCGGCCGCGGCGAGGATCTCATTGATGCCGACCGCGGCGTAGCCCTTCGCGGCCACGATCCGCCGTGCGGTATCCAGAAGGCTCTGGCGTGTTTCCATCTTGGTGGCCGGCATGACTGAACCGTAGCATCGGATTAGACCAGTCGTCTAGAGCGCCATTAGACCAATCGTCTCGACGGTGGAGTGGGAGCTGGGCCAACTACATGCCGGCGGACTCGCCATGCGCCGCCATCGTCGACCGGCTCACCTCGACGGCACCATCATCGAAACCGGCACCGACTCCTACCGTCTCGCACACACCCGTGCCCAGCAGTCCGCCAGTGCTGCCTGAGTACCCTTCTCGGTCACACCTGCTCTGGCGAAGTGGTGAAGCGTCTCATCCACGGCCTCGGAGGGGGGTCCGTTGTTCGGGGCGCCGACCAGCTCCTCGGCGGGTACGCCGCTCAGGACAGCGGGCCGTGAGCGTCAGGCCTCCGCCTCGGCCAGCCACTTGTCGCGAGCACTGAGCAGCAGCGCGCCGAAGCTGTCGTGGGGCAACAGATCGCCACCGTCACCCGGCCACCACTCGTAGGCCCGCCACTCGCCGTCCGCGCCGATGTGGTCCGCGCTGAGCACCCAGACGTCGCCCTGGTTGGTGTCGGTGGAGATCAGTACGCACCGCCTGAGCTCGGACTCCAATTCGGGGAAGTCCATGTCCCCGAACCACGCGGTCCACATCTCGGGGTCCGCCTCCGGGTACCAGCCGATCGCCTCGACCCTTCGCAACGTGCCCGCGTTGGTCGGCATCTTGGCCCAGCCGTCGCTGACCAGCAGGAAGTTCCGGTAGCTGGGCGGCAGCGGGACGCCGAGCCGCTGCTCGGCGGCGCGGACCGCGTCCTCCCCCGCAGGCTGCGTGCCGGGCCATCGGGTGCCGGGAGCGGTCAAGAACTCACGCCAATCGGGGACGGTCACCGGCGGGGACATGCGCGTACTCCATTCGTGATGGCGGTGCACGCCGATCCTAAGGGGGATCTCGTCCTGACGACGTCAGGCTACGTGAGCCGAATCGGCGAATGCCTCTGACCGACGAGACTGCCTCGCGTTCGACAAGACGGGACAGAACGCGCTCAAGGCCCCGGCATCGAGAAGCGAGGTGGGGCCAGAATCCACCCCTGGCCGGGGCCACTCATCGTGCCTGAAACCAATCAGACTGTCCCGTCCTCTGCGGTGGTGTGCGTGACGGGCTTGTTCAGGATGCGTCCAACATTGTTGGCCAAGACGTCCAGTCCGCCGAAGGCGTCGACGGCGGACCCGGCCGCCGGGCCGAGCCCGAAGGACGATGTCCCTGGCGGGGTCACTCCATGGTGGGCCGCTGTCCGACCTCGCGGGCCCAGAGCCACTCCGTGAGGTGGGCGACCGCCCGGTCCCGGTGGCGCCGGTAGGTGTTGAAGGACAGGTGCAGCTGCTGGGCGATGCGTTCCTGGGTGGTGGCCGGGTGCAGGAACGTGCGGTCCACCAACACGCCCAGATCGGGCCGCAGCACACCCGCGCCCGTGGCGAACAGGTCTCGGAGCGTGTCGACGGACGGCCGATCGCCGCGCTCGTGCTGCCGCACCACGCGCGAGCGCAGCAGCGGGTTGTCTCGTATCCGCTCCGGCGCGTGCAGGTCCCGCAGAGCATCCCGGACGGCCTGCGCGAACTCCGGCTCAGAGAGCACCGCCTTGCCGTTGCCGGGTTCGGTCAGGTGAACCGGCGCACCGGTTTGGCGGGCGCGGACGAAGCGCAGCCACTCCGTGACGTCGACGCGGCGCCAGTCGTGCGCGAAAACGGGGAACCGCCTGTCGCCGACCGTGTACTCGGCTCCTGGGGCGGGCTGGAAACCGAGGTCGGCCAGGGTGCGGCGCCACTGGGCCGCGTCGGCGTACGCGCCCACCAGCGTCCATGCCGAGTTGTCGCCGCGGATCAGGATGTCGAGGGTCTGGCAGGCCGAGAACAGGGTCACCGACGGTGAGGAGAACTGACCGTGGTCGCGGTCGAGGAAGAACCGCCAGGCCCGTACCCGCTCGCCGGCGCGGGGGGCGCCGTTGTCATGCGCGTAGCGCCACATGGCGGCTGCCCCCGGGTCCTCGTCGAGCTCCGCCCCGGTCAGCTCCAGGCACGCGGCATAACCGCGCGGCTCCCCCGACAGGGAACGGAACACCCAGAATGCCGCGGGCTGCCGCGTCATCCAGTATGCGGCCAGCGTGGCCTGCTGCTCGCCCTGCCAGGCCGAGGTCATCGCGATGATCGGATCTCGATCCCCGTCCCGCAGCCGGTCGGCGTACGCCTGCATCGTCGGCGGCGGCGCGGTGCACGTTTCGCTCTTCGAGCGGGCACTGGCCAGGACGATCCTGTCCACGAGCATCTGGACTTGTTCACGCTCGTCCACCGACGCGCGGATCCGGGCGAGCATCGCGGCCGCGACCCTGCTCTGCAGATCTGCGTACCGGCCGGGGGCGCGCCAGCGCAGGTCCGCGTCGAGGGCGTCACGAGCGATGTCATGCGGGTACAGCCCCCGCGGTCCCTCATCCACGAACGGCAGCGCGCGCAACCAGGCGAACAACTCCCCGGCATCCGCGCCGATCACCTCGTGCAGAAGTTCTTCGGTGGTCACGGGCGCGTGTGCGCAGATCTCCAGCACCGCCCGGTGCCGCGGGCTCGGCGCCGCGTCGACCGCCTGCGTCAGCAGCGCGCTCACCACGTCCGGCAGATCGGCCAGCGTGCGCGGTTCGGCGCCCCGGCGTACCGCGTCGACCAGCATCGACAGGGCCAGCGGATGGCCGTGGCTGATGGCCAGCAACCGGCCGTGCCACTCCGGCGGCACCTGCTGGACCGTCAGGTACCGCCGCCCGTCGTCAGGCGACAGGTTGTCCAGCGCGACGACCCGCATCAGGTCCCGCCATGCCGGGTCCGCCCGCCACTGCGGACGGGGCGCCTGACGCCCGGCGATCACCACGAGCACGTCGCCGGGCAGCGAAGGCAGGTATTCCTCGCGTACCCAGTCGTCACTGTCCGCCAGCAGTTCATAGGTGTCGATCAGCAGGACCGGCCGGTCACCGCCGGCCACCGCGGGCATCGCGCCCGGAGCCAGCCGCAGATGCCGTACGTCGACTCGGACCACGGGGCGTCCAGCGGCTTCCGCTACCTCCCCGAACACCTCGAGCAGCGCACTCTTGCCGACACCACCCGCTCCGTGCACGAAGATCAGGCCCGGTTCGGCCAGCGCGGTCCGAAACAGCGACACCTCGCTGTCCCGGCCGACGAACGAACGCCTGCGCAGCTCTCGTAGCCGCTCGCCCAGCACCGCCACGGATCAACGTTAGCCCAGGATCACCAACGGCCGGAGAGCCCCCCGGCCGATCCGCCAGGCACACCGGGCAGCGCATGGGCAGTGGACGGGCAGTGGATGGTCTTCCGAGGCGCGATCGGCCGACTGATGATCAGGGGCGTCGCAGTCGTCGCGGGCTTCGGCCAAGTCCATTGAGCGGTCCGGACGGCGCAGACACAGCAGCCGTGCCCGGAGCCCGTGGCCCCTCCGATCCCATGCATGGCTCCAGCAGCCCCGCGACGTGGAAGGCAGGACATGGCGGTGGAACTCGGTGAACTCGTCCCGCGCGAGGCCGCAGGCCCCGTGCGTCAGACGGTGGCGTACATGAGGGACCGACTGGATCGGCCGGTGACCGTCGCCGAACTGGCCGGTGTGGCGCGGTTCAGTCCCTCCCACTTCCTGCGAGTGTTCAAGCGGGCTACCGGTCACACGCCGCACCGCTACCTCACCCTGCTGCGTGTCGCCGAGGCCAAACGACTGCTGGAACGTGGTGTCACGGTCACGCAGGCGGCGCAACGGTGCGGATTCTCCAGTACGGCACACCTGTCCGCGGTCTTCCTCCGAGAGACAGGTGTACGTCCGTCACGCTGGGTTCGCCCGTCACGCCGGCAGCCGACCAGCGACCACGGCACAGGCGATCGCCCGGCCCGTTCAGTGATCACGGACCTGCCGGAAGGCGTTCCGCAGCTCGCTGACCAGGACGCCGGGCTGTTCCCAGCCCGCGAAGTGCCCGCCGTACTCCATCTCGTTCCAGCTGATGAGATTGTGGTACCGGCGTGCCGCCCAGCGCCGGGAGACCGGGAACGGTTCGGCCGGGAACAGCGTGAAGGCGGTCGGCACGGTCACGGTCAGCGCGTTCTGCGTCTCCGCGTCCCGCGGCGTCCCCCGCGCCGCCTCCCAGTACCAGCGCGCGGCGGAGGCGCCGGTGCGGGTGAACCAGTACAGGGCGATGTCGTCCAGTTGCTGGGCCACGCTGACCCCACCGCCCGCCTCTGGTCGCGTGTCCGAAAAGGCGACCAGTGCCTCGCTCAGCCACGCGGCGAGCCCGGCGGGAGAGTCGAGCAGGGAGTAGCCCAGCGTCTGCGGGAGCACGCTCTGGACCCTCACATGGGTGGAGCCGGTCAGCATGAACCTCTCGCGTCTGGCGAGCATGCCTTTCTCCGTCTCGTCGGCCGTCGCCACGTCTTCGGGCAGGGGCGACGCGAACGGCATGGTCAGATGCAGGGCGGCAACCCGCTCGGGCGCCAGGCGAGCCAGCTCGGTGCTGACGAGCGCGCCCCAGTCGCCGCCGTGCGCCCCGAAACGTCCGTACCCGAGCCGCGTCATCAGATCTGCCCAGGCCCGTGCGGTACGGCCGGGTTTCCAGCCGGGTTCCTGGGGCCGCGCGCTGAACCCGAAGCCGGGCAGGGCGGGCACCACGACGTCGAAGGCGTCCTCAGCGGACCCGCCGTGCGCGACCGGGTCGGTCAGCGGCCCGATGATGTCCTCGAACTCCAGGACCGAGCCGGGCCAGCCGTGCGTCAGCACCAGAGGAAACGCGTCGGGCTCGGGAGAACGCACCCACCAGAACGCGATGCCGAGGCCGTCCAGACGGGTGCGGTAGTGCGGTATCGCGTTCCACCGCTTCTCCAGGGCCCGCCAGTCGTGCTGTCGCCACGCGTCGAGCAGGCTCCGCAGGCGACTCAATCCGATGCCCTGCGCACCGTCCGGAACCGTCTCCGCTTCAGGAAGCCGGACACGGTCGAGACGCTCCCGCAGGTCCGTCAGGTCGCGTTCGGGAATGCTCACTGGAAAAGGTTCGATCTTGACCTCGCTCACGACCGCGACGCTAGGACACGGACACCGCCCCGCTCGATACACAAAATCGCTCAGTACGCCGACGTCGCTCGGTTCCACGCTTCGCACGGGACAGCCGGCCGCGACGAAGTACCTCGGCATGCCGTACTTCGACTGGATCACCGCCGATCCGGCCCGCGCCTCGCTGTTCCGTGACGCGATGGGCACGTTCATGGCGACCCTGCACCAGGGAATGCTTGACGGGTATCAACCGCCCACCGGCGATGTCATCGCAGGCCGGCCTGCCGGATCAGAAGCTGTGGCGCATCAACGCCGGCGCCGACTACGGGGCGCTCAACAGTGCCGCGCGCCGCAAGGCCGACCCGGACCCAAGCCGAATAGCCTGCACGCAGGGATCCGATCGGGTCCCGATGAGGCCGGGGTGGCCGGCGACAAGGCGACCGAGTCGCCGCGCACCGTGGAAGACAGGGTTGCGGCTCCCGCACGGCGACGTCGCTCAGGGCCCTGTAGGTGTCCTGGGTCGGTCAGCGTCGGTTGAGGCGGGGGCGCCGTGCAGGAGGCCGGCGAGGAGTACGTCGACCATGTGGCGGGCGCGGTAGCCGGGGAAGGTGTCGGCGCCGATGCACAGGTTGCCGATGGCGATCATCAGGTCCAGGGGGCGTACGTCCACGCGGATCTGGCCGGCGTCGGCGGCCGTCCGCAGCAGCCGGTCGAGCACCGGGACGAGGCGGTCGACGAACTCGGCGTGCAGGCTCTCCAGCCCCGCCTGATCCGAGTGCAGTGCCTCGGGCAGGCCGTGCTTGGTCACCAGGAAGTCGGTGAACCGGGCCACCCATGCGCGCAGCACCTCATAAGGGGCCTCGGGGTCTTCGCCGGAGGCGCCGGCCGGGGTGGCGGCGAGCGCGTCGACCTGGTGGCGGAAGACCGCGACCACCAGATCGGGGCGGGTGGGGAAATGCCGGTAGACGGTGCCCATGCCCACACCCGCCTCGGCGGCGATGTCCCGCACCGGAGCGTCGATGCCGGCGCGGGCGAAGACGGCCGCGGCCGCGTCGAGCAGGGTCTGGGCGTTCCGGCGCGCGTCGGACCGCTTGCGCCGACCGCCGGCGGCCGACGGCGTGTCAGCCGATGACATGCGGACACCTCCAAGCTTGACCGACTCTGCTCATCCAGTTACACCGAAGACCGTACAGTCCTTTTTGAGGCTAACGATCGGCCGGCATCAGGAGCAGCGTGCTCCACGGCTGATCGGGACTGCCCATTCGCCAGGTCGGGGGCAGAACCTCTCATGGGTCGGTGACGGCTGTAGACGCCGACGATGCCGCGGGCATGTCGTGTTCCGCCGTAACGCTCCTTTGGCCGAGACCGGCAGACTGCCGAGCATTCGTCGGTCCACGGGGTAGTGCATGGGCGCCGGGCTCACAGACGGACGATGACGATGGCGATGTCGTCGCGGGTGCCGTGGATGGCGCCCAGATGGGTCAGCAGGGCGTCGGCCAGAGGCTCCGGGTCCAGGGTGCGGTGACGGCCGAGGACGCCGGTCAGGCGGGCCAGGCCTGCATCGATGTCCTCGCCGCGGCGTTCGATCAATCCGTCGGTGTAGAGCACGAGGGTGTCGCCGGGGCTGTAAGAGTGGGATGCCTGGGGACGGGGAACGTGCTGAGGTCGGGCTCCCAGCGGCGGGTCGGTGGCCTGGTCCAGCAGGTCACAGCTGCCGTCCGGGTGCACCAACAGCATGGGCGGGTGTCCTGCGCTGCTGTAGACGATCACCTGGCTGCGGCGATTCACCAGCGCCGCGACGGCGGTGGTGTTCAGCGCACCTTCGAACGACCGGGAGTACAAGCCCAGGCTCTCCAGCGCCTGGGCAGGGCGCTGGGTCGCGCGCACGGCGGCGTTCAGGGCGCTGCGGAGCATGCCCATGGTGGCGGCGGCGTCCAGCCCATGGCCGACGACGTCGCCGACCGCCACCGAGAAACAGTCGTCCGACAGGTCGATCAGGTCATGCCAGTCGCCGCACACATTCAGGGATTCGGTGGCGGGTAGATACCGCACCGCGACGTCCGGGTGCTGCGCCAGGTCCGGCGACTGGAGCATTGCCTCCTGCAAGGTGACGGCCACCTGCCGCTCACGGGCATGAGCCTGTCGCAATTCCTCGTTCAGCCGCTGCAGTTCACGCGCCCGCTCATAGAGCTCCGCTTCCAGCGCATCACGCTCGGTGATCCGCTCAGACAGCAGGTGGTCACCGGCGACACGAGACTGGACGAATGCGGTGACGTCCTCGACCCGGTTGATGATCTGAGTCACGTGCCCGTCCGCCGCGAGGATCGGAGTGTTGATCGTTGACCACCACCGCTCCTCGAACTGCCCGGGCCGATTCATGATCGGGATGTCGTACTTCTGCAACGGCATCACGTCCGGTTGCCGTGAGTTCAGGACCCGGTGCAGCGAGGCGCTCAGGTTCTGCACCCCCTCGGCCTCAGGGTCGGCGGGATTATCGGGGAAGGCATCGAAGATGTACTGTCCGAGCAGATCTTCCCTGGTCCTGCCTGTCGCATCCAGATATGCCTGGTTGACCTCCACGATCACCAGATCTGGGTCGAGCACCACGTTGGGGGTCGGGGTGGCGGCGAACAGCGCCGCGTAATCGATCCCGGAGATCGCCCTTGCCTCCCTTTCGGCGCCGTCCTGGCGGTCAAGGGCGATCAGGCCGTGGTTGGTCATGCTTGCCGTCCATTCGTCGCTTTCGGGGGCGGTCCCCGGTGAATGTGATGGGCCGTCAAATCGGCGATGACGGCGGCCGCCTGCGCCCCGTTGGGCGGTGCCCGCGAGAACGGCCGCACGGTGGCGACTCCCCCTGGTCGAAGCCCGGCATCCCCGTTGGTCTCGCGTCGACGTCATGGCGCGGGAGTCGGCGGCTCAGCCGCATCCCACGCCGGTGCGTTGCGGTACGCGAAGCCGAAGATCGGTGCGGTCATCACCTCGGCCACGGTGAGAGTCAACCGTGTGATCCCGTTGTGGAGCCGTCTCAGTTCGAGACGGACCGGGTCTCGGTCCGCATCGTCTTGTAGCCGGAGCGACGCGGTTTCTCCGGCGGCCCCTGCTGAGCCGAAAAGGCATCGCTCAGATCACCTGCTGCCGTGAGGGAGCACCGAGATCCCATAGGAGTTGATTTTGCGGTAGATCGTCGCCCGGGAGATGCCCAGCAGGTCGGCCGCCTCGACCTTGTCACCGTCGGTTTCCAGTAGAGCGCGGACGATCGCGTCACGTTCAAGGGTCTCCCATTGGGTGAGCACACGCCGGCTGGTCACATGGCATGACTCGGGCAGGTCCTCCGGCCGGATCTGCCCTGCCCTCCTGCGGGTCAATGCGTGCCGTAGCGCGTGTTCCAACTCGGCGACATTCCCCGGCCAGGGTGCCCGCAGCAGGACCCGCATCGCGGCCGGGCCGCACGAGACCGCCCGGTGACCGGCGAACCTGCGCAGAAGGACGGGGACGAGTTCCCGCAGGTCATCGATCCGATGACGCAGTGGTGGCACGGTCAGTGTCACCGGCAGGCCGCGGAGGAGGTCGTCCGGCAACTCGGCGTCGCCGGTCGCCGTGGCGACCAGCCAGAGCCGGTCCGAGCACCCGGAGATCGAGTCCAGCCACACTGTGATCGCCGTCAGCACCGCCGGGGTGAAACGCTCCGGATGGCGCAGCACCACCGTGTGCTTCACCGAGGAACTCGAAAGCACCTGATCCAGGCGGGCCGCGACCTCTTCGACCCGCTGGTCCGGCTCGATGACGACAAGCGATCCCCCGGGCGCGCACGCGCGATGAACGGCTTCGACGAGCGCGAGCTTGCCTGATCCTGGCTCGCCCTCCACCAGCACCCGGACACCGCTTCGGCACCACGCCAACAGCTCCGCGCACACCTTGCTGAAGATCACGGACTTTCCCGCGAGGCGCAGGCAGGCGGGCTGGACCAGCGGCCGGGGCGTGGGCCGCGGTACATCGGCCAGATCGATCTCCACCACCGCCGCGTGTGTTCCGATCGGGCGGCACCGTAGGGTGGCCACCTCCCCGTGGGACAGCGTGACCTGGCCGGACGACTCGCCGGATCGCAGCAGTTCGGCTGCCCGGTCCCGTACGATCGGGTGATCGGCGGGCGCGAGCAGCTCGGTGGCCTGCCGGTTGGCCATCATGAGATCGTCGCTGAGGGTGACGGCGGGCCGACCTGCGTGCCTCCCAACGGCCAGGAACTCGGTGAACAAGGCCCGCTCCCGCTCCGCTCCCAACTCCAACAACCGCTGCTCGATGGCATCCGCGGCGTTGTGCACCAACGCGGGCAACACGACAGGGGCCAGCGGATCGGCGTCCTTGTTCCACCAGGTGACGTTCAACAGCCCGGTCAGGCGTCCGGTCAGCCGATCCCAGATCGGCGAGGCCGCGCACGCCAGCGCGTGCAGCCGCTCGTTGAAGTGCTCGCTTCCGGAGACGTAGGAGACCCGACGGGTCTCAAGGGCGGTCCCCATGCCGTTGGTCCCGACGTACTCCTCCGCGTAGGAAAAGCCCGGGGCGAGCCTGACCTCGTCGAGACGTTCCAGCAACGACCGGTCGGCGACCCGCCGATGCAGCACCCGCCCGCCGGCGTCGCAGACGACGAGGCTCATCCAGGTCTCCAACAGCGTCTCCGCCAACCGGTCCAGCACCGGCCGTGCCGCCCGCAGGAGCCGGTCGTCGGCGTCAACGTCACCGACATACGGCGGATCCAGATCCGCGCTGTCGACGCCCGACAGCCGGGAACGGCGCCATGACTCGACGATCCCGGCCCGCAACCCCACCGGTGGCACGTCTCCCGCTTCGAGAAACCGCTCCCGCGCCCAGGCCACGCTGTCGTGGGCGCTGCCGCCGTTTCCCCCCATCGCGGCACCGGCTGCGGCCGGCATGTGGTCCGGGCCGCTGGTCACGGCGGGGTCCACGAGAGATTGGCGGTTGACGTGCTGGGACACTTCATCTCCTTGGATGCCACCCCGAGCCGAGTGGACGGCGGCCAGGCGGTCGATCGTTCATCCGCGATAGAGGCGCTCGGTGAGCCGGTCTCCTGGACCGTGCGCACCGGTCGCTCGCTGACCGCGCGCGGGGTGCCTCGTCGCACCAAGTCGATCAACCCGCATCTAACGAGTCGGATCAGACATAACTACCCTTCGTGAACACGGCACTTAAGGCAAGACCTGACGGAACTCGTTGCCAAGGATCTATGTTTGAGCCAACGCCTTCGATAAGGCGCACCTCCGCGAGCCTGCGATGCCGGGTATTTGACGTGCGGCAGAAGGCGGACCGAGCATGTGGACATGACCGATGGTCTGGTGCGCTCACCGTGGACCCGCTTCGGTCTGACGAAGGGAGCGTTGCGGCTGGCCGAGGCGCTGCGGACGGAAGGTCCCAGCACGCGGGCACGATTGAGCCGCCGCACCGGCATGTCGCGGCCGACCGTGTCGGCAGCGGTGACCGAGCTGAAAGACCATGGGCTGATCACCTCCGAAGAGGAGAACGAGACCTCGGGGCATTGGCCCGGCCGACCACCAGAGACGATCTTCCTGACCCGGAAGGCGGGTCTTGCCGTGGGCGTGGACCTCGGCCGCTCTCACATCTCCGTGGTGCTCACGAGTCTGGGCCATCAGCCCATCGACAAGATCTCAACCGGTCCTGAGCTGGATTCCCACGTCCATCCCCGAAACGCCGACCTGCGTCCCACCGACGCGACCGACAAGGTGGTCGAGCTGGTGAACGCCCTCCTCACCCGCAACCACACCGACGCCGCCGACGTCATCGGCGTCGGCCTCGGTATCCCGGCTCCCGTGACGCTCGAAGGGGTGGTCGGAAGCCCCACCCTGCTTCCCGGCTGGGCCGACTTTTCACCAGGCCCGAACCTGTCCGAGCACCTGGGCGTACCGGTCATCGTCGAGAACGACGCGAGCCTCGGCTGCCTCGGCGAGGCCCTGTTCGGCCCTGATCAACCCTGGCGGGAAATCGACGGCGATTACGAGCTCACCTTCGTCAAGGTCGGCACCGGCATCGGCGCGGGCACCGTCCGGAACGGCCGCCTGCACCGTGGCGCTGACGGAACAGCCGGAGAGCTCGGACACATCACGCTCAACTACCTCGAGCGCGACATCTGTCCGTGCGGCAACCATGGGTGCCTCGAGTTCTACGTGGGAGGCCTGAAGCTCCTGGAGCAGGCACACGCCGCCAGAGCCCGCACGATCGAAGCCCGGCCCACCGGCGCCGCGAACCGTCTCCCCCCGCCGCGGATCGACAGCGTTCTCGACCTCGCCAGCCGTGCCAAAGAAGGAGACCGGTTCTGCCGGACCCTGATCGAGGACGCAGGCGACCTGATCGGCATCGCGCTCGGCACCCTGGTCAATCTCAACAGCCCCAACACGATCCTCATCGGAGGAGCCCTCAGCACGGCCGGCGAGATCCTGCTCGACCCGATCCGGAACAAACTTGCCCGGACCGCGATGTCTCCGGCCGCCAACGCCGTCCACCTCGACCTCGCGAAACTCGGCCGCTGGTCGACCGCCTGGGGAGCCGCGGCCATCGTGCTCCAAACCCCCGCAGGCAACCTCTGATGCCGTTGAACCGCCGAACCGGCACCACGCGCCCCCCGGCCATCGCGCTGCGGTTGAGGAATTCCCTCGTGGATGCGTGCCGAGTGGTACCGCGACATACGAGCACCCAACCAAGGCGCTGGCGGCCACATACTCTGGCGCGGGATAGAGGATCCTCCCGGCCCGTACCCGGTCATCCGTCTGTTCTGGGCTTACGTGCGCTGGTCGGCGGTGGACCCGGCCGCATCCGCAGCCGGGTCTGATCGCCGTCTCAGGCCACGACGGGGCGAGTTCGCCGGAATAACGGAGCACATCGGCCAGGTTCGCCGGTTCACCCGGTTCCTGCCGGCCGACTCCACCGCGGCGATCGACGCCTCGTGGGTGGTCGGAGAACCGGCCACCTCAGGCGCCCACCTCATGCGACCGTCCGGGAGACTGGATGAAGACCGGACGTCATGCGCCGGCGAGACCACGGACCAGGGGTGAGCGGGACAGTGGGAGGATCGTGAGGGTGACGGCGATAACCAGTGACATCGATAAGGCGGCGGGTGTGCTGCGCGCCGGCGGCCTGGTGGCCTTCCCGACCGAGACCGTCTACGGGTTGGGCGCCAACGCCGAGGACTCCGCCGCGGTCGCACGCGTCTTCCAGGTCAAGGGGCGCCCACCCTCTCACCCGCTGATCGTCCACCTCGGCGGCGCGGAACACCTGGGTGACTGGGTCGAGGAGGTGCCCGCGACAGCGCGTCTGTTGGCCGAACGCTTCTGGCCGGGGCCGCTCACGCTGGTCCTGCGGCGCGGTCGCCGGGTGGCCCTCCAAACCACTGGTGGCATGGAGACGGTGGCCGTGCGCGTGCCCGACCACCCCGTCGCACTCGCGCTGCTGTCCGCCTTCGGCGGCGGTGTCGCGGCCCCGTCCGCCAACCGCTTCGGTCAGGTCAGCCCCACCACGGCGAACCACGTCCGTACGGAGCTCGGCGACGCCGTCGACTTCGTGCTGGACGGCGGCCCCTGCGACGTCGGCGTCGAGTCGACGATCGTCGACGCCACGGGCGAGATTCCGAGCATTCTTCGGCCCGGCGGGGTGACGCGCGAGGACCTCGAAGCGGCGCTGGGCCGCCCGCTCGCGGTCCACTCGACCAGCCGCATCCGGGTGCCGGGCCAGCACCCCTCGCACTACGCGCCGCGTGCGCAGGTCATCCTCGTCGAGCCCGAGGACATCGCCGCCGAAGCCGAGAGCGCGCAGGAGCGAGGGCACCAGGTGGGCGTCTTTCTTCCCCCGGCCTTCGCCGACGCTCCGGTGAAGGCACACACCGTAGTGGCGGTCCCCGACTCGATGGCCGCCTATGCGCGCGGGCTGTACGGGTTCCTGCGCGAGCTCGACCAGCGAGGGTGCGACCTCATCATCGCCTCCTTGCCGGCAGAGGAAGGGCTGGGACTCGCGATCGCCAACCGGCTCCGCCGCGCCGCAGGGCCCCGCCCCACGGCGTGACCGGCACCGACGCCGTTCGACTGCGTGGTCACGAGCCGGCGGACGGGGAAGGGCTCGCGCCGGTGGCCTCGAGTCGGGCCGAACGCTCACTCCGGTCGCGAGGCCACGGCGATGTGTGGCCGGCCGGTGATGGGGTGGGGGCCGATGTGCGCGCGGACTCCGAAGACGTGTGCGATCAGCTCGGGGGTGAGGATCTCCAACGGCGGGCCGCTGGCTGCGATCCGGCCGCCCTGAAGCACGACGACGCGGTCGCTGTAAGCGGCGGCGTGGTCGAGGTCGTGCAGCGCCGCGAGCACGGTCAGGCCCAGGTCGCGGACGAGGTCCAGTAGGTCCAGCCGGGCGCGGATGTCCAGGTGGTTGGTGGGCTCGTCCAGTACCAGGAGTGGCGCCTGCTGCGCCAGCGCCCGCGCCAGCAGGACGCGCTGTCGTTCGCCGCCGGACAGGGTCGAGAAGAGCCGCGCGGCCTGCGCCCCCATCCCGACCCGTTCGAGCGAGGAGCCGACGATGGCGCGGTCGGTGCCGTCTTCGCGTTCGAGGAGTCTTTTGTGCGGGGTCCGGCCCATGGTGACGACCTCGGCGACGGAGAGTTCGGCGTCGACGTCGCCGTGCTGGGTGAGGACCGCGCGACGGCGCGCGGCCTCGCGGGGCCGCATCGCCCACAGGTCCTCACCGCCCAGACGCACGACCCCGCCGGTGGGACGAAGCGCCCGGTAGACGGTACGCAGCAGGGTCGACTTGCCGCTGCCGTTGGGACCGATGAGGGCGACGAACTCTCCGGGTTCGGCGGTCATCTCGACGTCGGACAGGATGGGGTGGTCGTCGATGCGGGCGGACAGGCCCGCGATGGTGAGTCGCATCAGATCCTCCCCCCGGCGCGGCGCCGCAGCAGCCACAGGAAGAACGGCACGCCCAGGGCGGTGGTGAAGATCCCGAGTGGGAGCTCGTCCGGGCGGTCGACCGTGCGGGAGGCCAGGTCGACCAGGACGAGGAAGACGGCGCCGAGGAGCAGCGCGACGGGCAGGACGCGGCGGTGGTCGCCGCCGACGATGAACCGGGCCATGTGGGGGACCATCAGCCCGATGAAGGCGATCCCGCCGGCGACGCTCACCACCGTCGCGGTCAGCAGCGAGGCGACGACGAGCAGGGTGACGCGCAGCGCCTGCACCGGTACGCCCAATCCTGCGGCCGCGTCGTCGCCTGCGGCGAGCGCGTTCAGGTTCCGGGCCTGCGACAGCAGGTAGGTCAGGCAGAGGCCGATCACGGCGGTGGGCACGCCGAGGCTGTGCCAGGTACCACCGGCGACGCTGCCCATGAGCCAGAACATCAGGCCCTGCAACTGCGCGGGATCGAGCCGGAGCTGCACATAGCTCGTCGCGGCCGAGCACAGATAGCCGACGGCGACGCCGGCCAGGACCAGCCGGGAGTCCAGCAGGCGACCGGCCCGCTGGGCCAGCAGGTAGACGACCAGCACGCTCAGCAGGGCGGTACCGAACGCGGCGCCGGTCACCCCGATCCCGCCGAGCGCCGTCGTCCCGAGCGCGGCGACCAGCACGGCGCCCAGCGAGGCGCCCGACGACACGCCGAGGACGTACGGGTCGGCGAGCGGGTTGCGGACCAGCGCCTGCAGGGCGACGCCCGCGACGCTCAAGCCCGCACCCGCGACCGCCGCGAGCAGCACCCGTGGGGTGCGGATCTGCCAGACGACCTGGTCGCGGAGCGGATCGATCCCGTGGGTCCGGCCGGTCAGGTGCGCGCCGACCACCCGCCACACCGCGCCGATCGGCAGCGTCACCGAGCCGATCGAAATCGCCACCAGAGATGCCATGAGCAGTGCCGCCGCCAGCCCGGCGATCAGTACGCCTGTCGTGCGGCCGGAGACCAGATGCGGCCGGTCGAGTCGCTCAGCCATTGGGGTGGATCACCTTGGCCAGCTTCTCGACCGCCCAGGCGTTCATCGGCCCCAAGTACACGCCGTCGGAGACGATCGCGTAGGTACCGGTCTTCGACGCCTGCCACTGCGGATAGGCCGCGAACAGCCGCCGTGCCTCTTCGGCCGGCTTCTCATCGGGTGTGAAGACGCCGACGGCCAGGACGTCGACCTGTGCGGCGGCGAGTTGTTCGGCGTTGAGCGTCCGTGTCGTGTCCTCTCCTCGTCCCGCGAAGGAGTTCTGGCCTCCGGCGGCCTTGATGACGTCGTCGTAGATGCCGCCCGTCATGACCGCGGGCAGACCGTTGGCGTTCATCATCGACATCCCCGGGTACGCGATGAGCACCTTGCGCGGCGGCGCCCCTGCGGTCCTTGCCTGGACGGCTCGGACGCGGGCTCGGAGCCCGGCCACGATCTGCGCGGCCTTGACCTGCACGTCGAAGATCCGTCCGAGCAGGGTCATGAACTGGAACGACGATTCGATCGACGCGTGCCGCAGAGCTTCCTTCTCAGCCGGAGACGCGTTCGGTTTCCCGTTCGCGCAGTTGACCGGATTGACGAGGGAACGGATGCCCGCGGCGGCGAGTTGCTCACGCGTTGCGAAGCCGCTCCGGGCGTCGAACCCGCCGGACCAGGTGGAGACCACCAGATCGGGTTTCGCCGCCAGGACCTGCTCGGCGGGAACGTCGAAGTTCTTGTTCATCGTCAGGCCACGCGTGGGCAGGGCCTTGATCGCGGTGACCATCGACGGGTCGTCCGACACGCCATAGTGCTGGGCGTTCGCCAGGATGCTCCCGGTCAGCCCGAGCATGACGAAGCTCTCCACCTCCGCCACCGACGTCCCGTTGAGGATCAGCACCCGGCTGGGTGGCCGGGTGAACGTGACCTTCTGGCCGCAGTTGTCGATGGTCAACGGATAGGCGGTCCTCCGGGGTGCCGTCTCATGTGTCACGGGCGTACCGCTCGGGGAAGTGGACTTCCCGCATCCGGCCGCGGTCAGGACGAGCGCCGCGGTGAAGGCGCTCAGGGCCATCAGGTTCGGTGTGCGTACGGGCATGGTGAGGTTTCCTTCGCGCGATCGATGGGTCTTGAGCGTCAGGGGGCGGCAGATGCGGCGCCGGGAGGGACGACGACGGCGGTGACGCGCACCGTGCCGCCGTACCGGAAGACCAACGTGAACGGCACTTCGCGGCCGACGGGCAGTGGTCCGCGCGGCTGGATCATGACGTTGGTGGTGTAGGGCGTCATGCGCACGTCCGTATGGGCGGGGACGACCACTCCGTCGAGCATGGTCATCCGCCCGACCCCGGCCGCGTACGAGTGACGGGCGAGCATCGCCGATGAGGAGTCCGGTGTGCTGACGCCCAGCAGTTCGTCGGCCTGGTCGCCGGTATCGGTGATGGTGAAGTAGGCCCCGGTCCGTTCGGCGGTGGGCGCCATCACCCATGCTCCGAGGACGCGCACCCGCGCGGGGCTCCCGGCCAGGCCGGTCAGGGTCCAGGCCGCCAGCAGCGCCAGCGTCACCGCGCTCGCCAGGACTGTCGCCCGTACGGTGCTCATGCCCTCCTCCCGCGCAGCAGACGCAGGCTGTTGCCGGCGACCAGCAGGGAGCTGAGTGACATGGCGGCCGCGGCGAGCATCGGGTTGAGCCGCCCGAGTGCGGCCGGGGGGATGGTGATGAGGTTGTAGGCGAACGCCCACGCCAGGTTGACCTTGATCGTCGTGCTCGCGCGGCGGGCGATGGTGATGGCGTCGGCGATCGCACCGACGTCGGAGCGCATGAGCGTGACGTCGGCGGCGCCGATGGCGGCGTCGGTCCCGTCGGCGACCGCGATGCCGAGGTCCGCGCCGGCGAGCGCGACGGTGTCGTTGACGCCGTCGCCGACCGCGGCGACGACCCGGCCTCGCGCGCGCAGGTCGGTGACGAGGCGGGCCTTGCCGGCCGGGTCGAGTTCGGCGTGCCGGTCGTCGATGCCCAGCCGGTCGGCGACGGCACGCGCGGGTGCGAGGCGGTCCCCGGTGGCCAGCACCGTACGGAGTCCCATCCGATGCAGCCGGGCGATGACCTTCCCCGCGCCGTCGCGCAGATCGTCCCCGACCGTGAACACGGCGACCGGCCGGTCCTCGGCCCGGAGGAGGATGCTGGTGTGGCCGTCGTGATCGGCGCGGTCGATCGCGGCTCGCAGCGGAGCGGGCAGCGGCTCGCCGTCCCAGCGGGCCACGCCGATCGACCGGCCATCGACCACTCCGCGTACGCCATGGCCTGCGGTGGCGCTGAATCCGTCCGCCGCGGGCAGTGGTCCGCCTGAGCGTGCCGCCTGTGCGATGGCGCGGCCGATCGGATGCTCGGACAGAGCTTCCACGGCTCCCGCGAGGCGCAGCGCTTCGTCGGCGTCCATGCCGCGCGCGGTGGTGGTCGCCAGCAGCGTCATCCGGCCGGTCGTGAGCGTGCCGGTCTTGTCGAGCACGACCGTGTCGATCCGGCCGAGGCGTTCCAGGGCGTCCGGGCCGCTGATCAGAACGCCGTGGCGGGCGCCCGCTCCGGTGGCGGCCAGCAGCGCCAGCGGGGTGGCGAGCCCCAGGGCGCAGGGGCAGGCGACCACGAGCACGGCGATGCTCGTGCTGATCGCCGCGCCGGGGTCGGCCCCGGCGCCGAGCCAGAACCCGAGTGCGGTGATCGCGATCGCCAGCACCATCGGCACGAAGACACCGGCGATCTGGTCGGCGCGGCGTTGTGCCCGTGCCTTGCCGAGCTGGGCGTCGCCGACCAGCGCGGTGATCTTCGCGAGCCGGGTGTCGGCGCCGACGGCGGTGGCGCGGACCACGAGCGCGCCGCCGACGTTGATGGTCCCGCCGGTCACCGGGTCTCCGGGACCGCACTCGGCCGGGACCGCCTCGCCGGTCAGCAGGCGGGTGTCCAGGGCGGAGGCTCCCTCGACGATGACGCCGTCCGTGGCGACGGTCTGTCCGGGCCGGACGAGGAACCGCCGGCCGGGCCGCAGTTCCCCGACCGGGACGCGACCGCCGTCCGGCAGGTGCGCCTCCGTGGGGGCGAGCGCGTTCAGGGTCGCCAGCGCGGATCCGGTACGCCGCCGGGCGCGGGCTTCGAGGTAGCGGCCGATCGAGACGAACAGCGTGACGCCGGTGGCGGCCTCGAGGTACAGGTGTGCGCTCGCGCCCTCCGCGGTGGCCGTCCAGGCGAACGGCATCCGCATCCTGGGCGTGCCCGCGCCGCCGAGGAACAGCGCGTACACCGACCAGGCGAACGAGGCGACCACGCCGATGCCGACCAGGGTGTCCATCGTCGCCGTGGCGTGCCGCAGGCCGGCCACCGCGCGCCGGTGGAACGGCCATGCTCCCCAGGTGGCCGTGGGGGCGGCCAGTGCCAGGCACAGCCACTGCCAGTTGCGGAACTGCAGCGCCGGGGTCATCGACAGGACGAGGACGGGGACCGTGAGCACGGTCAGCACGATGACGCGGTCGCGTGCGCGCCGGCCGGTCTGGTCCTCCTCGGGGGTCTGTTCCGGGGTGTGGTGTACCAGACGTCCGCGGTACCCGGCCCGTTCCACCGCGCCGATCAGGTCTTCGGTGGTGACCGAGGCCGGGTGGGTGACGCGGGCCTGGCCGGTGGCCAGGTTCACGGCGGCGCTCACCCCGTCGATCCGGCCCAGCCGCTTCTCCACGCGGGACACGCACGCACCGCAGGTCATCCCCTCGATGGCCAGGTCGGTGGTCTGGGCGCTCACCGGTGCCCTCCCCGCATGGGCATGCCACCCGTGTCGCGCCCACCGGCCGGCACGGTGCCGGGCGCGGTGCGGTGCATGCCGGGGGCGACCGGCCCGGCCAGCCGTCCGGCGGCGAACGCGACCGCGAACAGCGCGGCCAAGAACGCGGCGAAACACAGGACCAGCGGAGATGGCAGCGCCGTCACCGGCTGCTTCGTCGAGGAAGGGGACATCACTTCACGTCCTTGCATGTCTGTTTCAGGTTTCACGAGTTCATGGCGAGGGGCATGGAGGCCAGGGCAACGCCGGCGGCCACGTGACAGGCGGTGTCCGTCCGGCCGTCACGCCCGGCCGGCAGCGACCGGATGTCCAGGCCGCCTCGCCGATGCAGGAGACGGCGAGGAGGAGGTCAAGGTGGCGTGCGCCGACGCGGGCGTCGCCGCCACCATCGCGGCGCCCATCACCGCGCCGAGCCCGACCGCCCGGCGCGCCGCTCGGGGGTCCTGACCCATCCGCCGTCCTCCCCGAGCAGTGTCGGCAGGTCGGCCGCGAACTCCTTAGCGGAGACCCCGGCGGTTGCCGCCGCAGGCGGCGAGCAGGAACGGTGGCAGGCAGGCGAACGCGAGCATGCGGGAACGCCGCCCGGCGGACCTGACCGCCGGGCGGAGGTGAGCGACCCTCATGCGCCGGTCGACCTGCCGGTTCGGCGGAGTGCGACGATCGCGACGCCGAGGGCGAGGAGTCCGGCGACCAGGCCGGCGGCGCCCAGGGCGGTTCCCGCGCCGTCTTCGGTCTTCTTCACGATCGGCTTCGCCTGCGGCGCGGCGGCCTTGGCCAGGGTGAGCGACGGCGCGGGATGCTCCGGCTCGGCGCCACCGCCGGGCAGGTCGATCCAGCGCACGATACTGGTCTTGCCGCTGTGGTCGGTGTAGGTCTGCAGGGCCTTGAAGTACAGCTTGGGAGTGTCGGTGGGCAGCGGGCCGAGCGAGATCCAGAACTGCTGGAACTGCCCGGGCCGGATGCTGCCGCCGGACCAGGTGACCGCGGTGACCGCGTCGGTGAGCTCACCGCCCTCGATCTTGATCGGCTCGGGCAGCCGGCTCTTGGTGACCTCGGCCGTCCAGCCGGGCACCGGCTGTACCGACACCGACGCGATCGGGTGGTCGGTGGGCAGGTACAGCTGCACCTTGGTGGTGTCGGCGTCGGTCTCCTCGTTGGGGACGCGGACGTTGAAGGCGCCGTACCCGCCCGGCTCGGCGGTGTTCGGGTTGATGGTGACGTGCGCGGACGCGGGAAGCGCCAGCGCGACGACGGCGGCCGTGACGGCACCGGCTCCGGTCAGCAGGCGCTTGGCGGCATGCGGGAAGGACATGGGTTCCTCGGGAAAAGTACGTGCGTACAGGGGGACGGTGACCACGACCCGTTCCCGAGGCAGGGCGCAACGCCGGACCGCGCGCAGGCGGAAACCCGGTCGGAGGCGCTGTGTGAGCGCGGGGAAGAGCCGTGAATCACAGGGCGGCGCGAAGAACCGCGCCGATGCCCCGAGGAGGACCACGCCGCACCAGAACGTGCCGCAGCACGGCCACGGCCGGGGGCGTCTGATCCACACCCCGCCGGCGCCGTACACCGCCGGGCCGCCGCGACGCCAGGAGATTGGCGTGCGCCAGCAGGAGAAGGACGCGCAGAGCGGGACGGAGCACCGCCTCGGCGAGGACGTCGAGCACCCGCCAGGCGGCCCGCTCCCCCGCGTACAGCCACAGCGCGACCAGCGCCCCGGCGAGCGTGTGCGCCGCGGCCATGCCCAGGCCGGACGCGCCGGCACCGTGATTCATCGGCACGGCCATGCCAGAGCCCACCGCGGCGTGCACGCCGCCGTGCATGGTCATGGCCGGGTGCGCGAGCGCCGAGCCCGGGTCGGCGGGAGTGGCCCAGGCGAACCATTCGTGCAGGCACGCCTGGACGACCTCGACCGCCAGCAGGATCCACCATGCGGACCGGCGCCGGTCGGCCAGGCAGTAGCCGACCGCGGTCACCCCCGCGACAGCGGCTCCGCCCGCCCACAACGGTGCCGGACGGGAGGCCATCAGATCATGGCCGGCCAGGGACAGCACGACGCACACCCCGGCGAAAACCGCGGCGCGCATCAAGCGGAACCAGCCAGGCGGACGCATGACCTCACCCAACAACTACGACGTGTAGTACACGGAGACTACACCGCGCGCCCTCTCCCCCGCCCTGAGGTCGCGGTGGGGCTCAACCATCGTCGGCGGCCGTCCCGGTGGCCCGGCGTCGTCGGCGCAGCGAGAAGGCGTTCCGCTCAGGAGTCGTAGGCGTTCTTCAGACGCGACCTGGACGCCTCCAGATGGTCGCGCATGGCGCGAGCCGCCGCCTCCGGGTCCTTGGCACGGACAGCGGCGAGCACCGCCTGGCGCTCGCGTACTCGACCTCACCACCGCAAGGAAATGCGCGGGTTCGACGCCGACCACGGAAGATCTTTGTTTTGTCGAGGTGTCCGTAGACCGTCGAGCGCGGCACACCGAACGGGTCGGCGATCGGCTGGGCGGTTCTCTCTCGCGCGTCGTAGAGCTACTGGGCGAGCGTGGCCTTCCGGATATCTGCCCCGTCAGCGGGCGGCGGGTCTGCTGTGGGGCGCGTGGTCCTGCCCTTCCGGCTCTTTCGTGAGGGTGAGGCTGGGGGTGTGCTGGATGGTCACGATTGTGGCGATGGCGATGATGCCGGCGACAGTGGGAACGGCGACGGGCCCGGAGAGCCCGAGGGTGAGTCCGCCGACAGCGCCGGCGGTTGCGACGCCGAGGAACTGGGTGGAGAACTGCAGGCCCAGGGCCAGCGAGCGCTGGTCGGGGGCGAGGGTGGCCAGCCGGGTCTGCTGGCTGATGCCACCGGACCACCATGCCGCACCGAAGATCAGAACGATCGGGTACGCGATGACGGTGTCGGCCGTGGTGTGCGCGTGCACGCCGGTCAGCAGGGCGAGGAGCGAGATCATGATGGTGACGACGAGCAGGACGGCTCGCAGCACCGCGCCCAGCGGGAAGCGGGCGAGCACGCGCCCGATCATCCGGCCGCCGATGAGTCCGCCCGCTCCGAAGACCACCATCAAGATGGCCACACCGGTGCTGCCCGCCCCGATCGCGGTGCCCATGACCGGGGACAGATACGTGTAGACGGTGTAGGAGGCAAGAAACAGGCCGAAGGTGGTGGCGAGCGCCGACTGGATCGGCCGGTGTCCCAGCAGTGCGAGCCGGCCGCCGGCCGGCGTCGGGGCCGCCGGTACCTCGGGCAGGAAAGCCCCGACCATGAGCGCACTGAGGATCGCCAGGCCGGTGACGAACAGGAAAGACCCTCGCCAGCCGAAGGCGGACCCGATCAGGGTCCCGATGGGCGCGCCCGCCGTCAGCGCCAACGCGTTACCGGTGGCGGTGACCGAGAGCGCCCGGGGCAGCAGTTCGGGCGGGGTCAGCGCGGCGGCCGCCGCGGCGGCCGGGGCCAGGAACAGGGCCGCGCCGCCGGCGGCCAGTATCCGTGCGGTGATCAACACGGCGATGTCGGGCGAGAGTGCGGCGAGCAGGTTCGCGGCCGCGAAGAACACGGCGGCGCCGATCAGCACCCGCTTCGGCGGGACTTCATGGAAAAGCCTGATCAGCGGCGGTCCGCCGAGCGCGTACGCCAGGGCGAAGACGGTCACCATTTGGCCGCACACCGCGACCGAGGTGTGCGTGTCGTGGGCGACGGCGGGCAGGACGCCCGCGATCACGTAGCCCTCCGTTCCGACGGTGAAGGTACCGAGAGCAAGGAGATAGATCCGTGGGTTCAGCTCGGACACGAGTTCAACGGTACAACGATCTTTGAACCTTTGGATATCTTTGAGCCATGCGTGATGTCTTCCACGCCGATCCGGCGGATGTGACCCTGGCGGCCGCGATGCACGGGCTCAGCGATCCGTTCCGCCTACGGATCGTGGCCCTGCTGGCCCGCAACGGGGAGACCGAGTGCTCGGAGATCCGCCGCGAACTGGGCATCAGCAAGTCCAACACCTCCCATCACTTCCGGATCCTGCGGGAATGCGGGCTGCTGTTCCGCAGTCACCATGGGCAGCAACAAAGCGCCAGACTCCGCATGGATGAGTTCGAGGCCCGTTTCCCCGGCCTGCTCGGCGCCGTCCTCGACAACATCGAATCCGACCAGCAAGAAGCCGGCGCCTGACCCTGAGCCGTAACTCAGCCGAGCCCCGGTATTTGATGAGAGCGGTCGCGACCTTGTGCGAGGGCAACGCGCCGTGCGTTCGGCACGGATGTTCCCCTAGGTCGCCGTTCGCAGAACCGTCTCTCACAACCTCGGCGTTCTGAGAGACGGTTCTGAGACGGGCGGTGACCTGGGTGAACGCTCTACTTTGCGACTGTTTCACGGACCCGAGCGGCGGCCCTTCTTCGCGGCCGACCGCCCCGAGCCGTCAGTCGGCGGCTGCGTTGCAGGCCAGCGTTACGACATAGTCCGATACGTTGGTTCCTTCGAGTCCGGCCCAGCACAGCTCCCAGGAATACCAGGTACCTCCAGCTCCGTTTTCGCAGGCCTGGGCTCGGGCGGTCGTTATCGGGTAGCCGCTGGTGACGAGGATGTATTGGCACTGGCCCGACGACGCCGGTTTCACGGGCGTGGTCGCGGTCTTCCCGGTCACTGCGGCGGATGCGGCCGGCGCCATCGCCAAGCCTCCAGCGACGAGGGTGACCGCAGTCAGTGCAGTGGCAGCGCCGAGGCGGCGGCCGGAGAACGGTTGCCTCATTTGGTACTCCTTTTCCTTGAGGGATGTGCCATTGGCACGGACGATCTCCATCGACAGTCGGCCAGTGGCGTGAGCCATCGCGCGATGTAGCGGATGGTCCTTGCCTGGTAGCCAGTTGCCGACAGTTATCGTGTGCTCCTTCTTTGTGTGTGCCGATGGCGGGTTTGGAGTTCTCGCAGTGGTTCGGTCACCGTTACCGGACCGGCCGGAACGGTCACCCGGACCACACCTGGTACCGAGGGGGCGACGCGTGACCGGTCTCGGCCACCTAGTCCGGTCGTATGACCCGCCCTCGCAGCACAATCACTCTGCGGGAGGAAGCCCGGCGAAGTCTCGCTTCCCACACGAATCCACACATCCCACACACACTCATTTACCGTGTTGTTCAGGGGTGTACGGCTTTCGGGGGCGGGTGTTGTGGTGCGACACGAGGGTGTGATGCCGGATCCGGATAAAGCCGCGGATCTGGCGGAATTCATCGGCTTGCTGGGTGAGCTGCGCGTGTGGGCAGGGATGCCGTCCTATCGGACGCTGGCCCGACAGGCCGGGCCTTTCATGAAGCCTCCGCGGGTCGTGTCGCCATTCACGGTCGTGGACGCCTTCAAAACCGGCCGGCGTCGCCTGGATCTAGACCTGGTGGTCGCGATCGTCCGGGCGCTGGGAGTGGACGAGGACGGTGTGGCTCGCTGGCGGGAGGCGTGCGTCAAGGTCCACGGACTGGCGAAGACAGGCGGTCCGGTCGGTGTGTTCGGTCAGCTTCCCGCGGAGCTCGCGACCTTCACCGGCCGTGATGACGAGCTGACACGGCTCATCGAAACGGCTACACGCCGACACGGCAGCGGGAATGCTCGAACAGTCGTCATCTCCGCGATCGAGGGCATGGCGGGGGTGGGCAAGACCCAGCTCGCCGTCCGCGTCGCCCACGAGTTGGTCCGCGCCGGCCACTTCACCGACGTCCAACTACACGTTAACCTGCGCGGCTTCGACCCTGATGTCCCGGCCGCCGACCCCGCCGCGGTACTGGAGGCGTTCTTGCGGCAGCTCGGTGTGCCCGCACAGCAGATCCCCGTGAGCCGGGAGGAGCGGGCGGCGATGTACCGCGACCGGCTGCGCGAACGCGGTGCGCTGATCCTGCTCGACAACGCCGCCGACGAGCACCAGGTCCGTGACCTCATCCCCGCCGGCCCGACCTGCCTGGTGCTGATCACCAGCCGCCGTAGCCTTGCCGGCCTTGACGGCGTGACCCCGCACCTGATCGGCACGTTCACCGACGCCGAATCACTCGACCTGCTGAAGCGGATCGCCGGACGGGACCGCGTCACCGCCGAACCCGACGCGGCCACCCGGATCGTGGAGTACTGCGACCGTCTCCCGCTGGCCTTGGCACTGACTGCCGCGCGGCTCCGCTCCCGGCCCGCGTGGAGCCTTGCCGAGCACGCCGACCGGATGCAGGCCGGGCGGCTGGAGGCGATCCGCGCCGGCGGCCGCGCGATACGCCCCGTCTTCGAACTCTCCTACCGGGACCTCGCCGGGCCGCTCCGGCGCGTCTTCCGCCTCCTCGGCCACCACCCCGGTCCCGACTTCACCCCGGCCATCCTCGCCGCGCTCGCCGACATCCCCGCCCACGAGGCCGAGGTCGCCCTCGAGCAGCTCCAGGACGAGAACCTGATCCGCCAGAACACGCCCGGCCGCTACGAACTCCACGACCTGCTGCGGGCTTATGCCGCCGAACTCGCCGACGCCGACCCGGAGCCGGACCCCACCGCACCGGTGGCCCGGCTGGCGACCTGGGCCGTGGCCACCGGCTATGCCGCCGCCCTCGCCATCGGCGCCCCGTCCCTGTCCGGTTTACCGCCCGAACAGGCCGCAAGGCCCAGGCGTTTCGCCGGCTACGACGAAGGCCTGACGTGGTTCGAGAACGAACGGCAGAACCTCGCCACCATCCAGAACTCTGCTGCCCGAGCCGGACTTCACCGCCGCGTGTGGCAACTCGCCTCGGTCCAGAAGGAGTTCTGTATCGTCCGCAATCAGTTCGACGACTTACTCGCCGCACAGCAACTCGCTGTCGTGGCCGCGCGGGCCGCCGGCGACCAGGCCGTCGAGGCCCTGATGCTGTCCGGACTTGGCAGCGCCTACTGGAGGATGGACCGCCTCGACGAGGCAGAAGACAGCTGCCTGAGGGCGCTCGAGATCTACCGCACTGTCGTCGACCCTTCTGGCGAGGGCTCAGCCCTGATCGACTACGGCACGGTCCAATGCCAACGGGGCAATCATGAGCACAGCGTCGCCCTCTTCACCCAGGCCCTTGGCCTGCTCCACGGCGAAGACACGCATCGGGCCCGCGCAACGGCGCTGTTGAACCGGGGGGTGCTGCAACAACGCTTGGGACGCCTGACTCAAGCCTTCGCCGATACTCATCAGGCCCTCGCGATCTACCGGCAGCTGGGCTACCGCCGCGGCGAAGTGCTGGCCATCGGCAATCTCGCCTGGTTCCACCTTGTCGGCACAGACCTCGACAGCGCATTCGATCTCTACCGCGAACAACAACACCTCGCCCTCCTCCTCTCTGACCCCTTCCTCCAGGCCGACGCACTCTTCGGCACCGGCGAGACCCACGCCACCGCCGGCCACTTCGACCGCGCCCGTCACGCCTGGCAGCAAGCACTTAACCTCTTCGAGAAAATCGGTCACCCCAGGGCGTCCGTTGCGCAGCAGCGGCTCGACAGCACCGAGAATGAGTGGCCGATCCCCTGGACACCGACAGACTGGGCTGCCCCTCAGCCGACGGGTCGTGGCGAACCCTGAAGGGTGCAGCTCTTCGGCAGGGGCTGGGTTGATCAGGCGATGACGCGTGTCTCGCGCCCAGGATCCGGATCCGACGACCGCCGTGTCCGATCTACCGGCGGCTGCGCACGCTCGCCCGGCGCCGGCCGGAGGCGACCTGGGCAATCGAGGGAGCCGCCGGCCTGGGGGCTCCGCTCACGGCTCGCCTGGCAGCGATCGGATCACGGTCGTCGACGTGTCGGCCACGCTCCCCGCCGAGTGCGGCTGCTGTCGGCCGGTCATGACCGCGAGCCCGACGAAGCCGGCACCTTGTCGGTCGGTGTCGCCGCCCACGCCGCCACGCGTCCGCACGCCCCGCAGGTCGAGGAGGCCATCACCGCACTGCACGCACGTGGGCGTTCGCGATGCCCTGGTGAGGCCCCCGTTGATGGCCGACGCGATCGACCTGCGGCTGCTGGGGGTACGGGCGCGGCAGGAGGGAGCCTGGTCGTGAATGTTCGGGATGCCGGACGCAGGGCCGTCGGTGAGGACCCGGTTGCCTCCGATGCCGGCGTCGACGACGCTCAGCCTCTGCGGACCTGATTACCCATCGACGCAGTGCCGCGCAAGAGGGCAGAAGGCGAATCCGCCACCCGATGATGTAGCCCCTCTTACTCAGGCAGTAGGCGATCAACTGGTACGGCGTACGCCGGCTCCGCAGTTCCTCGGGGCGAACGCGCAGCTCCGCGCCGCAAACTCCAGGGGTCAGCGTGCCGCGTTCAGCACGGTCGCCGTGCGTCTGAACGGCGGGCGGTGAGAGTCGGTGTACGAACTCGGCGCCACTGCCTTGGTGTAACGAGAGCGCCGTCTTCGCCGCTGATCCACTGCTCGCGGGACGGTTCAGCGCGCATCAGTCAGCGGTCGTGTGGAGCCGGCGTCACCCCGTGCGCCGGCGGGCGCCCGGTTGCCGCCGTTGTCGCGGCTAAGCCTGACGCCGACGGCCGCACTCAGCACGCTCAGTCCGGCCGCGATGCCCCAGGCAACCCGGAAATCGACCCGCGAGTCGGGAACGACGTGCGAACCGACCACTGCCACCAGAACCGCGACGCCGACCGTCGCCGATATCTGCCGTACGGAGTTGACGAGAGCGGAGCCGGTGGCCGCACGGTCGGCCGGAAGCGCGTGCACACCGGCGGCGATGAGGGTTCCCACCGCCAGGCCGACGCCCAGGCCACCGAGCACCTGACTCGGTAGAAGGTCACCGACATAGTCGGGCGAGACGGACACGAAGCCAGCGCGCCACACCATGCCGGCGGCGAACAACAAGCCGCCGACCAGCACCAGCGGGCCGTGCCCGAAGCGGCGCGCGACGCGGGTGGTCAGCACGGTGACCACCGGCACTAGGTGTACTGACCACGGACGTTGGTAACGGCGACACGGCTGGATGATCTTGAAATAGGGAGGACCTCCTGGCGAGGTGTGTGTCACCACAACATGCACATCTCGTCCTGGAGGTCCTTGATGGTCCACGCTAACGCCAAACTCACGCCCCGGGGCCGGTTGGAGCTGGCGCGTTGCGTCGTGGAGGACAAGTGGCCGCTGGCACGGGCGGCCGAGCGGTTCCAGGTCTCGGCCACGACGGCCAAGCGGTGGGCGGACCGGTACCGGCAGCAGGGCGCCGCCGGGATGACCGACCGCTCCAGCCGTCCGCACCACAACCCGTCCCGGACCCCGCGCAAAACCGAGCAGCGGATCATCAAACTCCGCCTGACCCACCGGCTGGGACCGGCCCGGATCGCCGGCCGGCTGGGCCTGAACCCCAGCACGGTGCACCGGGTCCTGACCCGCTACCACTGCCCGCGCCTGACCTGCCTGGACCGAGGAACCGGCCGCCGGATCCGCCGCTACGAACACGACCGGCCCGGGGACCTGATCCACATCGACGTCAAGAAACTGGGCAACATCCCCGACGGCGGCGGCTGGCGCGTCACCGGCCGCGGCCCCGGCAAACGCAACCGGGCCACCACCCCCGGCGCCACCCGCGACCGGCACGGCGGAGCACACCTGGGCTATGGCTACCTGCACACCGCCCTCGATGACCACTCCCGCCTGGCCTATACCGAGATCTTGGACGACGAACGCAAAGAGACCGCCGTCGCGTTCTTCCAACGCGCTCACGCCTACTTCACCGGCTGCGGGATCACCGTGCGGCGGATCCTGACCGACAACGGCGGCTGCTACAAATCCTTCGCCTGGCGCGACGCCCTCACCGCCGCCGGCATCACCCACAAGCGCACCCGCCCCTACCGGCCCCAGACCAACGGCAAGGTCGAACGCTTCCACCGCACCCTGGCCGACGAATGGGCCTACGCCCGCCCCTACACCTCAGAAGCCGAACGCCGCGCCGCCCTTGCACCCTGGCTGCACATGTACAACCATCACCGCAGCCACACCGCACTCGGAGGCCTTCCACCCGCCAGCCGCGTCACCAACCTCACGGGTCAGTACAACTAGAGCCGGGCCCGGCGCCAGCGCGAGGCCCGTACGCACCGCGCTCCAGCGCCAGACGTCCTGGCACCACAACACGTTGGACAGCAACATGATCGCGAAGGCCGCACCGAAGACGAACGATCCGAAGCTCGCCACGCCGAAGCGCGGAAGCCGCAGGAGGTGCAGTTCGAAGAGCGGATGGCTGTGCCGCAGGGACCGCGCGACGAAGAGAGCCGCCGCGAGCAGGGCCAGAACCAGCAACGACACTGTTCCACCGGTGGTCCATCCCCAGTCGGGACCTTCCACCAGCGCCCCGGAGAGCGCGGCGATGGACGCCGTGATCAGAACCGCGCCGACGAGATCGGGAAGCCGCCCGGTCTCCCGGGCGCCGGCGGCCGGGAGCGCTGCGCGGCCCCCCACGAGCGCGGCGATCCCGATCGGTAGGTTGATCACGAAGACCCACCGCCAGTCGACCTGCACGAGGAGGCCACCGGCCACCGGTCCGGCAGCGGCGGCCAGCCCGCCGGTCGCCGCCCATCCGCGTGTAGCGCGTGTACGTCCCTCGGCCGGCACCGTGGCCAGCAGCAGGGCCAGTGAGGTCGGCAGCTGAGCGGCGGCACCCATGGCCTGCACCACCCGAGCGACTACGAGAACCGTCAGGTTCGGGGCAAGGGCGCACCCCAGAGAGGCAAGGGTGAAGACGGTCACACCGGTCAGGAAGACGGGGCGCTGGCCTATCCGGTCGCCAACGCGCCCGGCGACGACGAGGAGTGCCGCGAGGGTGATCGCGTAGCCGTTGAGGACCCAGGACAGCGACGCGAGGCTCGCTGCGCGTGCCGGACCGGAGAAGCTCGCGCCCATGGCGGGAAGCGCCACATTCACGATCCACAGGTCGAGGTTGGTCATGAAAACGGCCAGGAGGACCACGAGGGAGCCCAGTCGGGAACGCTTTGGAAATCCAAGCGACATGTCCATGGCGGTAGTCAACCAAGAATCAATTTGATAATCAAACCCCTGGGGGCAGTATGGGTGGTGTGACTACGCGAATCGATCCCCGGGACCTCCCCGGACGCCCCTGCTCCCTTGCCGCCGCCCTCAAGATCGTGGGCGATCGCTGGGCTCTCCCGGCGATCCGTGAGGTCATGCTCGGAAATCATCGGTTCCGTCAGATCGCCAAGAACACCGGCGCGCCGACGGACCGTCTGGCCGCCCGGCTCAAGGCACTCGTCGAAAACGGCGTCCTCGAACGGCGCCCACTCCCGGACGACGGCCAGCGTCAGGGCTACTACCTGACACGAGCCGGGCGTGAACTGGCGGATGTCACCAGCGCGCTCATGAGCTGGGGTGACCGCTGGGCTGTGACCTCCCCGCCCGTCCGCATGCGGCACAAGGACCATGACCTGGTGGTCCACACCGTCTGTGGAGTCTGCGGCGACACGGTGCGGAACACGGACGTGCAGCGCGAGGACATCACGCCCGGATGGACCGCGGCAGGCTTCGAGGAGCCTGCGCGAAGCTGACGCCTCTCGTCGTGCGACACCGGCCGGCGCCGGGCCGACCGCGCGAACGCGGGCGGACGCAAGGCCGGCGGTCAGCGCCCGGCCGCATGCCGACGCGTTCCTCTCCACGGCTCACCGGCCCAGGGTGTGCCGCACCGCAGGGATCAAGCGAAAGCACTACCTGACCGGCAGTCCTGTGCACCAGGTGACCGTAGATCCGGTAGGTCACCTCGATGCTCTTCTGGTCAAACGCGACTTCACCGCAGCGGGCCCGAACCGGTTGTGGGTTGCGGTCTGGCGGCGCGACACGACGTTGGAGGGATTGGTGCATCACTCGGATCGTGGCAGCCAGTACACCTCAATCCGCTACACCCAGCGGCTCGCCGCCGGCGCTGTGCGCTCGGTCGGGTTCCACTGGTGACTCATACGACAACGCCCTGGCCGAAATCACCATCGGCCTGTACAAGACCGAACTCCTCCACCGGCGCGGCCCATGGCGCACCGCCGATGATGTCGAACCGGCCACGCTTGAGTACGTGGACTGGTTCAACCACCGGCGCCTGTTCTTGATCCGCGGGTTCGCGGTTCAAGTCCCTGGCGGCACACCGGCAAGGAGCTGGGCGCTCTCGGTAGCACCGAGAGCGCCCAGTTTCCGTTTCAGGGCGGTTTGGCGGCGGTGGTCGCTCCGGGTGGTCGACATCGCCGAGTTGCTCGATGAGATTCGAGTACAACGACGTGTGGCCGCCGGCTCGGATCAGGCGACTTGGAAGGACCGCTTGGACAGTCCGAACCGGTAGCCCTCGATCGTCGTCCGTACGGGCACTTCGGCGTCGGTCGCGACCCCGAGGGTGACGAACATCGGCGTGTAATGCTCGACGGTGGGATGCGCGTAGTGCACTGCGGGGGCGAGGCTGCGGTAGCCGGCCAAGGTGTCGACGTCACCACGGGCGAGGGCGTCGGCCGCCCAGGCGTCGAAGTCGGCGGACCAGGGCGGCACGATGTTGTGCACGAACTGGTCCCGGGTGAGGAAGGGAACCCCGTGCGTCATGTAACCCGACCCGATCACGAGCACGCCTTCCTCGCGCAGGGGCCGCAGCCGACGGCCGATGTTCATCAGCCGGGCGGGGGCGTGGGTGGGCAAGGACATCTGTAGGACTGGTACGTCGCCGTAGGGGTACATGGTCTTCAGCGGGACCCACGCGCCGTGGTCCAGGCCGCGGACGGCGTGTTGGTGGACCGGTTCATTGTCCGGCATTGAGGCCATGACGCGGGCGGCCAGTGCGCCGGCGTCCGGCGTTTCATAGGTCATCCGGAAGTACCGCTGGGCGAAGCCCCCGAAGTCGTAGACCAACGGGGTGCGCGGACCCGACGCCGACAGGCCGAGCGGCGCCGATTCCCAGTGCGCGCTGACGATCAGGATCGCTGTCGGCTTGGGTAGCGCCTGGGACCAGGCGAACAACTCGCTCATCCACAACGCGTCCTCGAACAGCGCTGGAGAGCCATGGCTGAGGTAGAGCGCGGGCATTGGGCCATCGGCCGGCGTCCAGCGACGCTGACCGCGACTGGCGGGAGCCTGCTCTTTCATGAACCGGTCGTAGACGGCCGCGGGATCGGAAGCAGCATTCATACGTGCCTTCTTCATCGCAGGTCCTCGTCTCTCTCCGTGTGCGTGTGCCGACTCTGAACCGTTCACCGCGCAGTGAGCGCGGTGCCTTCGGCAGTGGGGCGCAGGACGAAGTCGTAGGTGAGGGTGCGGTAGGGCCGGTCGAGGCCGCGAGCAAGATGGTCGTCGTGACGGGTGGTCGCCTTGACCGCATCGGCGGGGACGGGGCCTTCGACGGTGCTGTCGACCAGTGGGTCGCCGTCAAAGTAGATCTGGGTGGTCAGTGGCAGGCACCCGTCCGCGGAGATGATGGAGTGGATGTGCAGCGGGCGCAGGCCTTCGAGCTGCAACGCCTGGGTCAGCGCGGCCAGCGGGCTGTCCACGGCCAGGCCGAAGGTTTCGGTGCCGGGCATCACCGTGCGGAACTCGTAGCGGCCGGCGGCGTCGGCGATGATCCTGGCGCGGAGATTGTCGGCGGGGATGCCGGTGGAGTCGTTGGGGATGTGCAGCGGCTCGAAGTCGCTGCTGTCTATGCCGGAATAGACGTTGTCGGCGTCGATCTGCCAGATCTCGAGGGCCGCTCCGGGCAACGGGTCGCCTGTGGTGGTGCGCACAGTCCCGGACACGATGAGGGGTTCGCCGGGTTCGTCGGAGCGCATGGGCAGCACAGCGGGGCTGTGCAGGACAGGAGCGCCGGGGCGGTGGGCGGGGCCCTCCATCTCCCAGTGGCTCGCGCCGTCCTTCTCCGGATGGGCGTAAGTCGCGCCCGCGGTTGCTTTCAGGACGGTCTTGTAGAAGAAGATGCTCGCGGACGGCAGTTCGCCGGCGTCGGCGACCTGCTGCAGCCATTCGATGGCGGCGAGCAGTTCCTCGAGGGTTACCTGGTGCTTCAGAATGACGTCGTCTATGGCGCGGCGCAGATCGGCGAACACGACCTGCAGCCGGGTTTGGGCCTGGCTCATGTGCCTTGGCTCCTTTTCGGTGCGAAGAGAGCGCGGCTTGGACGGGCGCGGTGACGCGTCAGGGCATGAAGTCGACGTGCCCTTTCGGCGCGATCGGTCAGCGTCGGATACCGGCGACGAGCTCTTCCCAGTTCCGGTAGGCGATGCGCTCGCGGTCGGCCTCGCCGATCGGCGCCGTGTCCAGGAAGCGCTTCGCGGATCCGGCATGCTCTCTGTTGAACGGGTAGTCGGAGGCGTACATGATCCGCTCGATCCCCACCGTCTCCAGGCTCCACCGCAGATACTTGTGGCTGGAGATGCCGCCCGGGGTGATGAAGATGTTCGAGCGGAAATACTCCGCGATCGGGCGCCGCAGGTCGGTGAGCTTGTCCATGGCCGCGATGCGGTCCAGATAGAACAGCACGACTTCGCCCCAGTGCCCCAGGATGACCTGCAGTTCGGGGAACCGGTCGAAGACGCCGGCGATGATCATCCGGAGCACGGTCAGCCCGGCATCGTAGTGCCAGCCGAACGCACCGGTGGCCAGCATGCTGTCCACCGGTGCGCCGAAGCCGCGGTAGTAGGCCTCGGTGACGGCCGGGAACGGAACGCTCGGGTGCAGGTAGACGGGCGCGCGCAGGTCCTCGGCAGCCTCGTAGACGTCCCAGAATTCAGGCGCGTCCAGGGCCCGGCCACCGGAGTTGGCGTTGACGAGCGTGCCGTTGAGCCCCAGCTCGGTGACCGCGCGCCGCAGTTCGGCGGCTGCGGCCGATGGAGCGGAGGTGGCGAGCGCCGCGAACCCCTGGAAGCGCCCGGGGTGGCGGCGCACGGCGGCGGCGATCGCGTCGTTCGTGGGTCCTTGCAGGGCGACCGCCTCCGCCGTGTCGAGGTTCTGCAGCCCCGGTGTCGTGAGGGACAGCACCGACACGTCGATCCCGGCGTCGTCCATCGCGGCGATGCGTCCGCCGTCGAGATCCAGCAGCGCCGGCGTGATGTCACTGGCGACGGCCCACTTCATCATCGGTTCGGCGAGCTGGGGGTCGCGCCGCTTCCACGCCGCGACCACGTCGGCGGTGACGAAGTGCTCTTCGAGGCCGGAGAGCTTCATCTCAGCTGCGAACCGACTTGAGCGCGCCGGCCCAGGACTCGAGCTGGTCGAACAGGACGGAAGCAGAGTTGTCGTGCATCGGGGAAGGCTTGAACACCGAGAAGTTCTCGAAGTCGGTGAGCAACGAGAAGGAGAGCTGCTGGCGCACGTGGGCCAGTTGCAGCTCGCTCGAGATCGCCCGCAGGTGCTCGATCGCCCGCGTACCGCCGAGCGAGCCGTACGACACGAAGGCGGCGGCCTTGTTGTTCCACTCCGTGTAGAGGTAGTCGATGGCGTTCTTCAGCACCCCAGAGGTCGAGTGGTTGTACTCCGGGGTGACGAAGACGTACCCGTCGAACTCCTTGATCTTGGCGGACCAGGCCTTCGTGTGCTCGCCGGCGTACACGCCCCGGCTCGCAGGCACGGCCTCGTCCAGATGCGGCAGCGGGTAGTCGAGCAGGTCGATCAGCTCGTAGTCGGCGTTGGCGCGCTCCTTGGCCTTGGTCAGCACCCAGTTCGCCACCGCTTCGCCGTTACGGCCGGGGCGGGTGCTGCCGAGGATGATGGCTATCTTCACGTTGCTCATGGACGGTCCTTCCGATCCGAGCGGGGCTTTCACTTGAATGTTCAAGTGACAGCGTAGAGCAACCTCACTTGAATCTTCAAGTGAGGTTGCTCGGTAGACTGCGCACGTGTCTGTCCAAGAGGAGTCCAAGGTTTCCGAGCCACGCTGGCTCACCACCGATCAGCTGGCGGCGTGGCGCGGGTTCATGAGGCTCCTCCAGCGACTGCCGGCGGCGCTGGAGTCGCAGCTCCAGCAGGACTCGAAGCTCAGCTTCTTCGAGTACCACGTGCTGGCACACCTGTCCGATCAGCCCGAGCGCCGCATGAGAATGAGCGAGCTCGCGCTCCTGGCCAACACGGAGCTGTCCCGCCTGTCCCACATGATGGGACGGCTCGAGAAACGCGGATTCGTGCGCCGCGAGCCCGACCCGCACAACGGGCGGTACACGCAAGCGATCCTGACCGAAGCCGGCTACGCCCACCTGGCGGACGCTGCACCCGGACACGTGGCCCGGGTGCTGGACCTGTTCGTCGACGTCCTGACCCCGGACGACCTGCGGACGCTGCAACGGATCTCCGACAAGGTGCTCGCCCGCATCGAGTACTCACAGGGGCGAACGACGAGCGACCGCCCGGCGGATCCGGCCCCGGAGGATGCGGCTCGGTTCGGAGGACGGTGACGGCAAGGGGTGCCGGCCGCCCGATGACGATGCGGTGAGCAAGATCATCTTCCATCGTGGCCGCGGTGGACGATCGGGCGTGTTGGCGGTGAGTTCCGGCCTTTGCCCGTATGGGGTCCCCCACACCGGCGTGCCCGTCGCCTGCCGCCGGCTATCGGCCAGCCGTCCCGCGTCCACCACGCCGTACCCGATGGATTCGATGAATTCGGTCACCGCCGCCTTCGCCGGCGCGGAGTCCCCGGCGATCGGCAGGTAAGAGCGGTCGGTCGCCCCGGCCGGGCGGGCGAGTGCCAGCAGGTGCTTGAAGAAGATGTTGTTGAACGCCTTCACGAGCATGGCGTCCGGGAGGTAGCGCAGCAGCAGCTCGCTGGAGGTGATCGACTTGCCCTCGAGCTCGGGGATGTGTCCGTCACGCTCGCCGCCGCCGGCACAGCGTGAGCTATGGGCGTAGCGACCGGAACAACCTCGACGGCCTCACCGTCGCCGCTGCGGCCGCCGCTGGTGGGATTGGGTGGCCTGAAGCACGGGCCGATCCGAGGTTGGGTACTCAGCGCCTGGTCTCGTACCTGGTCAGGATCACGCCGTCGGGGAACGTCCGGGTCTCCATCAGGGTCAGGTTCACCCAGTTGTCCAGGGCCGTAAAGAACGGCGTGCCGCTGCCCACCAAGACCGGTGCGGTGACCAGCACGTACTCGTCGATCAGCCCGGCCCGCATCGCCACCCCGGCGAGTGTGGCGCCGCCGATGTCAATGGGGCCGCCATCCTCGCCCTTGAGCCGGGTGATCTCGGTGACCGCGTCGCCGGTGACCAGGCGGGTGTTCCAGCCGACCGTGCTGGTCGTCGAGGAGAACACCACCTTCGGCATGTCCCGCCAGCGGCGGGCGAACTCGATCTCCGCCGGCGTGGCGCCAGGCCGCTGGTCGGCGATCGGCCAGTGGGAGCTCATCGTCTCCGACAGCTTGCGCCCGTACAGCGCCAGGCCCGTCGCCCCCACCCGGTCGGACCACCACTGGAACAGCTCGTCGCTCGGCACGCTCCAGCCGAGGTCGTCGCCGGGCGCGGCGATGTAGCCGTCCAGGCTCAGGTTCATACCAAAGGTCAGTCTCCGCATGGCGTCAGCCTCCTGTGAATCTGTACTCGGCGTACAGACCAGCACGGCGCGGAAAAATCACCGGTCAGGCCACGCCGAGGGCCAGGGACGCCGCGGGGCCACCGGTTCGCCCTCGCCACCAGCCCGAAAAGCCCCTGGTCAACCGGCATCGAACATAGACCCCGAGCCCTCGATGTCGCGGCCGGTCCCGCGGCCTGCGAATCGCCGGCCGCCGGGCGGGACGGCCGTGTCGTCCACCCGCCCGTGGCGGCGACGGTCACGATGGCGATGCCGAGAGCGGTCACGACCCGGCCACGGCCTCCTCGCTTCCGTATGCCCGGTCCTTTCGCTCTGGGCCACCGGAATGCCGGACTCGTACGCCCGGCGCGCCGCCTCGACCATGTCGCGGGCCACGCCGAGGGGGCAAGCCGCACGCCGCCGGCGATGCCGGCCGGCGGAGGTGATCGGTCACCCCGCGGGTCGGGGGAGCCCGGGCGACGTCACCCGCGGGAACAGGAGGAGTGGCTTTCACACGACCAGCGCCACCGGCGTGCCGATGGCGACGCGCGAACGGCCCCTACGAGTGGCGCAGGCGGCGGCCGACGTCGATGCGGTCGTGCAGGATGACCTCGGCGGTGGTGCCGGTGCCGTCCGCGCGCAGCACGGTGCCCGGCTGCCGTACGGCAGCGGCCGACCAGCCGAGCGCCGAGCGCAGCGCCTCCGGCCCGTGCCCGCCCGCGGCGAGGAACCCGGCGAGCAGGGCGTCGCCCGCGCCGACGGTGCTGCGGGTCTCCGCGACGTACGCTTCGCCGTGCACGGCGTCGCCGCCCTCGACAAGCACCGCACCGTCCGGGCCGAGGCTGGCCAGGACGGACTTCGCGCCCCGGTCCTGCAGGACGCGGGCCGCCGTGAGGGCGTCGCCCAGGGTCTCGACCGGGCGGCCGGCGGCCTCGGCGAGCTCGGCCGCGTTCGGCTTGATCAGGTCGGGTCCGGCCGCCAGTACGGCCGTCAGCGATGGCCCGGAGCTGTCCACGGCGATGCGCGCGGAGGTGCCGCGCGCGGCGGCCACCATGTCGGCGTAGAAGCCCGCGGGCGTGCCGACCGGTAGGCTGCCGCAGCCGACGATCCACTCGGCCCGCTCACCGATCACGGCGACCGCATCGATGAGGGCCTTGAGCTCGGCCTCCGACAGCTCCGGACCGGGCTCGTTCACCTTGGTGACCGTGCCGTCGGGTTCCAGGACGCTGACGTTGCTGCGAATCTCGCCGTCGATCGGGACGGGGACGTAGTCCAGGCCCGCCGCGCGCAGCATCGCCTCCAGGCGCGCGCCCTCGGCGCCGCCGATGGGGATGACGGCCTGGGTGGCGTAGCCGTGGCCGCGCAGGGCGAGAGACACGTTGACGCCCTTGCCGCTGGGCTCGCTCCAACTGCTCGTGGCCCGCAGAACGTCCCCGTGGGTCATCCGTTCCACGGTGAGAGTCCGGTCCACGCTCGGATTCGGCGTGACGGTCACGATCATGCCCGTATCACTTTCACTCCCCCGTCCTCGAGCCTGCGGACGTCGGCGTCCGGCATGCCGGTGTCGGTGATCAGAAGGTCGATCTCGGCCAGATCCCCGTACTTGAACAGGCTGATCCGGCCGAGCTTGCTGTGGTCGGTGAGCAGGACGCGTCGGCGGGCGGCCTTGAGCATGAGCCGCTTCACGGTCGCCTCCGACTCGTCCGGTGTGCGCAGGCCGTCCTCCACGGTGAAGCCGTTGGTGCCGAGGAAGGCCACGTCCACGCGGATCTCCGAGAGGGCGCGGACGGCCCAGTTATCGACCTCGGCGAACGTGCGGCTGCGGATCCGGCCCCCCAGGGTGTGCACGGTCAGCCGGGGCCGCGTCGTCAGGGTTATCGCGATGGTCAGGGTGTTGGTGAACACCGCGAGGTCGCGGTCGGCGGGCATGACCTCGGCGAGGCAGGCCGTGGTGGACCCGGCGTCGATCAGCACGGACCCCTCCGCGGGCACCTCGGCGAGGGCGGCCCGGCCGATCCGGCGCTTTTCGTCGGTGTACTCGGTGCGCGCCCCGACGGCCGGCTCGAACGACAGGTCCTCCACGGCGACCGCGCCGCCGTGCACACGGTGCAGCAGGCCCTGCCGTTCGAGCTCGGTGAGGTCCTTGCGGATCGTCTCGGTCGACACGTCGAGGCGGTCGGCCATGTCCGTGACGTCGATGCGTCCCGTGTCGCGCAGCGTCCGCAGCAGGAGCTGGCGGCGCTGCGCGGCGTACGGAGGGCGTCCGGCCCGTCGGGCGGAGTCACCAGTCGGTGCCACCACGGTCCCTTCTCTTCCAGGCGGGCCGAGGCCCGCGGCTAGCAGGTGGTCTTGTAGACGGCCTGCCGTCCTGTGTCGGTCGACAAGTCATCCTTGGTGATCGTCGTGGTCGTTGTCCCGATTTCAGCCGTCGGCTTCTTGCCGGTGAGGGACGCGACGAGCTGGTCGACCGCCTGGGTGCCGATCTGGTATGGCTGCTGGGCCACGAGCGCCTGCACGTCACCGCGCTGCAGCTGCTGCACCTGAACGGGGCCGGCGTCGAAACCGACGACCTTGACCTTGTTCTGCTTGCCCGCGTTGCGCAGGCCGGTGGCCGCGCCCTCGGCGGCGAACTGGTTGGTGGCGAACACGCCGGTCAGGTCGGGGTGGGCGGCCAGGGTGGCGGAGATGATCGAGGCGGCCTTGGCGGGGCTGTTGTCGTTGATCTGCGCGCCGAGGTACTGGATGCCGGAGTACTTCTTGATCTCCTGCTCGAACCCGTGCTGCCGGTCGTCGGAGGTCGAGGCGCCCGCCTTGAAAGCGATGACCAGCACCTTGCCCTTCTGCCCGATCAGCTTGGCCAGGGCGTCCGCGGCCGCCGCGCCGCCCGCCTTGTTGTCGGTCGACACGCCGGTGACGGCGAGGCCGCTCTGCGCGAGGGTGGTGTCCACCAGGCCGATCGTGATCCCGGCCTGCTTGGCCCGCAGCAGCGGCGGCACCATCGCCTTGGCGTCGGTCGGAGCGATCAGCATCCCGGCCGGCTTCTTGGCGATGACGCCGTTGACGATCGGGGTCTGCAGCGACGCGTCGAACTGCTGCGGCGCCTGCATGTCGACCTTCATGCCGTTCTTGGCGGCCTCCGCCTGGATGCCGCACTGCATCGTGATGTAGAAGCTGTCTCCGGAGACGCCCGGCACGAAGGAGATGGTCTTCCCCTTCACGCTTCCGCCGGTCGTACCGGATCCGGAGCCTCCGCCGCTGCTGCAGGCGGCCAGGCCGACTGCCAGCGCCGCGGCCGCTCCGAGCACACCGATGGTCCGCATTGATTCCTCCTGGGGTACTAGGGCCGTTCTCGGGCGGCCCGGCGCATCTGGTCGAGGTAGACGGCGGCGATCAGAACGACTCCGACCGCGACCTGCTGCCAGAACGCCTGGACGCCGAGCACGACGAAGCCGTTCTGCAGCACGGTGGGGATGAAGACGCCGATGACGGTGCCGATCATGAGTCCGCGGCCGCCGAAGAGGCTGGTACCGCCGATCACGACCGCCGCGATGGTGGACAGGTTGTCGGTGGCGTGGCCACCGAGGGTCGTCGTGGCGAACCGTGCCAGCGACAGGTAACCGGCCAGGCCGGCGAGCAGCCCGGCGACGGCGTACACCTTGATGAGGTGACGGGAGGCGTCGACGCCGGTGCGCCGCAGCGCCTCCTTGTTGGAGCCGGCCGCGTACGTGTAGCGCCCGAACCGGGTCTGCGACAGGATGACGCCGCCGATGACGGCCACAACGAGCGCGATCACGACGAGCCAGGGCACCCCGGCGACGGTGCCGGAGCCGACGCTCATGACCAGGTTGAACGGCACGTCGCGCACGTCGACGCCGTTCGTGATGAGCAGCGCGACGCCCTGGGAGGCGCCCATGGTGCCGAGGGTGACGATCAGCGCGGGGATCCGCGCCTTCGCCACGAGGAAGCCGTTGATCAGACCCCACACCAGCCCAGCCGCCAGCGCGGCGAGCAGGCCGACCAGCAGGACGCCGACGGACTGCCCGCCGAGCCCGTGCATGACCTTGGCGGAGATGACGCCGGCGAACACCAGCACGCCGCTCACCGACAGGTCGATGCCGGCGGTGAGGATGACGTACGTCGCGCCGACCGCCAGGACGAGCAGGACGGCGGCGTCGGAGGCGATGTTGACGATGTTCCCCGAGGTCGGGAACGCGTGCGGGCGCAGGACCGAGAAGACCACGCACAGCAGCACCAGCGCGCCGAAGATCCGGGTGGTCTCGCCGCGGCGCAGGCGCTCCGCGACGGTCCGCCACGAACGGTCGGCGGCCGGTGGCCGCTGCTCCGCGACCTTGGTCTGGGCGGTCGTCATGCGGCACGCTCCTCTGCGGTTCCGCTGGTCATCGCGGCGACGAGGTCTTCGACGGTGGCGTCGGCGGCTTTGAACCGGGCCACCCGGGCGCCGAGGCGCAGCACCTCGACCCGGTCCGCGACCTCGAGCACCTGGGGCATGTTGTGGCTGATCAGCACGACCGCGATCCCCGCGTCGCGGACCCGGCGGATCAGTTCGAGCACCTGCTGGGTCTGCACGACCCCGAGCGCGGCGGTCGGCTCGTCCATGAAGATCACTCGGCGGGCCCACATCGCGGCCCGCGCCACGGCGACGCTCTGCCGCTGGCCGCCGGACAGGGCGGCGACGGGCGCGGCGGCGTCCTTCAGATGTACGCCGAGACGCTCCATCTCGCCCGTGGTGTCGCGGGCCATCGCGCGCTTGTCGAGGAAGCCGAGGCGGCCGAGCAATCCGCGCCGGAACACCTCGCGGCCCAGGAAGAGGTTGGCCGCCGGATCCAGGTCCGAGGCGAGGGCCAGGTCCTGGTACACGGTCTCGATGCCCAGGTCGCGGGCGGCATGCGGACTGTCGAGCCGCACCGGCCGGCCCTCGACGAAGATCTGCCCGGCGTTCGGCTGGTCCGCTCCCGACAGGATCTTCACCAGCGTGCTCTTACCGGCTCCGTTGTCGCCGATGAGGGCGACGATCTCGCCGCGGTACACCGTGAAGTCGGCTCCGCGCAGGGCCTGGACCTGCCCGAAGCTCCTCTCGATGCCGCGGGCCTCCAGCAGTGGTTCGGTCATTCGTTCCTCCCTGGGATGGCGGGGCACAGTCCCGCCGCCTGCCCGGCGAGCAGGGCCGCGCCGCGGGCGCCCGCCTGCACGGCCGTGCTCCGGCGTGCGTTGCCGAAAGCGCGGCGGTGCAGCTCGACCATCGCCTCGCTGTTCGACCAGCCCCCGGTCATCACCACTTCGCGGTGCGCACCGGCGGCGCCGGTGACGATCTTCTGTAGAGCCGCCGCCCCCGAGGTGGCCTCGTCGAGCGCCGCCCGCCAGACGGCGGCCGGGGTGGCGTTCCGCCCCGCGCCGCCGACCGTCGCGGTGCCGTCCCCGGCGAGCCGTACGCGCAGCGGGCCGGGGTCGGTCCGCAGCGCCGCCCGGTCGAGTTCGGGCAGGTCGTCGCGGTCCCGGCCGAGCAGCCGCAGCACGTGCTGGAGCAGCAGCCCGCCGCGGGTCGCGCCGAGCACCGACAGCCGGTCCGGCAGGACGTGCCGGCCCACGGTCACCCCGTGACGCGTCAACTCGACCACCGCCGCCTCGGCGAGCGGTGCGGGCACCGTACGGACCAGGGCCTCGGCGGTCCCGCACGAGTCGAGGACGTCACCGTCGCCGGTGGCCTCCGCGCCCACCGCCGCCGCCAGGTGGTCGTGGCCGGCGAGGGTGAGCACGGCCCCCGCGAGGCGGTCACCGGCGCGGTCGGCGGCGATCCGCCCCAGCGGGGTCCCGCCCGCCACGGTCGGCGGGAGCAGCGCCGGGTCCATCCCGGACCACTCCAGCGTCGGTTCCCACCAGCGCCCGTCGCGCAGGTGGAACCAGCCCGTACGGGAGGCGAGGGAGAACTCCGACGCGGGTTCGCCGCCCAGGGCGTACACCACCCACTCGGCGACGTGCAGCCGGCGGACGGCCCGATCGAGGCCGCCGTGGTCGCGCAGCCAGCGGTGCTTGGTCAGCGACCACTGGGTGCCGAGCGGCAGCCCGGTGGCGGCGGCGAAGGTCTTCGTGCCGAGGTCCGCGTCCAGCCGGGCGGCCTGCTCGCTGTCCCGGCTGTCGTGCCAGGCGATGAGCGGGGCCACCGGCCGGTCATCCCCGTCGAGGTACACCCCCGCCTCGGCCATGCTCGCCACGCCCAGCGCGGCGACCCGGCCCTCGGGGGCCGAGGCCAACGCGTCGTTCAACGCGGCCTGTACGGCGGCGAGCACGCGCGCGGGGTCGATCTCGGTGCCGTTCGGCGTGCTGCTCCAGGTCAGAGCGGCACTCCCGTGGGCGACCTCCCGTCCGTCGGCCGTACAGACGGCCGCCTTGACGGAGCTGGTCCCCACGTCGACACCTATGAGCAGGTCAGGCACGAGAGAACACCACCGGGGCTTGAGTTTCATCCTGGTTAATTGGGGGTTACATGGTTATAGTTGGGATTCGTTGGGATCGTCAAGAGTGGACATCAAGGGACATTTCGCCCAGGGAGGGTGCTCGCCCGTGTCACTGAGCCGTACCGGCGACCTGGTCGCCGCCGCATGCCAGGCCGGCGAAGGCGTCGGCGCCTTCAACGTCATCACCGTCGAGCACGCCGAGGGCATCGTGGCCGGCGCCGAGCTGGCCGGCGCCCCGGCCATCCTGCAGATCAGCCAGAACGCGGTCCGCCACCACCAGGGCCGCGTCGAACCGCTCGCCGCCGCCTGCGCGCTGATCGCCGAGACGGCGCGCGTGCCGATCGCCCTGCACCTCGACCACGTCGACGATCTCGACCTGCTGCACCGGGCCGCCGACGCGGGCTTCAGCTCGGTGATGTACGACGCCTCGCACCTGGAGTACGCGGACAACCTCACCGCGACCCGGTCGGCGGCGGACTGGGCGCACGAGCACGGCCTCTGGATCGAGGCGGAGCTCGGCGAGGTCGGCGGCAAGGACGGCGTGCACTCGCCGACCGCGCGCACCGATCCGGGCGAGGCGGTCGCCTACGTGGCCGCCACGGGAGTGGACGCCCTCGCGGTCGCGGTGGGCAGCTCGCACGCCATGACCACCAAGAGCGCGAGCCTCGACATCGGGCTCGTGGCGAAGCTGCGCGCCGCCGTGCCGGTGCCACTGGTCCTGCACGGCTCCAGCGGCGTCCTGGAGGAGGACCTGCGCCGGGCAGTCGCCCGCGGCCTCACCAAGATCAACGTCGGCACCCAGCTCAACGTCGCCTTCACCGCCGCCGTTCGCCGAATACTGACCGACGAGACGCTGACCGACCCGCGCAAGTACCTCCGCCCGGCCCGCGACGCGGTGACCGAGACGATCGCGCAGATCATCCGCACCCTCGCCACCCGCTGACCGTCTGCTGTCCGGGGGAACGCGGACGGGGAGTGGTCGTGTTCCGATCGCGTGCCGGGTGAATCCCCGGTGCCGAGTCACCGCCTCCCAGCGGACGGATCATGGAGTTCACCCGCTCGTTGAGCACCGGCCAACTGCTCGGCCCAGATCATGCCCGATGACACGCCCACGCACCTCGCGGCGGACATCGCGCGACATTGCCGCGGGCCTCTTCGGTGAGCGGGTAGGTGGCGACCTCCTCAGCGAAGACCGCCCAGCCGTCAGGGCTTCGGGAGCCAGGTTCGCCCCGCTGGGCCCATTCGGCTCGCGCCGGCCTCGACCGCGCCCGCGACCAGGGCGCGCCCGGGACCGGCGCGGTGTTCACCCGAACACCCACCCGGCATGAAAGCCAGCCAACAGGGCTCTACAGAACCCGGGGCACATCAGGTGTCCTGTTGCGCGGAGCCGGGGCCCTCTGCCTCGTGGTCATCATCGCCTGCGGGCTGCTCGACCGGTGGGCCCGGCGGACGGTGTGAAGCCGGCGCAGGACAGGACTTCAAATCCCCGGCTGGGGAAGACGGCGTCCATGAAGAAGTCGTGCATCGCCGGATCGCCGTCGGCGCAACCGTCACGTAGCACGGTCACCTGGTAGCCACGGTCTGCCGCGTCGTAACACGTCGCAGCCACCATCGCGCTGGTCGCGACTCCGGCGATCGCGAGAGTGTCGACACCGGCCGCGCGGAGCACAAGGTCGAGGTCTGTGCCGGCGAACGCGCTGGCACGGCGCTTCAGCACGACGACGTCCTCGTCGGCGACCGGCAGATCGATCGCGGTTCCGGCCGACCCCTCGTGGAAGGCGTCGCCGGCTTCGTAGAACGTCCTGAACATTTCGTTGCCCGGCGGCAGGTCGGTCCCGTTGCCCCGGAAGGCGAAGTGCACGAACACAACGAGAGCCCCGGCCGCGCGGACGCGCGGGAGGAGTTCGGTGAGCCGCGGCACGACTTGCTTGGCGAACGGGTAATTGCTCGTGATTCCCTGCTGGATATCGCCGACGATCAGTGCGGTGGTCACGACTGACTCCCGTCCGACCTTCTCATCCGGCGTCCTGTGGTCAGCAGGACACCTGCTCCGGCGATCATGATAATCATCCGACCCGGACGTTCCTCACACGTGGGGCGGCATGGGCTTCGGATGAGGCGCCGAACGAGAAGCCGCCCATGCTGGACGGTTCCTCGGCCGCCGCTTCGTAGACCGGTCAGACCCGCCAGAAACCAGGTCCGCGCCGACAGCCATGCGCTCAGCCAGTCCCGCTTCACATCGACGTCAACGCCGACGGCGGCACCGCGCAGCAGACCGCTTAGGCACTTCATAGCCATGCGATCTGTCCCCTATGCCGATCGCATGGCCACGGCCTCTCGCCGCCCAGCCTCGGCGCTCACTGCGAGAACCGCCAGATCCCCCGAACCATCGACCAGCCCGGGTGAGCGATAGTGCTCCCGGAATGCTCCCCCACCGTGCTCCCTCCGGGAGCGGGAGCATCGGGAGCACGCATGGTCGCTGAACTGCCCTCAACCGACGTCAAGGAGAGTCATCGATACCCACTGACCTGCTGTTCCCCGGCCTGCCGGCCTTGATCAGGTCCAGCACTTTGCGGCGGAACTCCGTCTGCGTCAGGCTCCGGCTATCCGAGGGTCCACTGCTGGTTGCCACCGCCGTTGCACGACCAAAGTTCGACCAGGGCGCCGTTGGCGGTTCCCGCGCCGGTCACATCCAGGCACAGGCCCGACTGGACGCCGGTGATCGTACCGTTGGAGTTAAGGTTCCACTGCTGGTTCGCCTGGCCGTTACAGGACCAGATGACCGCTTTGGTGCCGTTGGTGGTGCCCTGGCCGTTGGCGTCAAGACACAGGGTGCTGCCGCCGACCGTGACCGTCAGCTCCTTCGAGGAGTCGTGCGTCCAGGTCTGGTTCGCCTGACCGTTGCAGCTGTAGATCTGCTGCTGCGTGCCCAGCGTGGCGGTCGAGTTCGGATCATCCAGGCACTTACCCGCGCCCACTGCGCGCAGCGCACCCGTGCTGCCGGCGCCGCTGACGGTCCAGGTGAACGTCGTGGAACCGGTGGCACCGGTGGGGTCGGTGGCCCTGACCGTCGTGGAGAAGCTTCCGCCGCTGGTGGGAGTGCCGGTGATCAGGCCGCTGGAGCTGATCACCAGGCCGGGGGGAAGGCCGGTGGCGCTGTAGGTGAGTGTCTGCCCGCTCGCCGAGTCGGTGGCGTGGATCTGCAGTGTGTTGATCGGGGTGCCAGAAGCGGCCGTCTGGTTGCCGGGATTGGTGACGGTGACGGTGTTGCCGCCGGTGGATCCGCTGCCGTCCAGCCCCATGAAGTGAATCGCGTAGGCGGCCATCTGCGTGCCCTGGATCGGCAGCTGATGCCCGGCGCCGGCGATGCTGTACGCCTCGACCTGCGTGGTGCCGGAGCTGTCGTTGTAGCGGGTCCGGTTCCAGTTGGTGACCGGGGTGTCACTCGACGACGGGGTTTGACTCACCCCCAGCACGTTCGTCCACTGCTTGATCTCTTCACCGAGATTGTTGTAGTTCAGGGTGGTGTCGGCGGTGCCGTGCCACAACTGCACCCTGGGCCGCGGACCGGTGTAGCCGGGGTAGGCGTCGTTGCGCACCAGATCGCCCCATTGCTGCGGGCTCATGCTGACCTGGCCGCCGGCACAGGACCCGTTCCATCCGCGGACCGTTCCGGTGTAGAAGCAGTGGTAGGGCACGCCCATGAACGCCGCGCCCGCCTTGAACACGTCGGGGTAGTCGGCGAGCATGACGTTGGTCATCATCCCGCCCGACGACTCGCCGGTGACGTACACGGCGTTGGGGTTCCCACCGTAGTGCTGCTCGGTGTACGTGATCATCGACATCAGCCCGACCGGGTCGCTGCCGCCGTTACGCGTCAGTGCCTGATTGGACGAGACGTCCCAACAACTGCCGCTGGGATTGGTCGAGGGATAGATGACGATGAACCCGTACTGGTCGGCCAGTTTCCCGAAATCGGTGCTGGAGTACAGGTAGGGCCCAGTGCCCTGGCATCCGTGCAAAGCCAGCAGAATCGGCGGATTGGGCTTAACGTTGTTCGGCACATAGAGGTACATCAGTAGGTTGCTCGGGTTGGTGCCGAAGTTCGTGATCTGCGTCAACGAGGCGGCGGCGGCCTCGGGCGCGGCGGGCAGGCTCACACCGACCACAGCCCCGACCGCCAGGACGATTCCGAGCAGGCGAGATCTCAGGAACCGGAACCGGAACAGAGACCGCAGCATGGGACCTCCTCGCCCGTGGGCCTTCGTCAGCGCAGAACAACGAGTCGCGTCGTTACCGGAGAAGCCCAGATGTTCGTCCCGTCGGCCCGGCGCGTCAACGGCCCGCCCTGGCGGACGAGCGGGCATATCCAGCCGACACCGTCTCGGACCAGCGAAGCAACCCGCCGATCCGTCCCCGGCAGGGGCGAAGGCGCGGCCATCCGCCGTGTAAGTTTCATCCGCGCATTGCGCGAGCGGCCGATTGAGGACGAGTTCATCGTTGCGATGGCGGAAGCCGACGACCAGGGCCTGTCCGCTGCCGGCCTCGGGTGACTCACCGGCCGATTAGTTTCGCCCGGCTTGAAGTCCGTCGGCATCTCGGTGCGAAGGCGAATTCGGCTGCTTGCAGCATGGTCGATCAGCTGCTATCGATTTGATGGCGAATGTCACCCCAGTTCGGACTATGAGTTTCACATTCCCCCGGGCCTCGTTGAGCAGACCTCACGACTCTTAGGTCCTGCTGACGCGCCACCGAACACCGACGATGGAGATTTCGATGTCCTTAGCCTCTCCCGGCCGGCGGCGCGCACGGTCCGTCGCCGCTCCTTTGCTCGTCGCGGCGATGACGGCGGCCACACTGGTCCCGTCCGCGTCCGCGTCCGCGGCCCCAGCGGCCCAGCCGACCGCGACCGTGCTCCCGGACTACCGCGATACCCACTACGGCTTCGCCGAGCGGGCTGCCGACCTCGTCTCCCGCATGACTCTCGACGAGAAGGTGCAGCAGCTGCACACGAACAGCGCTCCGGCCATTCCCCGACTCGGCGTACAGCAGTACACGTACTGGAGCGAGGGCCAGCACGGGCTCAACACGCTCGGCGCGAACACCGATCACGGCACCGTCGGCGGCGGGGTGCACGCGACGAGCTTCCCGACCAACCTGGCCAGCACCATGTCCTGGGATCCGAACCTGATCTACCAGGAGACCACGGCGATCTCCGACGAAGCCCGCGGCATGTTGGACAAGTCGCTGTGGGGTGTCGCCCAGAACAACCTCGGCCCGTCCGCGAGCGACTACGGCTCGCTGACCTACTGGGCCCCGACCGTGAACATGGACCGCGACCCCCGATGGGGCCGCACCGACGAGGGATTCGGCGAGGACCCGTACCTGGTCGGCCGGATGGCCGGTGCGTTCGTGAACGGCTACCAGGGCCAGACCCGATCGGGCCGGCCGATGACGCCCTACCTGAAGGTCGCCGCCACGGCCAAGCATTACGCGCTCAACGACGTGGAGAACGACCGGCACGCTGACTCCTCGGACACCACGGACGCCAACATCCGTGACTACTACACCAGGCAGTTCCGGGATCTGATCCAGAACGCCCACGTGTCCGGCCTGATGACCTCGTACAACGCGATCAACGGCACGCCGGCCCCAGCCGACACCTACACGGCGAACGAGTTGGCGCAGCGAACGTACGGGTTCAACGGCTACACCACGTCCGACTGCGGCGCCGTCGGCGACGTCTACGCGCCGGGCAGCCATGCCTGGGCGCCGCCGGGCTGGACCGCGGCCACCACCAACGGCACGACACAGTGGACGAACACCGCGACCGGCCGGCAGGTCTCCGGTGCCGCCGGCGGCCAGGCGTACGCGTTGCGCGCGGGCACCCAGCTCAACTGCACCGGCTCGGAGGACACCTCCGCGAACATCAAGGAGGCCATCCAGGCCGGGGTGCTGTCCGAGGGCGTGATCGACGACGCACTGGTGCACCTGTTCACCATGCGCATGCGGACCGGCGAGTTCGACCCGCCGAGCAAGGTGGCCTACACGAAGATCACTAAGGATCAGATTCAGAGCCCGGCACATCAGGCGCTGGCCGAAAAGGTTGCGGCGAACTCGTTGGTGCTACTGAAGAACGACCCGGTCCCCCACACCGACGCACCGCTGCTACCGGCCGATCCGGCCACGCTCGACAACGTGGTCGTCGTCGGTGACCTGGCCGGCACGGTCGACCTCGGCGACTACTCCGGCGAACCGGCGCTCCAGGTGAGCGCGGTACAGGGCATCACGTCTGCGATCAAGGCGGCCAACCCGAAGGCCACGGTCGCGTTCGACGCGTGCGGCACGTCCACCAGCGCGACCACTCCCGCGAAATGTTCGGCGCAGACCCTGGCCGCGATGCGAACCGCCGACCTGGTGGTGGTGTTCGTCGGCACGGACACGAACCTGGCCACCGAGGGCAAGGACCGCACCACGATCGCCATGCCGGGCGACTACGACTCGCTGATCGACCAGGTGAAAGCGGTCGGCAATCCTCGGACGGCTCTGGCCATCCAGGCGGGCGGCCCGGTCACCATCGACAACGTCAAGAACGACTTCCCGGCCATCGTCTTCAGCGCCTACAACGGGGAGAGCCAGGGCACCGCGCTGGCGGACGTGCTGTTCGGCAAGCAGAATCCCAGCGGGCACCTGGACTTCACCTGGTACGCCGACGACGCACAACTGCCCGGGATGAAGAACTACGGCCTCACCCCGTCCCAGACCGGTGGCATCGGCCGCACCTACCAGTACTTCACCGGCACGCCGACGTATCCGTTCGGCTATGGCCTCTCCTACACCGGCTTCGCCTACTCGCACGTGCGTACCGACACCAGGACCGTCCACGCGGACGGGCAGGTGACCGTACGGCTGGACGTGACCAATACCGGCCGCAAGGCCGGCGCCACCGTCGCCCAGCTCTACGCGGCCACGCCGTTCACCGTGCCCGGCGTGGAACTCCCGCGCGAACGACTGGCCGGATTCCAGAAGACGAACGTCCTGGCACCCGGCCAGACCCAGCATTTGGCCATTCCGGTGCGCATGAGCGATCTGGCCTTCTGGGACGAGGGCCGGCACCGCGACGTGGTGTACGACGGTCCCTATCAGTTCAGGGTGGGCACCGACGCCGACCACATCGTCGCCACCAGCACGGTGAGCGTCACCGGAGCCATCACCCCGAGGACGCGGTACGTGACCGTGCAGCCCGATCATGTGGTGTTCGCGCCGGGCGAGAGCATCGACCTCGCCGGTAAGAACCCGTGGATCGCCGATGACACGGCACAGGCCTCCCAGCACGTCCCGGCCGACCACATCGTCGAGGCGGTGAACAACGACGAGTCATTCGTCGACCTGACGCACACTCAGGTCAGGTACCGCAGCAGCGATCCGCAGGTGGCCCGGGTGAGCCCGACCGGCAAGGTCACCCTGGTCGCCCCCGGCGTGGCAACCATCAGCGTCACGGTGAACGGGGTCACCGGCTCTACCCCGGTCGTGGTCAAGCAGCCGTTCACGCTCAGCGCGCCGGCTCAGGTACAGCCGGGCACGACGTTCACCGCCACCACCACGCTGCCCAACCCGGCGGGCGCCCAGCCGCTGCACAACGTGAGCCTGACGCTGACCGTGCCCAACGGCTGGACCTCCCAGGCCACCTCACCGTCCACCTTCACCACCGTGGCGGCCGGGCAGACGGTCAGCACGACCTGGCGCGTGGGCGTACCGGCCTCGGCTCAACCCGGCAAATTCGCTATATCGGCGCAGGCGACGTTCACCTCCGTCAACGGGCAGGGCACCTCTACGGACGCGACCACGACGCTGCTGCCGCATCCGCCGTACTCATCGTTCCCGGCGGCGTACAACAACGTGGCCATCAGTGATGACGCCGACCCCGGCACGGGCGACATCGACGGCAACGGCGCCAGTTTCTCCGCCCAAGCGCTGGCGAACGCGACGCCCAGCCTCACCCCAGGCGCCACATTCACCCATGATGGATTGACCTTCACCTGGCCGAAGGCGCAACCGGGCACCCCGGACAACGTGGTCGCCGGCGGAGTGGCCGGCGGGCAGACCATCGCGATCTCCGGCTCCGGCCGCACACTCGGCCTGATCGGCACCGGTGACTACGGCAGCTCGGTCGGGACCGCGACCGTGACCTACACCGACGGCACCACCGACTCACACACCATCAGCTTCGCGGACTGGTGGGCCAACGCGGCGATCGGCGGCGACATCGTCACCACGGTCCCGTACATCAACACCGCCGGCGGCCGGGAGGACCAGCAGGTGAGCCTGTATTACGCCGCGATACCCCTCCAGACAGGCAAGACGGTGCGATACCTCACGCTGCCGGATATCAGCGACGGCGCGGTCGCCGGCACAGCGGCGATGCACATCTTCACCGTCGCCATCGGCTGACCGGCCTCGTTCCTCCCGGTTGCCGGCCGTCTCGGACCTCACCACCACGTCATCGGCGGGCGGTGCCACGAGCGCGGCCCGCAACCGGGAGCGTGGGTGCTCGCCGTGTGCTCGGTTGCCGCGAAGCGGCCGGGCACACGGCGTCGATTGGAAGGGAAGCAGCTGATGGGATCCCTTCTCCGCGCGAGAACCAGGGCGTGTTCGGCGGGGTCATGGACAAATTCCTGCCGGAAGGTGGCCTTGCGTCGGGTGGGGTAGCGCCGCCGCAGGAGCGAGGGCTTGACCATCGGCTGTTCCGCAGCCGCAGCGATCTCGCGCAGGGTGTGCAGGATGAACAGCGAGACCAGAACTCGGGCGCACTCCCAGCGGGTCGACGACAGAGCCTCCAGCGTTTCCACGACGGTGGGTTCATGAGCCCGTTGGGGTAGGGACCGTAGCCGGCGGACGTCTCCTGCTGGCAGTAGAAGGCGCCGTAAACCGCCGCTCGGTCCACGCAGACGACGCGGTGGCCGTCGATCGCCTTGATGCGCGGCTCGTTCCAGAAGACGTCGCCCGTCCTGATCGGCTTCGGGTCAGACCGCACTTGTTGAGGTTCTGCCCCTGCCCTCGCATGTCGTCCCATTCGGGAGCGTGGTCGATAGCGTAGTTGCGGTCGGCGGCGGTCTCTCGCCGAGTAGGCCACCTGGCGAGCGTCGACGGCCTGATCACGCCGGTACAGCGGCATGGGCCGGTAAGCCAGACGACTCTCGTCGTTCCAGTCGACCTGGTGGTGTGGGCTGGACCACCTACCGTGATCGGGTACGCATCGACGGCATGAGAGAGGTCCCCCGAACTCGCGTTGACCTGACCCGTCACGGGCGCGCTGTAGCGCGTGCTGCGCTTGAAGTTCCTCGAGACGCGGGTCCACCGAAGCCGCTGCTGTCACGTTGGCTATGGCGGATCCTGGTGCGCATCGCCCTCGCCGGCGATCACGGCTTGGACGGGTCACTGGCCGGGCTGGGGTCCGCATGCTCTTGCGGTGGGACGCAGCCCAGACGGCAAGAAACCCAGCCGAGGCTTCATCGTGCTGTTCCACCCAGACGGGGTAGACAGCGGTCCCTATTTTTGGTTCCTCACAGAGGATGGACGACGGCATGTAGCCGACTACCTTTCTCACGAGATCATTACCGATCAGCCCGAAAGGAGCACACGATGGCACCTGGCCAGGGGTCTGGGCGGGAGGTTCTCGAGAGTGGTTTCCGTGTCCTGCGCGCACTGCCGGATGCGGACGAACACCGTCAGATGTCCAGTCTGGCGGAGTTGACATCGATACCCAGGTCCACGGTCCACCGGCTGCTCCGTCAGCTGCGCCGGAGCAAAGCGGTCGAGTTGCGTGCCGACGGGCGGTGGGCGGTGTCCCCGCAGCTGCTCGGGATCGCCGGCCGGGCGCAACCGCTCGAGGGCGTTCGCACCAGCGTCAACCGTGTCATCCAGACGCTGCGGGATCAGACCGGTGCGACCGTTTCGCTCGTCGTCCCGACCGAGACATCCCTGGTGGCGATGGAGATGATCCCCGGTCGGGAGGAACTGCCCATCGACGCGTACGCCGGTATCGAGATGCCCGACCTGACGGCCGCGGCATTGGTACTCGATCCGAAACACCGGCAGTCGCCCCGCGTTCGGCCGTTCGCCGCCGCCGTCGATGACCAGGACCTGCTCGAGGGCCTCACGTGCTACGCGAGGTTGTTGACCCTGCCCGGCGGGCAGCGGGCATCGCTGCAGATCGCGACATCGTCCCACGTACGGGCGGAGAACTTCGCCGCGCATGTCCAGCGTGCCGGCAAGGCGATCGAGGCGCTCGCGGCTCGGAGCGGCCACTGAGTGGACACGTGCTGGCATCGCCGCGGGTCGCACGGTCAAGATGCCGGGGTGAATGAATCGAAGATTGCTCTGGTCACCGGAGCAAGTCGCGGTTTCGGCCGCAGCATGGCCGCCCATCTGACCGATGCCGGTGTGTCGGTCATCGGTACGTACAACCGCAGCGCCACCGAGGCGCAGGAGTTCGCGGCGCAGGTCACGAAGAACGGCGGCAGGCTGGCCTTCCTGCAGCTCGACCTGTCGCGCAGTGAACTCTTCCCGGCCTTCGCGGAAAGCGTTTCGCGTTTGCTGCACGACTGGGGGGCACAGCAGTTCGATTATCTGATCAACAACGCGGGCATCGGGTTCTTCCCGCCGTACGCTGAGACGAGCGAGGAACAGTTCGACCAACTGGTCGCGGTGAACCTGAAGGCCCCGTACTTCCTCACGCAGCGTCTTCTGCCTCTGCTGGCGGACGGGGGACGGATTCTGAACCTGTCCACCGCGTTGACGAGAGCGGTCGTTCCCGGTGGATCCGCTTATGCCGCGGTCAAGGGAGCGGTGGAGGTGCTGACCCGGTATCAGGCCGTCGAGCTGGCCGATCGCGGGATCCGCGTGAATACCCTCAGGGGCGGCGCGACCGAGAGCGATTTCGGCGGTGGCATCATGCACACCGACGCGGTGAAGGAGCTGTCCGCCAAAGTCATCGCCCTGGGCAGAATAGGGACCCCGGACGATCTCGGTGCCGCCGTGCCCGCCCTGCTGTCCACCGCGTTCGGCTGGGCGAACGGCGCCTGCATCGAACTCAGCGGTGGTCAGAGTCTCTAGGCGATGCATCCCGACGCGGCGCGGCTCGGCGAGATCGTCAATCCCCGGCCCGCCACCGTCGGTCTCGGCCAGATAGGCTCAGGCCGACCGTCAGCCCTGCGGGTGCCGAATAATCGTCCGTGCTGGTCAGGCCGCATGTCGGTACTCGTGGAGGGCACCGCTTAGTCGATCTTGTCGGCGGATGTCGAGGCGGGTGAGCTGGTCCGGATCGGTTGTGGGTTCGGGGAGCAGGCGGAGTGGAGCTGCTTGTCCGAGTGCGCCGCGGGTGCTGGGCGTGGATGACTTCTCGCTGCGGCGCTGTCGGAGCTGAGCCACCATCTTGATCGACGCCGAGACCCGCCGGCCATTTCACCCCGCAAGCTCTCCCGCTTGCTGCTCAGTCGCCCGGACACCCTCAAACCTGACCAGCAGGAACTCCTCCACAAGACCATCAGCGCCTGCACGGAGATGAGGCACCTCGACTCACTGGTCCGCGCCTTCGCTCGGCTCCTCAGCCCCGCCGACGGCAACGGCGACCGGCTGCAGGAGTGGATCAGTGCCGCGGAAGAGGTCAACCTGCCGCACGTCCACTCCTTCATCCGCGGTCTGCGGCTCGATCACGATGCCGTCCGCGCCGCCCTGACCAGCAAGTACCACAACGGCGGCGCCGAGGGCGTCAATACCAAGACGAAGCTGATCAAGAGGCAGATGTATGGCCGGGCAGGCTTCCGTCTCCTGCGCCACCGCATCCTCCTCCAATAACCTCACCCTCCGCTACCACCGAAAGTGCGACAGAGCCGACTTTCAGGCAGTCCCGGAGAGCTGGAAGCCGGGACGGTCGAAGCGGCCGAGTTGAGCCTCGACGGTGTGCTGGAGGTAGAACAGCCAAGATGACCGCGAGGATGCTGATCGGGACGTTGACGTAGAACACCCGCCCCCATGTCGCCTAGGTGACCAGCAGCTCTCCGACGACGGGTCTCAAGGCGGGCGCGAGGGCCGTGGGTATGAGGATGATCGAGGAGGCACGCACACGCTCCTGTGGCGGGAACGTCCGAAACACCAGGGCGGCGCCGACGGGGGCGGCCACGTACACGACGCTGACCGCGAGCTTCTGGTTCAGCTGACGGCTGCTCATACGCCACCCGTCGGGCCGGTGCTCACGCCTCCTCCCATCGACTGCCTAAGCCGGGTTCGGGACCGAGAACAGCTCCGCCAGCCCGTCCCTGAGCGATGCCGGCGCATGGCCGAGCAGCCTCTCCAGGTCGGTACTGGTCTCGTCGAGCTGGTTGTCGCGAACGTCATGGAGGGAGTCGACGAGATGGCGGGCCGTCTGCTCGGGAACCCCGACCTTGACTGCGCGGGCAACGAACTCCTCATCGGTGACCGACTCATAGGTGACGGTCTGACCGGAGATGTCGCTGAGTGCCTGAGCGACATCAGTGAAGGTGTAGGCGTGGGGGGCGGCGAGGACGTAGGTGCGGTCAGAGCCGGTGTGGTCGAGCATCGCGTTGGCCGCTGCTTCGCCCATCTCGCGCCGCAGCGCAAACGCGACCTTTCCCTGTCCGGTGGGGAGCCGGATGCCCTCCTCGAACACCTTCGGGCCGCCGAGGAAGAACGGCAGGGTGTCAAGGTACAGGGCGTTGCGGAAGATCACGAACGGCAGCCCGCTCTGGCGGATCTGCGCCTCAGTCTGAAAGTAGTCGTGCAACATCACGTTCCTGGAGTTCTCCGGGTCGGTGAGCGAGCGACTGGTGAACCCCAGCAGCTCGACGCCAGCGGCCTTCACTGCATCGAGCACGTTCCGATGCTGGGCTTCTCGTCGCTGAAACTGGTTGGACGCGACCAGCAGGACGCGATCGACACCCTCCAGCGCGCCCGCCAATGACTCCCGGTCGTCGTAATCGCCAACCCGAACCGACACGCCCTGCTGCGCCAGCCCGGCGGCCTTGTCACGATCACGCACGAGCACCGCAATCTGCGATGCGTCGGTGCGCGCGAGCAGTTGGCCGACGGCCGCGCTTCCCAAGTTGCCGGTCGCCCCAGTCACGAGAATCATGCCACGCCCTCCAAAGCATTGAATCAGTGATACGTAATCAGCGTTCCACTGATCGTACCACCGGTCCGCATCTGGCGGTATCGTTGGAACGGACAGGAGATCAGCGGCAAGACGAGGGGGCCAGCGATGGGAAACGACCAGTCCACAACCGCCCCACGAGAGCCGAGCGGCACTCGGGCAGCCAAGGAGGACCAGACGCGCGACAGGATCGTTCAGGCCGCCGCGGACCTGCTCACAGAGGGTGGACGGGGAGCGGTCACCACCAGGGCTGTCGCCAGCCGCGTCGGTGTCTCACCGCCGATGATCTTCCGGCTGTTCGGCGAGAAGGACGGGCTGCTGGCAGCCGTTGCCGAATACGGACACGACCGCTTCCACGCCACCAAGAACCCGCTACAGCCCTCCGATGACCCGGTGAATGACCTGCGCTCTGCTTGGTCGCTGGCCGTCGAGTTCGGTCAAAACAACCCCGAACTGTTCTTGCTGATCTACGGCGAACCGCGGTCAGCGACGATGACCGCCGCAGCCCGAACCGGAGAAGAGCGCATGCACGCACGCATCCAACGCGTCGCCGCAGCCGGCCGCCTCCGCGTCGACGAAACGCTCGCCGCCGGCATCCTCCAAGCCACTGCTCGGGGCGCCGTCCTCCAATGGCTGGACCAACCAGAAGACCAACGCGACCCCGTGCTCATCTCGGCGATACGAGAGGCAACGATCTCCGCCATCACCACCGAGACCGCGATCCTGCCCCAGCCCGGAGTCGCCCATGCCGCCCGCGCCCTCAAAGCCAACCTTCCCGGCCAGACCAGCCTGTCCCCGTCCGAGCACCAGCTACTCAACGACTGGCTCGACCGCCTCACCACTGAAACCGCCAAATGAGACGACGTCTTAGAGCTTCTAACAGAATGATCAGCGGACGAGGCGTCGCCAGCAGATGATGGCTGCGGCCAGGGTCATGAACGCCTCGTGGATGTCGTCGCGGATCTCCCAGCGGATGCGCAGGCGGCGGAACCA
>NZ_JAMXMW010000033.1:0-77275 GCF_024055675.1 Actinoallomurus rhizosphaericola | reverse complement strand
CGGCAGGCGGCAGGCGGCAGGCGGCAGGCGGCAGGCGGCAGGCGGCAGGCGGCAGGCGGCAGGCGGCAGGCGGCAGGCGGCAGGCGGCAGGCGGCAGGCGGCAGGCGGCAGGCGGCAGGCGGCAGGCTAGCCCTCGTAGGTCCGTGCGAGGCGCTTGGGAGCGGTGAGGCGCCAGGCGTCGGTGAGGAGCTCGCGGAGATGGTCGGGGTCGACCCGCGTGACGTCCACGCCGACCCAGCCGTGCCGTCCGACGTACGCCGGGAAGGAGAAGATCTCCGGCTCCTCGGCGAGCAGCGCCGCCTGCTCGTCCTTCGTGGCCTTCACGCTGGCCGACGCGCCGTCGTCCGACAGCATCGCGAAGATCCGGTCGCGGACCCGGAACGTCGGCCTGCCCCACGTCTCGCGCTCCTCGGCCTCGGGCAGCGCCAGCGCGATCTCCCGCAACTCCTCCACGGACGCCATGTGCCCCTCCTGTCCCGGTCGGCCGTCACGCGAAGCATGGCAGCCGCCACCGACACTCAGATGCGCGAGGCGTGCCGGTGGTCGTTCTCGTCCTCCGGGCCCTTCGGCACGCGGCAGGCGTACTCCAGGAACAGCGCCGCGCCGATCAGCGCGATCCCGGCCAGCGCGGTGCCGCCGCTGACGAAGAAGTCACGCCGGGGCGTCGGCTTGTCCAGCGACGAGATCAGGTAGATCGCCATGCCGGCGAAGCCGCCGGCCAGCACCGCGGCGGCGTGCGAACTCGCCTTGGCCAGGGCCGCCAGCCGGGCCGCGACCAGGGGCTCGATCGGCTTGGTACCGGGCTTGTGCTGGATCCGGGCCCGCGTGAAGAACGCGGTGTACAGCTCGCCGAGGGCGAGCAGCAGCAGCGACGGCACCATCGTCCAGGGCAGGATCGGCAGCGACGTGTAGAACAAGCGCACCACCGCCCACACGACGACGGCGACGCCGATCAGTACGGCGGCCAGGACCGCGATCCGGGTCGGCTTCACGCGGGCGGCTGCAGGGAGAGGTCGTCCCGGCGCCGGAGCTCCTGGCCGGCGACCGCGGGCAGCAGGTCCGCGACCCGGCCGCGGCCCGGCAGCGAGGCGTCCGGGTCGACGTCCACCCAGGGCACCAGCACGAACGCCCGCTCGTGGGCGCGCGGGTGCGGCAGGGTCAGCTCCGGGGCGTCGGAGGTGACGTCGTTCACGGTGACGATGTCGATGTCGAGCGTGCGCGGCCCCCAGTGAACGTCACGGACGCGGTCCATCGACTCCTCGATGTTCAGGACGCGTTCGAGGAGCGACTGCGGCGCCACGCTGCTGTCAGCGACGATCACCACGTTGAGGAAGTCGTCCTGCTCGGGGCCGCCGATCGGCTTGGTCTCGTAGACCGGCGAGATCGCGACGAAGTCGAGGCCGGGCGCGTCGAACAGCGCGTCGATCCCCTCCTGCAGGTTGTCGAGGCGGTCGCCGAGGTTGCTGCCCAGCGACAGCACGGTCCGGCTTTTCTGCTCAGAAGTCGTCATGAGCGGCTCCGGGTAATGGTCACGGCCACGTCGGTGAAGGGATGGGGCACAGGGGCGTTGGGCTTGTGCACGGTGATCTCCACGCTCTCGACCTGTGCCACGTCGAGGCAGCGGGCCGCCAGTCGCTCGGCCAGCGTCTCGATCAGGTTGACGGGTTCGCCTTCGACCACGGACACGAGCCGGTCGGCCAGTGCCCCATAGTCGACGGTACGCAATAGATCATCTCCGGCCGCGGCCGGGCGGATGTCAAGGCCCAACGTGACGTCGATGATGAACTCCTGGCCGAGCTCGCGTTCGGCGGGCAGGGCGCCGTGCCGGCCCCACGCGCGCAGGCCCCGGAGCACGATCCGGTCGCCGCCCACCTTGCCGTCGGTCACTCGACCTCTTCCTCCCTGCCCAGGACGGGTGAGCCGTGGTGGAGCCACAGCCGCCACCCGGCCTCCGTACGTACGAACACGTTGGTGGTCACCACGCTTCCCCCGGAGGTGAGCCCGATCTCGTTCTCCTCGGCGGCGGTGATGATGTTCTCCGCGCAGCTGACGACGGCCTGATCGCCGGAGATCCGGATCTGGGTATCGGTCAGCACGAACTGGATGTACGGGGTGTTGGCCATGATCAGCGCCCAGGAGCGCAGGACCGCGCTCCGGCCCCGGATCAGCGGCCAGCCCGGGTGGACGCAGACCACGTCGTCGGCGTACGGGCCGTCCGCCCAGACCGCGCCCATCCGGTCGAGGTCCGCGGACTCGAACGCGGCGTAGAACTCCGCGTGCACTCCCTCGACGGCCTGGACGTCCAGTTCGGTCACCGGGCGGCTCCCCAGGCGGCGGCGACGCGTACGGCGTCGGCGTTGGGCCGTACCTCGTGGACGCGGACGCACCAGGCTCCGGCGGCGGCGGCCAGCGCGGTGATCGCGACCGTGGCGTCGTCGGACTCGGCGAACGGGCGGGGCGTCCCGTCGGGGGCCGCGAGCAGCCGGCCGAGGAACCGTTTGCGGGAGGCGGCCACCAGAACCGGGTGGCCCAGGGCCCGCAGGGCGTCCAGGTGGGCGAGGAGGGTCCAGTTGTGGTTGTCCTCCGGCCGCTTGGCGAACCCGAGACCCGGGTCGACGACGAGCAGGGACGGATCGACGCCCTCCTCCAGGACCGCGTCGATGCGGGCGCGCAGCTCGTCGCGCACCTCGCGGACGACGTCGGCGTAGACCGCGCGCTTGTCCATGTCATGGCTGTGCCCGCGCCAGTGCATGACGACGTACGGGACGCCGGCCTTGGCCACCGCGCGCGGCATGGCGGGGTCGGCCAGCCCGCCGCTCACGTCGTTGACCAGGCGGGCGCCGACGGCGACGGCGGCCTCGGCGACCTCGGCCCGCATCGTGTCGACGCTGACCGGCACGCCCTCGGCGGCCAGCGCGTCGATCACCGGGATGACCCGGCGCAGCTCCTCGCGCAGCGAGACCCGCTGCGCGCCGGGCCGCGTCGACTCCCCGCCGACGTCGACGATGTCGGCGCCCTCGGCGACGAGGGCGAGGCCCCGGCGGATCGCGGCGTCATGGTCGAACCAGGCGCCGCCGTCGGAGAACGAGTCGGGCGTGACGTTGACGACGCCCATGACGAGGCAGCGCCCGGGATCGGGCAGGCCGGCGACGCTCATGGTCATATCGTCAGCCTAGTGGGGCCCCGCCATCACGGACGTTTCAGACCGGGGATGCGCAGACGCGGCCAGACGATGAACGCCTCGGCCTCCAGCGCGGCCAGGGCGATCCGGGGCGCGTCGTTCAGGCTCGGGTAGACGAAGAACCTCGGCTGCCACACCGGCTGGAACTTGGCGTTGAACTTGTACAGCGACTCGATCTGGAACCAGCGGGACAGGAAGATCAGCAGGCCGCGCCAGGCCTTGAGGACGGGACCCGCGCCGATCCGCTCACCTCGCGCCAGCGCCGCGCGGAACACCGCGAAGTTCAGCGAGATCCGCTTGACGCCCAGGTCCGGGGCGGCCTTGAGCGCCTCGACGATCAGGAAGTCGTTGAGGCCGGGTTGGGCGGACCGGTCGCGCCGCATGAGGTCGAGGGACAGGCCGTCCGCACCCCACGGCACGAAGTGCAGGATGGCGTGCAGTTCGCCGTCCTTCTTCGCGGTGGCGACCACGCACTCCTCGTCCCCGGACTCACCCACCCGGCCCAGCGCCATCGAGAAGCCGCGCTCGGTGTCGGTGCCACGCCAGGCGTCCGCCTGGGCCCACAGCGCCCTCAGCTCCTCGGGCGCGAAGTCCTTCTCGCGGCGCACCTCGGCGGTGTAGCCCTGCCGGGCCACGCGGTTCACCATCTGCCGGACGTTGCGCATCGTCCGGCCCTCCAGGGAGAACTCGGCGGCGTCCACGATCGCCTCGTCACCGAGTTCGAGCGCCGACAGGCCCGTGTCGCGGCACCAGACCTCCGCGCCCAGCTCGCTGCAGCCCATCACGGCGGGCGCCCAGGCGTGCCGGGCCGCCTCCTCCAGGAACGCCTGGATCGCGCCGGGCCACGCCTCCGGGTCGCCGATCGGGTCACCGCCGGCGAGCATCACCCCGGACACCACGCGGTACGTCACGCACGCCTTGCCGGTCGGCGACCAGATCACGCTCTTGTCCCGGCGCAGCGAGAAGTAGCCGAGCGAGTCCCGGTGGCCCTGCCGGGAGAGCAGGGCCCGGATCCGTTCCTCGTCCTCGGCGGACAGGGAGGGGGCGGGCTCGGCCGGGCGGAGGAAGAGGAAGGCCGTCGTACCCCCGGTGAACAGGCCGAGCGAGCCCAGGATCAGGCCGAACAGGTCGTTGCGGCGCTCGGAGACGAACGTCACCGGACCGGTGACGCCGAACAGGCCGCCGACCACGTGCCACAGACGCTCGGAGAAGGAGTAGTCGCGGACGAGGCCGTGCCGGTTCACCGTGATGAACAGCAGGCCGACCCCGACGCTGGCCGCCGCGAGGAACGACCCCACCCACAGCGCCCGCCACCGGGTCCGCGGGTCGCCGGTGGCGTAGAACTCGTCGCGGAAGTACAGCAGCGCACCCAGCATCGCCGCCGCGACGATGGCCGACAGCGCGAAGTCCTTGACGACGTGCGAGACGATCGTGAAGGCGAGCAGGCCGACCACCGCGCGCCACGCGCGCCGCTTGCGGCGGCGCAGGGCGTGGGACAGCAGGAGCAGCAGCAGCCCGGCGACGAGCGTGGCCGTACGGGCCGCGTTGTTCACGGAGCCGGGGACGTACTCGTCGAGCCGCACCATCCGGCGGTGCCACTCGGGCAGCAGTGCTCCGACGACGTCGTGCAGGCCGATCAGGAAGGACAGCCATCCGGTGACGGCCGGCACCCAGCGCCGCTGAAGGCGGCGCTCCAGCGAGGCTCCACCCGGCTCCGGGCGTACCGGCGCGTCCTGCTTCGTCCCCATCACGGCCCCACAGCGTCGTCATCCGGGCGTGCCCGGTCTGCCATCTACACCGACCTCGATTCCTCGGAGTCCGGCCGCAGTCTCCCGCGATGCGGGGCTACTCGTTCGACGATTGGTCAAGGCATGGAGTTCGCCACGAGTCCGTTCGGTGAGAAGGCCGTCACCCTGAGGGCAGGTATCGGCACCGTCGGTCCCGAGGAAAGGCGCTGAGAGCCGAGGAGAGCACGGAGCCGAGGAGAGCACGGAGCCGAGGGGGTGCCGGAGCCGAGGAGAGCGCCGGTGCCGGCACCGAGCAGGGCGCCGGTGCCGGCGCCCTGTCGGGGAGTCAGCGGCCGAGGATCAGGCTCATCGCCTCCGCGCGGGTGCTCGGCGACTCGCGGAAGTCGCCCCGCACCGCCGAGGTCACCGTCCTCGCGCCGGGCTTGCGGACCCCGCGCATGGTCATGCACAGGTGCTCGGCCTCGATGACGACGATCACGCCGCGCGGCTTGAGGAACTCCATCAGCGCGTCGGCGATCTGGGAGGTCATGCGTTCCTGCACCTGGGGCCGCCGCGCGTACACGTCGACGAGCCGGGCCAGCTTGGACAGCCCGGTGATCTGCCCGCGGGCGTTCGGCGTGTAGCCGACGTGCGCGACGCCGTGGAACGGCACGAGGTGGTGCTCGCAGGTGCTGTACACCTCGATGTCCTTGACGAGCACCATCTCGTCGTGGTCGGCGTCGAACACGGTGGTGAGGACGTCCTCGGGCCGCTGCCGCAGCCCGGCGAACTGCTCGGCGTACGCCCGGGCGACCCGCGCCGGGGTGTCGAGCAGCCCGTCGCGGTCGGGGTCCTCCCCGACCGCGAGCAGGATCTCCCGGACCGCCTTCTCGATTCGAGCCTGGTCGACCGGCGGTCCGTGCGGGACGAGTCTCTCGGTCACGCCTTACCTTCGGTATCGCTGTCCTGGTGGTGCTCACCGAGCGCCGGACGGGACGAGCCGCTGCCGTTGCCCTGGGTGAGGTCCTGGACGTCCTTCGGGCCGAGCAGCGCCAGCTCCTTCGGCGTCAGCACCGGCGGGCGGTCCGACGGGAGCCGCTTGCCGTAGCCGCTGTACGACGGGGCGGCCGGGCGCTTCGTCACGGGCTCGAAGATCTCCAGCACCTGCTGCTTGGAGAGGGTCTCCTTCTCCATCAGCTGGAGCACCAGGTTGTCGAGCACGTCGCGGTACTCGACGAGGATCTCCCACGCGATGTCGTGCGCCGACTCGATCAGGCGGCGGACCTCGTCGTCGATCGCCGAGGCGATCTCCTCGGAGTAGTCACGGGTGTGCGACATCTCCCGGCCGAGGAACGGCTCGCCGTTGCCCTCGCCGAACTTGCGGGCGCCGAGGCGCTCGGACATGCCGTACTCGGTGACCATCTTGCGGGCGATCGAGGTCGCCTTCTCGATGTCGTTGGCCGCGCCGGTGGTCGGCTCGTGGAAGACCAGCTCCTCGGCGGTACGGCCGCCGAGCAGCATCGCGAGCTGGTCGAGCATCTCCGACCGGCTGGCGAGGAACTTGTCCTCCATCGGCAGCGTCATCGTGTAGCCCAGCGCCTGCCCGCGCGACAGGATCGTGATCTTGTGCACGGGGTCGGCGTTCGGCAGCGCGTGCGCCACGAGCGCGTGACCGCCCTCGTGGTAGGCGATCGTCTTCTTCTCCTTGTCGGACATGACCCGGCTCTTGCGCTCCGGCCCGGCCATGACCCGGTCGATCGCCTCTTCGAGGGTGTTCATGTCGATCTGCTTGCGGTCCATACGGGCCGTCAGCAGGGCCGCCTCGTTGATCACGTTGGCGAGGTCGGCGCCGGTGAACCCGGGCGTACGGCGCGCGATGGTGTCCAGGTCGACGTCGGGCGCGAACGGCTTGCCACGGCCGTGCACCCGCAGGATGCCCTTACGGCCCTCCAGGTCCGGCCGGTCGATGACGATCTGCCGGTCGAAGCGGCCCGGGCGCAGCAGCGCCGGGTCGAGGATGTCCGGCCGGTTCGTCGCGGCGATCAGGATGACGCCGCCCTTGACGTCGAAGCCGTCCATCTCGACGAGCAGCTGGTTCAAGGTCTGCTCGCGCTCGTCGTGGCCGCCGCCGAGACCGGCGCCACGGTGCCGGCCGACCGCGTCGATCTCGTCGACGAAGATGATCGAGGGGGCGTTCGCCTTGGCCTGCTCGAACAGGTCACGGACCCGGGAGGCGCCGACACCGACGAACATCTCCACGAAGTCCGAACCGGAGATCGAGTAGAACGGCACCCCCGCCTCACCGGCGACCGCCCGGGCCAGCAGGGTCTTACCGGTACCGGGCGAGCCGTACAGCAGCACGCCCTTGGGGATCTTCGCCCCGATCGCCTGGAACTTGGCGGGGTTCTGCAGGAACTCCTTGATCTCCTGCAGCTCCTCGATCGCCTCGTCCGCGCCGGCGACGTCCGCGAAGGTGGTCTTCGGGGTGTCCTTCGTGACCAGCTTGGCCCGCGACTTGCCGAAGTTCATCACCCGCGAGCCGCCGCCCTGCATCTGGTTCATGATGAACAGGAAGATCAGCACGACCACGACGATCGGCAGGAAGCTGAACAGCAGGCTCAAGAAGACGTTCTGCTTCGGCACCGAGGTGTTGTAGCTCGTCAGCTGGCCCTGATCGGCCTTCTGCTGGAGGAGCTTGGCCAGGTCGTTGCCCTGGCCGCTGACCCAGGAGGCCTGCATCTGCTTGCCGTTCTTGAGCTTGACCTCGATCCGCTGATCCTTGTCGATGATCTGGGCGGACTTGACCTGGTTGTTCTGGATGGCCTGGACGACCTTCGAGGTATCGGCCTTCTCGTACGAGCCGCCGGGATTGATCCCGTACATGACGAGGAGCACCAGCGCCCCGAAGGCCAGAATCCACAGCAACGGCCCGCGAAAGTAGCGCTTCAGATCCATTTATGCGGTGCCCCACGATGGGGCCCGTCCCTCCTGACCAGCGTCTCCAAGACCCCGCCGCGAATGCGCCGAGGCGGCCTTCCCGAGTGTGGCTCCCCGCATTACAGCCGGGATACCGAAGGTACACCGGTCTCACGGAAGACCGCAGCACGACGACCGGTGCCCTACTTCGCAACTAGCAACGTACTAAGCTAACCCTCTTGTTCCCCACTTCCACCGTAGACGTGTGGGGCAAGTGTTCCCACGAACGGAAGGTTGCGGTAGCGCTCGGCGTAGTCCAGGCCGTAGCCGATCACGAACTCGTTCGGGATGTCGAACCCGAGGTACTTCACGTCGACCTCGATCTTGGCGGCGTCCGGCTTGCGCAGCAGCGCGCAGACCTCGATGGACGCCGGGCCGCGCGACTCCAGGTTGCTCATCAGCCAGTGCAGGGTGAGCCCCGAGTCGATGATGTCCTCGACGATCAGGACATGGCGGTCCATGATGTCCGCGTCGAGGTCCTTGAGGATCCGTACGACGCCGGAGGACTGGGTCCCTGAGCCGTAGGAGGAGACGGCCATCCAGTCCATCGAGACCGGCGAGTGCAGCGCGCGGGCGAGGTCCGCCATGACCATGACCGCGCCTTTCAGCACTCCGACGAGCAGGATCTCCCGGCCCGCGTAGTCGGCGTCGATCTGGGCGGCGAGCTCCCGGATCTTGCTCTGGAGCTCCTCCTCCGGGATGAGCACCTTTTCGAGATCTGCCCGCATGTCCGTTTCGTCCACCGCAGAGCCTTTCGCGATCATGACGTCCAGTTCGCGCCCGCCTGAAAACTCCTGGTTGCCTACTTATCGGAGGATTCGGACGGCCCGAAGAGCAGCCTTTCATACCGGCGCCAAGCCCGAACGCGGCCGGGTAGGTCCACGTGGGACTGGCCCCGCCAGGCCGTGACGAGGGCGTCCACCGCGTCGACATGGACGGCCGCCAGGCTCCCCGGCGGGCTGCCCGCCGCGATCGCCGCCCGGCGCAGCACCCGCGTGCGCACCGCCCGCGGCAGCCCGGCAAGCGCCTCAACGGCCAGCACGGTCTCCCGGCCCTCCGCCGAGCCCCCGAGCGCCGCGTGCCCCGGTCCGCCTCCGCCGCCCTCGGCCTTCCGGAGAGCCGTGGCTCCCTCGGCCTTCCGGAGAGCCGTGGCTTCCTCGGCCTCCCCGACCGGGGCTCCCTCGGCCTCTCCCGGCTCCCCGGCCTCCCGGAGCGCGCGCTCGGCCCAGGCGTCGAGGGCGTCGGCGTCGTCGCGCAGCATCCGCGCCGTACGGGCCAGCGCGGCCGCCATCCCGGGCCCGAGCTCCTTCTCCAGCAGCGGCAGGAGGTCCCGGCGGATCCGCGACCGGGCGAACGCCGGATCGCCGTTGTGCGGGTCCTCCCACGGGTCCAGGTCCATCGCCAGGCAGGCGCGGCGGACCAGATCGCGATCGAGGTCCAGCAGCGGCCGGCGGTAGGGGCCCGCCGCCTTCGCCATCCCGGCCAGAGAACGGGCGCCCGAGCCGCGTGCGAGACCGAGCAGCACGGTCTCGGCCTGGTCGTCCCGCGTATGTCCCAGCAGGACCGCGGTGGCGCGGTGGCGCGCGGCGGCGTCGGCGAGCGCGGCGTACCGCGCGTCGCGGGCGGCGGCCTCGGGGCCGCCGGACGTTCCCACGGTGACGCGCACGGCCTCGGCAGGCTCGAGACCGAGCCCCGCCATCGTCCGTACGACCTCGGCGGCGCGTTCGGCCGAGCCGTCCTGCAGGCCGTGGTCGACGGTGACGCCGCCCGCCCGATGACCGGATCTGGCCGCCTCGAACGCCAGCGCCCCCGCGAGGGCAAGGGAGTCGGCGCCACCGCTGCACGCGACGAGCACGAGGTCGCCCGCGTCGATCTCGCGGAGAACGCCGCGGACCGCGAGGCGTACCGCCGCCACCGCCGGATCAGGTCCCACGGCCCCATTCTCCAGCTCCCCGCCGACCCGAGAAGCGCCTTGGGGTGATTCCCCGGTCCGGCACCGAGCCGAGGAGCGCCTTGGGAAACCGACCGGCCCGCCGAGCGCCTTGAGGGCCGGCCGCCCAGGGCCGCGCCTTGGGATCGGCTCGCCCGAGGAGGGCCTCGGGGGTCAGTCCGCTGTGGGCGGCAGCTCCGGCTTGCCGATCACCCGACCGACCCACAGGGCGGGATCCTGGATCTCGGCGTGCGTGGGCAGCGTGTTCGGCGAGGTCCAGACGCGGTTGAACTGCTCCATCCCGACCTGCCCGATCACCGTCCTGACGAACCGTGAGCCCTCGGCGTACTGCTTCATCTTCAGGTCGAGGCCCAGCAGGCGGCGCATGACCCGGTCCACCCCGGAACCGCCCTCGCGGCGGTGCTGGAACTTGGCACGGATGTCGGCCACGCTCGGCACGACCTCGGGGCCGACGGCGTCCATCACGTAGTCGCCATGCCCCTCGGCCAGCGTCATCACGGCGGTGAGACGGTCGAGGATCTCTCGCTGCTCCGGTGTCTGGATCGCGTCGATGAGGTTGCCCTCGCCGCCGCGCACCGCGTCCGCGACGGCCTCGCCCACGTCGCGCAGCCGGTTGAGCAGCGCGCCGGGATCGAGGTCGGCGGCGAGCAGGAACGCCGTCATCTGGTCCTGGACGTAGGCGCGTAGCCACGACACCGAGGCGAACTGAGCGCGGTGCGTCTCCTCGTGCAGGCAGACCCACAGCCGGAAGTCATGGGTGTCGACGTCCAGCTCCTGCTCGGCGTGCACGATGTTGGGCGCGACCAGCGTCAGCCGCCCCGTCGGCGCGCGGCCCGCCGGGTCCGGCGGCAGGAACAGCTCGTACTGGCCGAGCACGCGGCTGGCCATGTACGCGAGGATCGCCCCGACCTGGGCCCCGGTGACCCGTGAGCCCACGGCCTGGATGACCGCGCCGCCGGCGCCGCCGCCGATCCCGCCGAGCATCCCGCCGCCCCGGCGCTCCTGGAGCTGCTCCATCAGGGGCTCGAGGACGACGCGGAAGCCGTCGACGTTCGCCTTGATCCAGCCCGGCCGGTCGACGACCTTGGCCGGGGACGGGTCCAGCCCGCCGTCCATCCCGGTGAACTCACGGACGTGGCCCTGCGCGATCCGCGACAGGTCTCTGAGCTCGGCGACGACCTGGCGCGCCTCGGTGGGGCTCACCTGGGGTCCCGAGCGGACGAGGCGGGTCCCCGTCTGTACGGCGACGTTCCAGTCGATCATGGATGCTGGCATCACGTAACCTCTCCGGCCGGGCACCTCTAACGGTACGTCCCCGCTGTTGTCGGGGGCATGCCCATATCTCGTCCAACGCGCGAACGGGCCGGATCGACTCCCACGGGCCGCCCGGCGGCACGGCCCCGGGCCGCCACGCGGGCCGGGGCCGAGGTCGCCGCGCGGAGCGGGCCCCGGGGAGTCGTCAGCGGCAGCCGCAGGTCGCGAGGCTGCCGGCCAGGCCGTCCAGCGCGGCCAGCGCGGCGCTGGGGTTCGCGACGTGGTTGGCCATGAAGGCGAACGACAGCAGTCGGCCGTCGGAGTCGTACACCACGCCGGCGAGGGTGTTCACGCCGTTCAGCGTGCCGGTCTTGCCGCGGACGACGCCCAGCCCGGCGGCGGAGGAACCGGTGCGGTAGCGGCCGGCGAGAGTGCCGGAGAAGCCGCCGATCGGCATCCCGGACATGATCGAGGCCAGCTCCGGGTGGCTGGGCGAGGCCGCGGCCACGAGGATCCGGGCCAGGCCGTTCGGGGTGATGCGGTTGTCGGGCGACAGGCCGCTGCCGTCGACGGTGGCGATGCCGTTCGCGAGGCCGAGCCCGGCCAGCACCTCGTGGACGGCCGCCGCGCCCCCGGCGAAGGACGCCGGCCGGTGGCGGGCGAGGGCCACCTGACGGGCCATCGCCTCGGCCATGTCGTTGTCGCTGTTGGTCAGCAGCTGTTCGACCAGCGCCGAGACGGGCGGGGACTGGACGGCGCCGAGCTGCTGCGCGCCCTGCGGCGCGGTGGTCTGGGACCCGAGGGTCGCGGAGATCCCCTGTTTGCGCAGCAGCTTCACGAACGCGTCGGCGGCGATGCGGGGCGGGTTCTGCACGCGTACGTGCGAGGTCGGGGCGACCCTGCCCTCGTCCACCTCCAGGGCCCACACCGTGGAGACGTCGCCTTCGCCGATGTAGTTGGCCTTCCAGCTCGGCCCCATCTGCTTGCCCTGGAACAGCGACACGTCCCAATCGACGCGCGCGCTGCGGGTGCCGGCCGCCTTCAGCGACGTGGCCGTCTGCTTCGCCAGGTCGGTCAGCGAGGCCGGGCGCGGATACGCGTTCTTGCCCGGCGAACGGGTCAGGGACGAATCGCCTCCACCGACGAGGATGACGCCGCCACCGCCCTTGACCACCTTCGTGGTCAGCCGGTGTTCCGGCCCGACGGCGGCGAGCACCGCCGTCGACGTGACCAGCTTGGTCGTCGACGCGGGAACGGCCGGCCGGTCGGCGTTGCTGGCGTACAGCGCCCGCCCGGTGCTCACGTCGATCACGGTGCCCGACAGGTTCGCCCCCATGCCGGACTGCCCCATGAGGCCGTCCAGCCGGGACGTGAGGCTGCCCGAGCTCGGCTCCGGCGCGGACGCGGTCGTCGGGCTCAGCGCCGGTGCCGCCGCCGTCAGGATCGTCCGCTCTGCGACGGTTGGAGGCCGTACCGCCAGGGAACGGTCCGGTGTGAGCTTGACCACTGCGAGCGCGGCGGCGACAAGGAAGACGTTCAAGAGCGCCAGTGTGAGCATGGCCACGACGCGCTCAGGCCTCGGCACGTGCGCCCCTCCCCCATCGTCGTGCACTCACCACGGTGCGAGATCCTTGTACGAGCCAACATCCAACCAGAACAACCTCGGCCCGCCCCGGGGAGCGGAGGACATTGTGGAATTCGACGTCACCATCGAGATCCCGAAAGGCCAGCGCAACAAGTACGAGATGGACCACGAGACCGGCCGAATTCGGCTGGACCGGATGCTGTTCACCTCGACCCAGTACCCGGCCGACTACGGATTCATCGAGAACACGCTGGGCGAGGACGGTGACCCGCTCGACGCCCTGGTCCTGCTGCAGGAGCCGACGTTCCCCGGCTGCCTGATCCGCTGCCGCGCCGTCGGGATGTTCCGGATGACCGACGAGGCGGGCGGTGACGACAAGGTGCTGTGCGTGCCCGCCACGGACCCGCGCATGGAGCACCTGCGCGACATCCACCACGTCTCCGAGTTCGACCGGCTGGAGATCCAGCACTTCTTCGAGGTGTACAAGGACCTCGAGCCCGGCAAGTCCGTCGAGGGCGCGAGCTGGACCGGCCGAGCCGAGGCCGAGGCCGAGATCGAGCTGTCGGTCAAGCGCGCGGCGCAGCACGGTCACTGAGCAGCGGCGCGGCGACAGGACGGGTGGCTCCGGCGTAATCCGGACGGAACGCCGGAGAGATCCGCACCCGCGCGCCGGTGAACGGCGCTTCCACCATCTGCCCGTTTCCGATGTAGATCCCGACGTGGTGGATCGTGCTCGGGTCGGCGGGATTGTGCGCGAAGAAGACCAGGTCCCCTGGGCGCAGTTCGCCGCGTGACGGGTGCGGACCGGCGTTGTACTGCGCGGTCGCGTAGTGGACCAGCCGGACCCCGGCCTTCCCCCAGGCGTACGTCACCAGGCCCGAGCAGTCGAACCCCACCGTGCCCGCCCCCTGCGCGATGCCCCGGGTCGGCCCGGTCTCGTTGCCTCCGCCCCAGGAGTACGGCGTGCCGAGCCACTTCAACGCGGCGGTCGCGGCGACAGAGCCCAGGTCGGAGCCGCGAGCGAGCCCACGGACGAGCGCCCGGTCACCGGTGCCGAGCCGCGTCCCGGCTAGCGCGACCTGATGCGACGAGGCCCCGACGGGGACCCCTGCGTGGAGCGACGTTCCGGCGGGCACGTCCTGCTGCGGCGAGGTTCCGGTGGGCACGACCTGGTGGGACGAGACGGTCCGCTCGGTCCCGATGCTCGCGACGCGGGCCTGGTCCAGGGCCGCGGTCCGGGCCTCTTCGAGGGCCGCGACGCTGGTCCGGGCGGCCTCCAGCTCGGCGATCAGGGCGGCCTTCCGCTGCTGGATCCGCTGTACCGCCTCCTGCTGGCGCGCCACCGCCTCGACGGCCGCCTGCCGGGCGTCGGCGGCGCTGCGTACGGCCTCCTCCTGGGCCGCGAGCGCTTCGCGCGCCTGAAGTTCGGAGACGTCCGCGGCGGTCTGGGCCGCGGCCTCCCGCTGGAGCAGGGCGCGTCTGCGATCGACCGGCACCTGCGTCGTCGCCCGCGTGCCGGACCCGGCGGTTTCTCCCGCACCGCCCGAAGCGGCAGGTCTTCCCGCGCCGCCGGAAGCGGCGGATCCTCCCGCGCCGCCGGAAGCGGCGGGTCCTCCCGCACGGCCGGAAGCGGCAGGTCTTCCGGCGCCGCCCGAAGCGGTAGGTCCGCCCGCACCGCCGGAAGCGGTGGCCACGGGCGGCGGGCCGCCCTGGCCGCGGTGGGCGCCGACCGCCATCCTCGCCACGTCGTCCCGTACCTGTGCGAGCCGGCGCCGCGCCTGCGCCGACCGCCGCGCCGCCGCCTTGTAGGCCGCCTTCGCCTGGTCGAGCTTGACGCGTTCGGCGTTGTAGCGCTCGACGGCGCTCTCCGCCTGGTCGCCCAGGTCGCCCAGCAGCCCGTCGGCCTCGGCGAGTTCGGCGTTGATGCGTCCGACGCGGGCGGCCTGCGCGCGCACCCGCTCCCGGCCCCGCGCGACGTCACGCGTGGTGGGTCCGGTGTCCGTGCCCGGTGCGGGCCGAGCCCCCGGAGCGGCCCCCGCGAGGACCTCGGCGCCGGCCGGGCCGGCGGCCTGACCGGTGATCGCGCACGTCGCGACCACCACGGCGCCGAGCCGGCGCCGGACAACAGCTGACACAGTGCCCCCTCGGACCCCGTTTCCTCGTGAGCGATCTGTCACTCAGTTAGCCCCAGGAGTCACAAGGGAAACACCGGTCACAGTCGTGATTTCCTCAGGAGGCGGGCGGCGCCGACCGGCGGCCAGACCCGGAGGGCCGGCGCATATCAGCCCGTCAGGCGCATCTCAGGAGGCGGCCGATCCATGGCCGTACGGCCGACTTGGGCGGCAGCGGACCCCGGGGATACGTGAAGATCGGCACCTCGTCCCCGTGGCCGGCCCGCAGCTCGGCCGCCTTGCACCAGTCGGCCGGGGTACGGGTCGCGGCCCAGGCCAGGGCGAGCGCCTGGCGCACCTCGGGGATGCGGTCCCACAGCTGCAGCAGGGTCACGGTCGCGTGCGCGGCGGCGTACCCGTCGTCGGGATAGGCGCGGCTGGCGAAGAACGGAGCGGTCACCCTGCCGCCGTGCGCGGTGGACAGCGCCCACGTCCAGTTGGCGACGACCAGCTCACGGACCGGATCGGCGAGCCGCTCGGCCGCGCCGTACATCCGCTCCTGGCGGCGGCCCGTGAGCCGGTGGGTGTCGAGCAGCCAGTCGATGTCTGCGGGGGCGTCGCCCTCGGCGAGCCAGGCCAGTACGGTCAGGCCGCGCGCCGACTGCAGGCGGCACAGCTCGGCGACCTCGCGGCGCATCCGGGCGCCCGGCTGCAGCCACTGCGGCCACGGCGCCCGCTGGATCCGCTCGACGACGTCCGCCAGCCGGGGCGGGACGGCGAGCGGCGCGACCAGGTCACCGCGCAGGTCGCCGGGGCGGACGGTGTACGCCGCCATCAGGGGCTCCCCGGCGCGGACGGCGCGGGGTTCCCGGCCGGGTCGGGTCGGCCGTCGCCGGTGTGACGCTCCCCGGACCGCCGGTCCTCGGACTGTGGTTCGGGCGCGGGGCGTCGTTCCGGCGGGCCGGACTGCGAGGAGGGCGGGGTGCTCGGCGGCGGGTCCGACGGTCGGCCGGACGGCGGCGGCGAAGACGGCGGAGCCGGGGTCGACGGCGGCGGGGACGTCGGTTCTGCCGGGGTGGACGGCGGCGGCGTCGGTGGGGACGGCGGTGGGGACGGTCGCGTCGGCGGGGCGGACGGCGAGGACGGGGGCGGGGCGGACGGGCCGCTCCAGTCGACCACGACCCGCGCCCCGCCGGGCCAGAAGGTGATCACCGCTTCGCCCGGGCCGTCGGCGGGGGCCTGCACGTGGACGGTGGCGGGCAGGAGGTCGGCGGGCCCTTCCGCGGGCTCGACGGTCGCCGCTCCCGTCACCGCGGCGTGCCAGCCGGCCGCTCCCCCACCGACCGCCTGGATCGTGAGGACGCCCGTGCCGCCGGGGGCCAGGCTCAGCCGGGCGGGCACGACGTAGATCCACCCGTCGCCGGGGGCGGGCGCGAGAGGCGCCGGCTGCTCCGCCGGCGCCATGGCCGGGGCCCGGGGATCCAGCGCGAACGTCGCCGCGACGGGCCGTCCGACCGCCGGAGGCGCGACCAGGCCGGGGCTGGGCACGCGCGTGTGGGGCGGGGAGGCGCCGCCGGCGACGGCGGGAGCGTGGCGGGTGTCCCGGCCGATCCACGGGAAGACGGCCGCGATCCCGACCGCGGTGACGACCGCGCCGGCCGCTGCGGCCAGGCCCCGCGGCCACCGCGCGTCACGGACGGGCGGGTGTGCGCGCCCCGGCCCGTGCTGCCGGGGGAAGCCCCGGGCCCCGAAGCCGCGCAGGCGGGCGGCGGCGAACAGCCGGTAACCGGCCAGCCGCGGGTCGGTGAAGCAGCCCGTGATCTGCCGGCGCAGGAAGTCGGGCGGGGCGGCGTGCGGCAGCAGGGCGCAGACCTTGGCGGCGGAGATCGTGCGCGGCAGGTGGGCGGCGCAGACGTCGCACGCGATCCCGTGGCTCACGAGGGCCTCGCGCACGTCGTCGCCGAGCTCCCCGCGGCGGTGGCGCAGGATCGCCGCCCGGCCGTCGCACTCGAACGCGTCCTCGTGGGCGAGGATCTCCGCGATGACGGACGCCTCCAGCAGCTCACGCGCCTGGACGATGAGGTCCGCCACCTCGCGGGCCGGCAGGCCGATGATCCCGGCGATGTCGGACGGTCCGAGGGAGTGGCGGTGGTGCAGGTCGAGGAGCTCCTGGCTGAGCGCCGGCAGGCCGGTGACCGCCCGCCAGGCGATCACGCGCAGATCGACGTCGTCCTGGTCGTGGCGGGCGACGGGGAGGTCCGGGTGCAGCGCCCCCGGCGGCCGCCGCCGTCGGCACTCGATCCGCGCGAGGGCGTACAGCCACGGCCCGAGCCGCTCAGGGGAGCGCAGCTCGCCGATGTGGGCCTCGGCGGCGAGCAGCGCGTCGCGGAGGGCCAGCTGCACCGTCTCACGGGTGCGCAGCTGGAACCAGCAGTAGTCGTAGAGGCGATCGGCGTAGGCGTCGTACACCGCGCCGACCGCGCCGGGATCGCCCGACCGCAGGCCATCGACCAAGAGGCGGTCTTCCATGCCGCGAAGGTAAAGCCTTTTCCGCCTCGCATTCAACTGTTTCCCGCGGCCCTTGCGTAGATAATTCGTCCGCGCGAAATAAACGATCTCTGTTCGGCGGAATTCTAGGTAGTAATATCGGATTTAAGCGATTCGCCGGGGGAAGTCACCGCAGATGCTTCACCACAGTCGTGTACGGCCTGAACAGCGCGAACGACCTCAGACCACGCCCGTACGGCCACGGCCTCAGCCGGTGACGCGTGATATCCCCGCCATGGCGCAGCCGGCCTCCAGCTCGGACAGCCCAAAAGCCGCAACCGGCCCAAGGGCGCCCGTTTCTGTCATTCCGCTGGCGGCCTGACGGGCGCCCCAGGCGACGATTCCGGCCGTGAAATCGTACGGGTCGCCGCCCGAGAGATGGACCTCCGTCAGCAGGCCGCCCTGCGCGTCATAGGCGGCGGCGACGATCCGCGACGTCAGCGTGCCCTTGCCGGCCCGGCGGCGGGCCAAGCGGGCCAGCCCGCGCCCGCAGAAGCCGATCGTGGCGGCGGCGGCGCGGCCGCGCGGCAGCCGGGCGGCGATCCGCGAGGCCGCGCCGAACCAGCCGAGGTAGACGTTGACCTCGCGCAGCCCGGGATGGGAGGCCGGCAGCGTGAAGTGCTCGGACCCTCCGATGGACATGCCGGGGCGCGAGCGGCCCGCCATCTCGAAGTCCCGCACCCGGCACCGCGGTTCGTCCACGACGCCGTCCTGGTAGGTGTACGTCCGCGTGGCGAGCAGGCCCGGCGCCGACGCGAAGGTGCCGGCGGACAGGCCGCGCACGAGTGATCCGCCGCCGAGGAAGTAGCCGACGTCGACCCGCGCGGCGTCCTCGCCGACCCGGTCGAGGGCCAGCGCGCAGGCGAGGTTGCCGGGCACGTGGTGGTAGCCGAACGCGGGAAGCAGGGCGGAGCTCGCCTTGGCGCCGTACTCGTCGAACACCTCGCGGATGAACCGCGGCTCCCCGGCGGTGTCGAGGTAGTGCGCCCCCGCGTCGACCGCCGCGGCGAGGGCCGCGTGGCCGTGCCGCAGGAACGGTCCGACCGTGGAGACGAGCACGTCGTCGCGTTCGACGAGGGAGCGGACCGTCCACGGGTAGTCGGTGTCCGCGTACGCCGTCTCCAGGCCGCCCAGCTCGGCGGCCAGCGCCGCGAGGGCGTTGGCGTTCCGTCCGGCGAGGACGGGGCGTACTCCCTGGTCGACGAGCGCCCGGGCGGTCAGGGCGCCGGTGTAGCCGGTCGCGCCGAAGATCACGATGCGCCCCTCCATGCGACCTCCCCGGCTGCGAAAAGATGTTCGGCTGTTGCGCTGAGCGTACTAATCCGTCACCAAGGGTGCTGGTTTTTCGTCATATGTCGATCATCGGGGGAAGAATGCGTTCCGCAGCGGCAGCGATCGCCGCGACCTCGGCGGTGGTGAACAGCACGGGCTGGCGCTCGATGAGGCGGTTCACGCGGTCGGCCCGGTGCAGCAGCACTCCTTCGTGCACGATCCCGCCGCGCGGCAGCCGGCCGCCGTGTACGGCGATCACCGGTGAGATCTCGACCTCGTGACCGGTCTCGGCGGCGAGGCGGTCCGCGACCGCCGCGGCGGCCCGGCGGGTCCGGGCGTGCAGGCGTGTCAGCGGCCGGGGCCCGGCCCACAGCCGGCCGTCCGCCCGCAGCCGGGTGAGCGGGGGCCACCGCCGTGAGGAGATCGCGTACACGCCGGTGTGGCCGACGACCAGGTGGTCGAGGTTCTCCCGGAAGCCGCCGGGGAGCGCCCGGTCGTGCAGCACGTGGAAGTACGCGGGGTCGAGCCGGGACAGCCGCCGGCCCGTCCGCCGCTCGGCGGCCGCTCCCCGCCGCCAGTCGGTCAGCGCGCCCGGCCGGACGCGGAAGAAGAGGAGCTGCGCGACCAGCAGCCCCACGCCGACCGCCAGCCCGGGCGCCCAGCCGAACAGCCCGGCGGTCATGGAACCGGCGACCCCGGTGATCACGAGCCGCGCGACGGCCCGCTCCTGGCGCCGTTCCGCGCGTAGGGCGCGGTACCTCGCCTGCGCCGACGCGCCGGCCATGGACGCAGCTCGTCCGGACACGGCAGTCCTCCTCATCGAAGAGGGTGCTGCGCGGACGCCGTCGCGTTCAAGGCACTTGAACGGCCTGTTCAAGTGGCTTGACGAAGTGCCGACCGAGCCGGCCGTCCGTGAGGGCCGAGACCTTCCGCCGCGGTGACAGCGAGAATCCTCGGCGGAAGTCCTCGGAACAGCGATCGCCGAGGACGCCCGGGCCGGGTCAGCGGCCGGCCGGCCCCTCGGCGGCGCGGAGGCGGCGGGCGAGGCCTCGGTTGACCGCGTGCGCCCAGAGGGGACCGCCGTAGATCAGGCCGGTGTACGCCTGGACGAGCGTCGCCCCGGCGCGCAGGCGCTCCCAGGCGTCGTCGGCGGTCTCCACGCCGCCGACGGAGATGAGCACGAGACGGTCGCCGGCGCGGTCGCGCAGCCGCCGCAGCACCTCCACGGACCGCCGTTTCAGCGGCGCCCCGGACAGGCCGCCCGCGCCCGCCGCCTCGACCTCGGTCGGGTCGGTGGCCAGCCCCTCGCGGGAGATCGTGGTGTTGGTGGCGATGACGCCGTCGAGGCCGAGTTCGAGCGCGAGGTCGGCGACCGCGTCCACGTCCGCGTCCGCGAGGTCCGGGGCGATCTTCACGAGCAGCGGCACCCGCCGGTCGGTGACCCGGTCGGCGGCCTCCCGTACGGCGGTGAGCAGCGGCCGGAGGTGCTCGACGGCCTGGAGATTGCGCAGGCCGGGGGTGTTCGGGGAGCTGACGTTGACGACGAGGTAGTCGGCGAGCGCGGCGAGCGCCTCGGTGCTCGCGACGTAGTCCCCGACGGCCTCGGCCTCCGGCACGACCTTGGTCTTGCCGATGTTCACGCCGACGATGACGTTCCGGCGTCCCCGGAGGCGGGCGGCCGCGGCCCGTGCGCCGTGGTTGTTGAAGCCCATCCGGTTGACGATCGCCCGGTCCCGTACGAGGCGGAACAGCCGGGGTTTGGGGTTGCCGGGCTGCGGGCGTGCGGTGACCGTGCCGATCTCGACGAACCCGAAGCCGAACGCGCCCAGCGCCTCGTACGCCTCGGCGTCCTTGTCGAACCCGGCGGCGAGCCCCACGGGCCCGGGGAACTCCAGGCCGAGGGCGCGGACGCGCAGCGCCGGGTCGCGCGGGGCGAGGACACGGCGCAGCAGCGGCAGCGCGCCGGGGACCGCGCCGAGCAGGCGCAGCAGCGCGAAGCTGATCCGGTGGACGGTCTCGGCCGGCAGGCGGCGCAGGAGCAGCGAGAACACGAGTCGATACATCGGGAGCGATTCTTCCAGCGCCCGTCCGCGCCGCCGTCAGCGCCACCCGCGCCGCGCCGGACGGACCGGCCCACTAGATTGTGATCATGGCTCCTGTGGCCCCCCTCCGTGTCGAGGTGGACGCCGGTCCGGCGACCGCGGACCACCTGCGGCACCTCGCGCTGGTGAACTACGGCCACCTGACCGTGATGCAGGTCCGCGGCAGGCGCACCCGTGGCCTGGACCTGCACCTCGCCCGCCTCGACGCGGCGAACCGCGAGCTGTTCGGCACGGGCCTGGACGGCGACCGGATCCGCCACCACATCCGGCACGCGCTCGGCGACGACATCCCGGACGCGACGGTCCGGCTCGTCGTCTTCCGGCCGGACGACGCCGAGGACGTCTCGGTCATGGTGATCGTCCGCCCGCCGGGCGGGATGCCGCCCGATCCGCAGAGCCTTCAGACGGTGGAGTACCAGCGGCCGGTCGCGCACATCAAGCACGTCGGGGCGTTCGGGCAGATCTACCACGGGGCGGCGGCCGAGCGGGCGGGCTTCGACGACGCGCTGCTCACCGCGCCCGGCGGCGTCATCTCGGAGACGTCGATCGCCAACATCGGGTTCTTCGACGGCGGCTCGGTGGTCTGGCCCGACGCTCCGCTGCTGGCGGGGATCACGATGCAGTTGCTCGAACCCGCGCTGGCGGCTCGCGGTCTGCCTTCGCGGCGGCGCACGGTCCGGGTGGCCGACCTGCCGTCGTTCGACACGGTGTTCGTGAGCAATTCGGGAGGCGTGGCGCCGGTCGGCCGGGTCGACGACGTGACGCTCCCGATCGATCCGAAGCTGGTCGGGATTCTCTTGGAGGCGTACGAGTCCGTCCCGTGGGACGTGATCTGACGTCGTCCTCATCCGTTAATCAGCGGTTATGAGGCACCATTTCCGTTAATGCGGTTTTCGCGGTCGTGTCGAGCAACGCCGAGTCTTTACCGCAGGAAACTTGACACGGTACGCCAAGATCACCGACAGTACAGAGACCAGATCTGTCGCCGGGAGGACAGTAGGGCAATAGCCGCCACGATCACCGTCAAGCACCATTTTCAGGCTGGTCATGGGACGCCCGGATGGGCGTCTTTTCTACTTTTCAGGGGGGACCCGATGAAGTCAACAACCGCCCAGGAAGTAGGGAGGACGGTGCGGCTCGCGCTGCGCACGTGGGGCCACACGTTCCGCCTGGTCACTCTGGTGGTCGTGGTGACGTGGCTCTTCATGGCCACCGAGCGGCTCCCGCTGATCACCTGGTGACGTCAGGGGCCGGGCGCCGTTCCCCGGGCCCGGAACACCGCCATTCACGGTCTTCCTCCTCGACGCCGGGGAGGAAGACCGAGTCGAAAACCCCTGCCCCAGGATCGGGCCCATCCCGTCCCGGTGACCGCCGCCGGTGAACGGCGCCACGAAACCGCGTAAAGCGCCCCCTCCCCTTTCCCCCGTGACCCGGAATTCCCGGGCGTACGATCCCGCACCGCGACGCACGCCCTCCGCACGATCGCCGCGCGCGATTCCGTACCGCCCGTAGCCCCACTCTGAAGATCGCCGGCGGTGACGGTCCCGCCCGATCCGACCACCGGCCGCGTGCGCCCGTGCCCGTGCACGCCACCCGCCCTGACCAGCCGATCGGCTCTCGATCCTTGGCGTGAGCATCCACTGTGATGTGTTACGTTTTGGCAACTTTCTTACTTTCGCCCTTATGTCCCTGATTGTCCGTAACCACAATCTGCCCTTGTTCACCACAGGCCGGGCTCCCCTCCCTCATGCCCGGCCCGAAAGGGGTCTCGTGAAGAAGCTTGTCGTCGTCGCCGCGACGGCCGGGCTCGGCATGACCGGGCTCGGCTTTATTGGCGCCACAAGCGCGTCCGCGGCCACGGACACGTCCGCTGCCTTCCGCCCGGCGAGCCTGAGCTGGCACGCCTGCCAGGCCGACATCGTGAACGGAGCGAAGGCGTACGACGCCCTCGGCCCGGTCAAGGTGTCCACGATCATCCAGTGCGCCGAGCTGCAGGTCCCGCTGGACTACGCCCACCCGAACGGCCAGAAGGTCACCCTCGAGCTGACCCGTACGCCTCACCAGGGCTCGGGCCCGGCCAAGGGCGACATCCTGGTCAACCCGGGTGGTCCGGGCGGTGAGGGCGCGCTGTTCGGCCCGCGCGTGTACGCGCAGAACTCCGCCGCGATGCAGCAGGCCTACAACGTCATCGGCTTCGACCCGCGCGGCATCGGGTTCAGCACGCCGAAGATGACCTGCGACGAGGACTACAGCAACGCCCCCCGGCCGGCGTACGGCACGGGCGGCGCGGCGACCGACGCGGCCTGGCTGGCCAAGACCAAGGCCTACGCCAAGGCGTGCACCGCGAAGTGGGGCCCGGGTTCCAAGCTGGACCTGATGGACCACATCAAGACCATCGACTCGGTTCGTGACATGGACACGATCCGCAAGGCGCTGGGCAACAAGAAGCTGGACTACTACGGCGCCTCGTACGGCACCTACCTCGGTCAGGTGTACGCGACGGTGTTCCCGAAGCGCGTCGGCCGGATGGTCCTCGACGGGAACGTCAACCCCAAGCACGTCTGGTACGACGCCCAGCTCGACCAGGACCGCGCGTTCGACAAGAACATCGAGTACTACTTCGGCTGGATCGCCAAGTACGACAACGTGTACCACCTGGGCAACACCCAGCAGAAGGTCCACGACTTCTTCTACGGCCTGGAGAACTCGCTGGCCAAGAAGGCCGTGAGCGACCAGGGCGCGGCGGTCGGCCCGGACGAGCTCGTCGACGGCATCCAGACCGCGGCGTACCGGCGCAGCCAGGCCGTCTGGCACACGTACGCCGCCGCGCTGTCCGCCTACAAGACGGGCGACGTCGCGACCTTCGTCGGCACCTACGGCGTCCAGACCACGGGCGGCAGCGACGACAACGAGTTCGCCGTGTACAACGCCGTCCAGTGCACCGACACCCAGTGGCCGCTGAGCTGGAACAAGTGGCACGCCGACGCGGTGCGCGTCAACAGGACCGCGCCGTTCGAGACCTGGGGCAACGTCTGGTTCAACGCCCCCTGCCTGTTCTGGGGCGCCAAGGCCGGCAAGCAGGTCAAGGTCGGCCAGACCAAGGACCTGCCGAAGAACATCCTGATGTTCCAGGCCACCGATGACGCCGCCACGCCGTACGCCGGCGCATTGGAGCTGCACAAGGTCCTCAAGGGCTCGCACCTGGTCGTGCAGGACGGCGACCGTACGCACTGCATCGTGCACCGCGGCGCCAAGGACGTCGACGCCTACTTCGACGCCTACTTCCTGAACGGAACGCTGCCGAAGCAGGACACCGTGCACGTCCCGCAGCTCGGTGACCCGACCCCGCCGGCGGCGACCGCGAAGACCGCGGCGTCCGCCCGCAGCGAGGTCGTCAAGTAACACCCTCCACGGAGAAGGGGCCCTCGACCCGAGGGCCCCTTTTTCGTGCCCTCCGGCCGGTAGGGTCCGGTAAATGCCCGATTCCCCCGTACTGACGACCGAGCGCCTCATCCTCCGGCGGTGGCGCGACTCCGACCGCGAGCCGTTCGCCGCCCTGAACGCCGACCCGGAGGTCATGGAGCACTTCCCGGAGACCCTGGACCGGGCCCGGAGCGACGCGTTCGTCGACCGGATCGAAGAGGTCTTCGAGGAGCGCGGCTTCGGGCACTGGGCCGTGGAGGTGGCCGCCACGGGCCGGTTCATCGGTTTCACCGGGCTGTGGGTGCCGCGCTTCGACGCGCACTTCACGCCCACCGTGGAGATCGCCTGGCGGCTGGCGCGGCCCGCGTGGGGCCACGGCTACGCCAGTGAGGCGGCGCGGCGCGTCCTCGCGTTCGCGTTCGAGGACCTCCGGCTCCCCGAGGTCGTCTCGTTCACCGCCCACCAGAACCTCCGCTCCCAGGCGGTGATGCGGCGCATCGGCATGACGCACGACGCCGACGGCGACTTCGACCATCCGTTCATCCCCGAGGGCCACCCGCTCCGGCCGCACGTCCTGTTCCGCATGCGGGCCGAGGAGCGACCGGCCGCGGCGACCGGGTCGAGTTCCCGGGAAGGGGACGACCCGGACGCAAGCGGGCGATAGGGTCCGACAGGCCAAGATCGTCCTGAAGGAGCCCGGTCCATGCGGAAGACCCCCCTCGTCCCCCTCAGCCTCGCCGTGGCCGCCAGCGTGGCCGGCGGCGCGCTGACCGGATGCTCGTCGAAGGACCCGCGGTCGACCGGCGCGCGCCAGGACGCCGCCGTCGTCCAGCCGCAGACCGGCAGCGTACGCCCGGCGTCCCGGCCGAAGGGCCTCATCCCCGGCGTCGACGTCAGCGCCTACCAGCCCAAGATCAACTGGGCGTCGGTCAAGGCCAGAGGCAACCGGTTCGCCTACGTCAAGGCGACCGAGGGCGTGCGGTATGTCAGCTCGACCTTCACGGCGCAGTACGCCGGCTCCCGCAAGGCGGGACTGGACCACGGGGCCTATCACTACGCCACGCCGAACACCTCCAGTGGGAAGCGCCAAGCCGACTACTTCCTCGCGCACGGCGGCGGCGGTAAAGCCGACGGTCACACCCTGCCCGGCGTGCTCGACATCGAGGACAACCCGTACGGCAAGAACAAGTGCTACGGCCTCGGCCACGCCAAGATGGTCGCCTGGATCAGCGCCTTCCTCACGGAGTACCACGCCCGTACGGGCCGGCGCGCGGTGATCAACACGTTCAAGGACTGGTGGATCGACTGCACCGGGAACTCGAAGGCGTTCTCCGCCAAGGACCGGCTCTGGGTGAACGACCACAAGGCCACCGCTAGCAGGGTCCCCGTCCCGTCGGCGTGGAGCTCGTACACGATCTGGCAGTGGACCGACAAGGGCGCCTACGGCGACGAGGACTACGTCAAGTCGGCCGCCGTCTACCGCAAGCTCCTCGCCGACTGACAGAGCACCGCTTTCTGTCGGTCCCCGTCGGCAGACTGCACCTCCGTAAACGTTGATGAGAGGAGACGGCGATGCGCACGTTGTTCGATGGCAAGGTTTTCGTGAGCTACCGTCAGATTTACGTCGACAGCGGCAGCGACTTCGGCGGGGACATGTACGCCACCTTCGCCGGCCAGTCCAACGGACTGGCCGGCGGCGCGGTGCCGGGCCTCCTGTTCCTCGTCACCGGCCTGCACACCGGCGACGTGACCTTCACGGTCGAGCTGCACGAGAGCGCACCTCCCGTCGACGACTCCTGGGAGGACATCGTCGAGGTCTCGTTCACCCCGGCCGGCCCGAAGGTCTCCCTGGACGAATGGGACGGTGAGTCGTGGCCGCTGGAGCTCGCGCAGGTCCCCTACCGGGTCCGCTACTCCGCGACCGGGATGGACGCGGGCGCCGAGCTGGACACGCCGGACGACGACGACCTGGGCCCCGACCGGTACCTCCTCCAGTTCTGGCCGGACACGCCCTGTCCCGACGCGGTGGTGAAGCAGACCAGCGACCAAGCGGACTACTGGCACGGAGTCGCCCGCAAGGTCCCCACGCCGTCCGCCCCCACCGCGGAGCAGCCCGCGCCCTGAAAGGGAGGCCTGGCTTCGCGACCGGCTCGTCGGGGAGCATGATCCCGTGGCTTTGGGCATCGGCGGGGTCCCGCGGCCCGGCAGCCGACCGGCGACCAGACCGCTGCTGTACGTGGACATCGACGGCGTCCTGAACCCCACGTCGGACCGCGAGGGTTTCACGGCGCACCGGATCGGCCGGCTCAGCGTCCGCCTATCTCCACTGCACGGAGACTGGCTCAGGGAGCTCGCGGGCCGGTACGACCTGGTCTGGGCCACCACCTGGGAACACGACGCGAACACCCACGTCGGTCCGCTGCTCGGCCTGCCGGAGCTGCCGGTCGTCGAGTTCTCGGCCTACCGGCGACGGCGCGACGACCCGAGGTTCCCGATCATCCAGCTCTTCGAGATGGCCAAGTGGGCTCCCATCCTCCGGCACGCCGACGGACGCCCCTTCGCCTGGATCGACGACGTCATCCCGGCGCGGATCAGACGCCAGGCTTGGCCGTACCGCGGGATCCTGCTCGTTCCGGTCGACCCTCGCCAGGGGCTCACGCGGCGGCACGTCGACCGGCTGCTGACCTGGCCCCGGGCGAGATGAGCGGTCGGCTCTTGTTCGGGTAGGGGGATGGGACGAGCCGGTGCCCCACTGCCGGCGGATCCGGGGGACGCGATGCAGACCTTTCTTCCCTACGCGGACTTCGCCGCGACGGCGCGTGTCCTCGATCAGCGCCGCCTCGGGAAGCAGCGCGTCGAGGCGCTGCAGGTGCTGCGCGGGCTGACCGTTCCCGGGTACGGCTGGCGGCACCACCCCGCGGTCCGGATGTGGGCCGGCTACGAGGAGGCGCTGACCTGCTACGGCCTGGCGATCTGCCGCGAGTGGTGCAGCACCGGCCGCCGGGACACCTGCGCCGTCAGCCTGAGCACCGAGCTCCGCGAGGCCAGGCTCATCCCCGCCGCCCGTGACCAGGCCGAGCTGGCCGAGGCCGGAGCCCTGCCGCCCTGGCTGGGCGATCCGGACTTCCACCGCAGCCACCAGTCCTCACTGCTCCGCAAGGACCCCGGCCACTACGCGCAGTTTTTTCCGGACGTCCCCGACGACCTGCCGTACGTCTGGCCCGTCCCCGACCGCCCGGTCGCGGAGGGCACGTCGAGCGACCGGTAGGCGCCGCGGCCGCGACTCACGCCGACGGGCTCCGCCGCCGCAGCGGCCTCCTTGCCACCACCGTGGCCTCCTTGCCGCCGCGCTGAACCGCGATTCGTCCTGGTCGTACCTTTCACCTGGCAACACGGGCGGCGAAGTTCCTGCCGTGCGCGGCGGCTCACCCCTGCCGCCTCTGGGTCTCACCGCGGCGCCCGCCGCCGCCCGGCGGTGGCCATGGCGACCAGCCAGACGGCCGACAGCAGCCGCCATAGCGGCTCGAGCCGGGTGACGGGCGTGACGACGATCGACACCATCGAGACCGCGAGAAGCGGCGCCACCACGAGGCCGAACCGCAGGGCCCACCTCGGCCGCAGGCCCGTGGCCATGCCGGTACGGGAGACGAGCCAGATCAGGATCCCCAGACTCGTCAGGTGGAGCGCGCCTCCGCAGGCCAGGGTCACCCGGCCGAGGACCGTCAGCGTCCCGTCCCCGGCGTCGTCGGCGATCGCCACGAGCAGCAGGGACAGCGCCACCGAGGCACCGAAGGCGGCCGCCGAGGCCCCGCCCGCCCACCGTACGCGCCCGGCGGCCGGTCCCTCCGGAACGAGCGTCCGGGCCAGGCCGGCGGTGAACCAGGCGAGGCACACCGCCGCGATCGCCTGCAGCGTCGCGGCGGTCACCACGGCGGCGGCGCTGCCGGTGTAGTACTCCCGCAGCTGGGCCGCGGACGCGTCCGGCAGGTACAGGGACGTCTTGGCCAGTACGCCGCTCGCCACGAGGCCGGCCACGAACGCCACGACGAATCCGACTCCCGCCGGCCGCCAGGCCCGTCCTGCCGCAGGTTCGAGTTCCATGGGGGTCTCCCTTGCCGGGCCGCCGTCCGGGCGGCGCCCTCCGAGTTCCCCCCAGCCTCCCGAGCGGGTACGCGGCACGTCGTCCCTCCGGAGCGGCCTGATCCCGTACGGTCGCGGGCGCAGGTCGCGGCCGGCCCGAACGCCACTTGGCGTACGGGCCGGCGGACCGTGCCGCCCGGCGGATCGGCCGGGCGGCCCGCGGCTCAGCGGGAGGGGGTCGCCTGTTCCGTACGGCCGGGACCGGTGAAGGCGAACACCGACAGCGGGTCGTACCCGGACATCAGCAGGCGGATCACGATGATCGCCATGGCCTCCAGGTGACGGGCCTGCGTCAGGTCGCCGGCGTCCAGGGGCTCCGCGCCGAGGTCGGTGATCAGAGTGCGCGCCACGGCCTTGCCCTCCTCGTCACCGGCGATCGGCACCGTGAACGGACGGCCGTCGAAGGAGAGTGGCCGCATCTTCCAGACGTCGCCGTGCGCCTGGTTGAACGCCTTCACGACGTGGGCGCCGGGCGCCAGGCGAGCCACCTCCTCGGCCATCGACGTCCCGCCGCCGAACGTGATCTGCGAGTAGTCCGAGAGGTCGACGGCGTTCCCGCAGTCGATGATCGTCTTACCGGTCAGCGTCCCCTCGGGACCGCCCGCCGCGACGAGCGTCTCCTCCAGCCCGGCGAGGAGCACGGCGAGCAGCACCGCGTCCCCGAACCCGGCCGCCTCTCGCAGGCTCCCCGCCTTCGCGCCGACCCGCTGGGCGAGGTCCTCGGCCTTGGCCGGGGTACGGCCGCCGATCAGGACCTCATGGCCCGCGCGTACCCAGCCGGGCACGAGCGCCTCGGCCATCCGCCCGGCTCCGAGCACACCGATCTTCATCGCAGTTCCTCCTGTCACGTCGAAGCACTGCGTGGAACGGTAGGAAGCCGTGGGGAACCGAGGGGTTCCCTACACCGGGCGGGTGGTCACGGCGGCGCGGGCGTCGAGGAGCGCGTCGGTGTGGTCCTCGGCCCAGCGGGACAGCGCGCAGAGGGGTTCGAGGAGGCTGCGGCCGAGGTCGGTGAGGCGGTACTCCGTCCCCGGCGGCGCGGTGGGGAGGGCGCGCCGCTCGACCAGGCCGTTCTCGCCGAGCCTGCGCAGCGTCTGGGTGAGCATCTTCTTGCTGATGCCGCCGACCTTCTCGCGGAGTTCGGAGTAGCGGGCCGGGCCACGGCCGAGCGCGATCACGACGACCACCGACCAGGTGTCGGAGACCAGCGCCAGGGTGGTCCGGGCCGGGCAGTCGGCGAGGAAGACGTCGTAGGCGACCACGATCCGAGATCGTACGCCGACGCCACCGGGGTATCCGCCGCGTGCGTCCGGCCGCTTTCCGCCATTCCCGCGAGGTCCCTCCTCCGGCGGACGCCCGGTTTGCCCGCTCCCGTGGGCTCCCTCCTCCGGCGGACGCCGGTTTGCCCGCCCACTCCGCCTGTGATCGCCTTGACCCCGTGCCGACTTACTCCTCCCATGACGGGACCGTTCTGGCGTATCACCTCGCGGGCCAGGGTGATCCGCTCATCTGCGTGCCGGGCGGGCCGGGACGGCCCTCGGGCTACCTCGGCGACCTGGGCGGCCTGGCGGCGTCGCGCCGGCTGATCCTGCTCGACAACCGGGGGACCGGCGGCTCGGCCGCGCCCGCGGATCCGAGCGGTTACCGGGCCGATCGGCTCATCGCCGACGTCGAGGCCCTGCGCGAGCATCTGGGGCTGGAGATGATCGATCTGCTCGCCCATTCGGCTGCCGCCGATGTCGCCGTCCTCTACGCCGCACGGCACCCGTACCGCATCCGCCGGCTCGTCCTGACGACGCCGAGCCCCCGCGCGGTGGGGCTGGAGCCGACCGACGACGAGTGGCTGGCCGAGATTCGCCGCCGGTCGGCCGAGCCGTGGTACGAGAAGGCGCTCGCCGCGCTGGAGGCGTGGGAGTCCGGTGATGAGCGGGAGGAGACCTACCTCGCCGCCCGGCCGTTCTTCTACAGTCCCTGGGACCGGACGGCCGAGGCGCACGCGCGGTCGTGCCCACCCGTACGCGCGGCGGCCAAGGGGTTCTACGGCGAGGTCGCGTTCGACCCGGACGCCACCCGGACGGCCGTCGAGCGGCTGACGGCACCCGTCCTGGTGATCTCCGGGGAGGACGACCCGTCCCCCACCCCCGCCCAGGCCGCCGCCTACGCCGCGATCTTCCCCGAGGGGCGGAGCACCTCGGTGCCGGGAGCGCATTTCCCCTGGGTCACCGCTCCGGAGGAGTTCGCCGCGACGGTCGAGCGCTTCCTCGCGGGCTGATCCGGTGAGCTTCGGAGTCCACGCGCGGAAGGTGCGGGACACGACCCTGCCGTACGGCCGGCGGGTGTCCGCGCTTCGATCCTGCGTTCAGCTCTACCGGCCGATCGGATTCCACGCGACCTTGAGCTTCCTGGAGGAACTGGCGGGGCCGTTCGGCCGCGATGAGGCGGCCCTGCTGCGGGCCCTCGACGCGCTGATCGAGAGCCGTGAGGCGTGGAAGGCGGACGTCCGCGCGTACGCGGCCATGCGTGCACGGGCGAAACGCCACGGTCGGCGCGGCCCTCGGCCGACGGATCCGGACCCCGGCCGCTTCCCCGGCCACTGGTACGGCGCGCCCGGCCGCGCGGCACTCCACGCCCTGGAATTCTGGCGCCGCAGCCGCCTCCCCGCCCTTCTGGAGCCGCCGGACCCGGTCACCGAGGACCTGAACCTCTGCGTCGACGCCTCTCTCCGTTCCGGCGGTCCGTTGACGGGCGAGCAGCGGCGGATGCTCGACGCGTGCGTCACCGAACTCCGGCGGCGGCAGGAGGAACCCGGCCGGTGGCCGGGTGGGCAGGCGGCGTACTTCCGCTTCCGCGACCTGTTGACGGTCGCCCGATTCGTACAGACCGCCGCGGAGGCGGGGTGAACGAGGCGCGAGGGCCGGGTCAGGGGGCGTGAGACCGCCTGCTACCGGCCGTGGAGGGCGCGCCCGGCCGTCTTCCAGGTCTGGTGCAGCCGGTCCAGGTAGGACTGGGCGACCGACCCCGGCCGGGCTCCTCGGGCGAACGCCAGCATGTTCCCGGGGCCGGCGTTGTAGCCGAGGGCGAGCAGGTCGTTCCGGGTGTACCGGCCCGACCATCGGGTGGGCAGGCGGACGGCCAGGTCGTGGAGGTACCAGGCCGCCGCGGTGATCGCGAGGTCCGGGTCGTCCGGTAGCTCGTCCCACCGGCGATCGGCGAAGGAGCGACCGCGCTTGACCTCGTCGAACGCGGCCTTGTGCATGTCGGCGATGCCGAATGCGGCGTCCGGCTTGATTCTCTGCCAGGCCCGCTCGAACGCCGGGTCGTGTGGCTTGTCCGACTCGTTGTACAGGATCGCCATCAGCAGTTGCGGGGCGATCCTGGCCTCACGCGCGTGCTTGCGGACCTGCGCGGCGAACCGCACGGGGTCGTACGGCCCGGTCGGCGTCGGCGTCGGCGTCGCGTCGGTCCGGGCCGTGGCGCCGTGCCGGGTCGCCGCGCCGGCGTGGGGTGTCGCGGACCGCTGCGGGAGCGCGCCGCCGGAGTCGCCTCCGCCGCACGCCGACGCCAGTGCCGCCACGGCGACCATGACCGTGGCGACCAGCCATCGCCCCCGACGTCCTCGCACTCATGCTCCTCCCCGCCGCGTGGACCGATGTCCACAGTGTCACCCCCGATCGGAGCGATGCCATCAGTCTGGAGAATGAGCCTGCCGGATCAGGTTGACTGGGGATCATGACCTCATCGGCGTTCGAGACGACCAGACCGGACCACATCGCCTACCTCGACCGGCTGGCGGGGACCGATCTGGGCCGCTCGTACAAGCGGCTCATGCTGGAGGAGCTCGACGTTCGGGCCGGCCAGACGGTGCTGGACCTCGGGTGCGGCCCGGGCACCGACCTGGGTTCGCTCGCCGACGCGGTGGGCTCCGGCGGCGCGGTGATCGGCGTCGATCTCGATCAGACCATGGTCGACACCGCGCGGGAGCGCACGGCCGACCGGCCCGTCGTCGAGGTGTGTCTCGGTGACGTCCACGACCTGCCCCTGGCGGACGGCGTCGCCGACCGGGCCCGTACGGATCGCGTCCTGCAGCACGTCGCCGACCCCGTCCGGGCGCTCGGCGAGATCCGCCGGGTGCTGCGGCCCGGCGGACGGCTGGTCATGGGCGAGCCCGACTGGGAGACCCTCGCCATCGACCACCCGGACGGCGGCCTGTCGCGCGCCTATACCCGCCACGTCGCCGACAAGGTGATCCGCAACGCGAGCATCGGCAGGCAGCTCGCCCGGCTGGCCGCCGGCGCCGGCTTCTCCGTGCCGGCGGTCCTGCCCGTCACGCCGGTCTTCCGGGACGTCCGGGCGGCCGACAGGGTGCTCGGGCTGGAGCGCACCACCGGGCGCGCCGTCGACGCCGGATATCTCACCGGCGAGGAGGCGCGACGCTGGCTGGACCACCTCACGAGCGGCCCGTTCCTCGCCGCCGTGACCTTCTACATCGTCGTCGCGGAGGTCCTGACGGCCGACACGCCGGAAGGCCGGGGAGCCTCAGGGGGCACCCCGGCCGGGACGGCGGGCCGGTCCGCCGGCGCCGAGCCTCAGGGCGGCTCGGCCGGCGCGGGCCTCATCGTGGTTCAGTCGGTGCCGGACTCCATCGCGGCGTGGTCGAGCAGCTCCTCGTCGGCGGGAACGACCTCTCCCCGGCCGCCCGGGCCGCGGGAGGCGATCGCCTCGGCGCCGCCTTCGGCCATCGCGCCGATCAGCCCGGTCGAGGCGGCCTGGTCGGCGCCGATCAGGGTCGGGTGCGAGCGGTTGCTGCCGACCATGCCCATCGCGGCGTACTGCTCGAGCTTGGCGCGGGAGTCGGCGATGTCGAGGTTCCGCATGGTCAGCTGACCGATCCGGTCGACCGGGCCGAACGCGGCGTCCTCGGTCCGCTCCATGGACAGCTTGTCCGGGTGGTAGCTGAACGCCGGCCCGGAGGTGTCCAGAATGGAGTAGTCCTCGCCGCGCCGCAGCCGCAGGGTGACCTCGCCGGTGACGGCCGTGCCGACCCAGCGCTGCAGCGACTCGCGCAGCATGAGCGCCTGCGGGTCCAGCCAGCGGCCCTCGTACATCAGCCGGCCCAGCTTGCGGCCCTCGTTGTGGTAGCTCGCGAGGGTGTCCTCGTTGTGGATGGCGTTGACCAGCCGCTCGTACGCCGCGTGCAGCAGTGCCATGCCCGGCGCCTCGTAGACGCCCCGGCTCTTGGCCTCGATGATGCGGTTCTCGATCTGGTCGGACATGCCCAGGCCGTGCCGGCCGCCGATGGCGTTGGCCTCCAGCACCAGGTCGACGGCGGAGCCGAACTCCTTGCCGTTGATCGTGATCGGCCGCCCGGCCTCGAAGCCGATCGTGACGTCCTCGGCGGGGATCTCCACTTCGGGGTCCCAGAACCGTACGCCCATGATCGGTTCGACGATCTCGATGCCCGCGTCCAGGTGCTCCAGCGACTTGGCCTCGTGGGTCGCGCCCCAGATGTTCGCGTCCGTCGAGTAGGCCTTCTCCGTGCTGTCCCGGTAGGGCAGGCCGTGGGCGAGCAGCCACTCGGACATCTCCTTGCGGCCGCCGAGCTCGTTGACGAACTTCGCGTCGAGCCACGGCTTGTAGATCCGCAGGGAGGGGTTGGCGAGCAGGCCGTACCGGTAGAACCGCTCGATGTCGTTGCCCTTGAAGGTGGAGCCGTCGCCCCAGATCTGGACGTCGTCCTCGAGCATGGCCCGCACCAGCAGCGTGCCCGCGACCGCCCGCCCGAGCGGGGTCGTGTTGAAGTACGTGCGACCGCCGGACCGGATGTGGAACGCCCCGCAGGCCAGGGCCGCGAGACCCTCCTCCACAAGGGCGGCCCGGCAGTCGATCAGCCGGGCGACCTCCGCGCCGTACGCGGTGGCACGCCCGGGCACCGAGGCGATGTCGGGCTCGTCGTACTGGCCGATGTCAGCGGTGTAGGTGCACGGGACCGCACCCTTCTCGCGCATCCACGCGACCGCTACCGAAGTGTCGAGGCCGCCGGAGAAGGCGATCCCGACGCGCTCGCCGACTGGCAGGGAGGTCAGCACCTTGGACATGAGCACAAGTATGCACGGCCATGCATCAATATGCAAGCGCGAAAGCTCCGAACACCCCGAACTCCGCACTCGCCGCACGCGTCAGATCTCGCCGACCGGGATCTCCGGTGGAGCCGAGCGGCAGGGGACGGACCGTGGAACTCGACAACCAGACGGGGCCACCGCCGGGAACGACCGGGCCGGGCCGGCCGGCCCGCGTTCCCCTGCGCCCGATCGCGCTGGTCCTCGCCCTGATCGCCGCGGCGACCGGGATCCTGGGCCTGGCCACGGCGGACGACGGCCTCGAACGCCGGTCCGCCGTCGTGGCCGGCGTGCCCGTGGAGGTCGCCCGCCCGGCGCGGACGACCGGCAGGCTGCCCGGCATCGTCGTCGCGCACGGCCTGGGCGCGAGCAGGCAGCTCATGCGCGGCTTCGCGGACACGCTGGCGCGCCGCGGGTACGCGGTCGAGCTGGTCGATCTCGCCGGGCACGGCGCGAGCACCGAACGGCTGCCGGGCACGGGTGAGGGACCGGCCGCCGACGCCCGGCTCGACCACGACCTGGACGTCGCCGTCGGCCACCTGCGCGCCCTGCCGTGGGTGGACGGCGGGCGGATCGGGCTCCTCGGTCACTCGATGGGCGCCGCCGCGGTCCTGCGGTACGCCGCCGCGCACGCCGACGTCCGCGCCACGGTGGCGATCTCACAGGGCGCGATGGCGGTGCCCGGATCCGCGTCCCGCCCGCGTGACCTGCTCCTGCTCGCCGGCGGCCTGGAGTTCCCCGGCTACCGCGACGGCGCCGTTGCCGCGCTGCGCGCCGCCTACCCGCAGGGACGCGCCGGCGTGACGTACGGGGATCCGCGGGCCGGGACCGCACGCCGCGCCGTGCTCGTCGGCGGCGTCGAGCACGTCTCCATCCTGTTCGCCCCGCAGACCCACCGGGAGGTCGTCTCCTGGCTCGACGCGGGCTTCGGCCGCCCGGCGGCGCGCGGCGGCGTCGGCCTGCGCCCGGTACGGCGTGTGGCGTCGGCGATGCTCCTGCACCTCGCGGCCGTGCTGAGCTTCGGCGCGATCGCCTCGGCTTTGCTCGGGCGGATGCCGCCGCCCGGCCGGGAGCGCCGCCCGGTCCCTCTTCCGGTCGCGCTCGGCGTGCCCGCGCTCGCCGTCGCGGTGGCCCTGCCGGCGATGGCGGCGCTCCCCCGGAACCTGCTGCCGCTCGCGGTCGCGGGGCCGCTCGCGGGATTCTTCGGCGTGATCGGCGCCGCCATCCTGCTCGGCCTGCGGCTCGCCGGGCGAAGCGGCGGCCGGCGCGACGGGACACGGCCGGCGACCGCCGCGGCCGCCGTGATCCTGGCGGCGTGGACGGTGCTGTCCTTCGCCGTGCCGGCGCAGCTCGGCTGGGCGCACGCCGTGCCCGTCGGCCCGCGCGTGTGGGCCCTCATCCCGGTCACGGCATGCGCGGCGCTGTTCTTCGGCGGAGTCGAGGCGCTGTGCGCCGGGTACGGCCGGCGCGCCGCGACGATGATCCATGCCTGGACCACCGCCGGGGCGCTGGCGGGCCTGTGCCTGGCCGTGTTCCTCGGCGCGGCCCCGCCGTTCGTCCTCCTCGTGGCGCCGCTGCTCGCCGCGCTGCTCGTCTGGCAGGGCGTTCAGGCGGCGGCGCTGCGCGCGGTCCGGGCCCCGGCCTGGGTGACCGCCGTGGTCGGCGGCGTGCTGCTCGGCTGGCCACTCGCCGTGACCATGCCGATCGGCTGAGCCGGGGCGAGGGGGTCAGACGGCGCGGTGGTACGGGTCGGGCCAGGTCGGCTCGGCGCCGAGCTCGCGGGCCGCGCGGTTCGGCCAGTACGGGTCGCGCAGCAGTTCGCGCCCCAGGAGCACCGCGTCGGCGCGCCCGGAGGCGACGATCTCCTCGGCCTGGCGGGGCTCGGTGATCTCACCGACCGCGGCGACCGGCACGTCCGTCTCGGCCTTGATCTGCGCGGCGAACGGCACCTGGTAGCCCGGCCCGGTGGTGATCCGCGCGCCGGCGGCGATGCCGCCGGTGGAGACGTCGATGAGGTCGATGCCGTGGGCGAGCAGCTCCTTGGCCAGCCGTACGCTGTCGGGCACCGTCCAGCCCTCGCGGTCGTCCTCGGGGTTCTCGGTCAGCCAGTCCGTCGCCGAGACCCGGTAGAACAGCGGGAGCTCGTCGGGCCAGACCGCGCGTACGGCGTCCACGACCTCCAGCGCGAGCCGGATCCGGTTCTCGAACGAGCCGCCGTACTCATCGGTGCGGTGGTTGGTGTGCGGCGAGGCGAACTGGTGGATCAGGTACCCGTGCGCGCCGTGGATCTCCGCCACCTGGAATCCCGCGTCGAGGGCCCGCCGGGCGGCCGCCGCGAAGTCCTCCACGACGCGGCCGATCTGCTCGCGCGTGAGCTCGGCCGGCACCGGGCCGTCCGCTCTGAACGGCAGCGGGCTCGGGGCCACCGGCCGCCAGCCGTACGGCTCGTCGGGGGCGATGGGGCCGCCGCCCCGCCAGGTGCGCTCGGTGGAGGCCTTGCGGCCCGCGTGCGCGAGCTGGATGCCGGGCACGCTGCCGTGCGCGCGCAGGAACGCGACGATGCGGGCGAGCCCGTCCCGCTGGCGGTCGTTCCACAGGCCGAGGTCGGCGGGGCTGATCCGGCCCTCGGGGTTGACCGCCGTGGCCTCGGTGATGACCAGTCCCGCGCCGCCCACCGCGCGCGTGCCCAGGTGCGCCAGGTGCCAGTCGCCCGCGACGCCCGTGTCCGGTCCCTCATCCGGGGCGGAGTACTGGCACATCGGCGACATCCACGCACGATTGGGGAACGTCAGCTCTCGCAGGGTGAGAGGCTCGAACAACGCACTCACGGATCATTCTCCTTCAGCCGGATACATTAGTACGGTATACGCCGTAGTACGAGAAACGCCAAACTACGAGGGACGTCGTACTCGACGACGAAGGGAGGAGCGCCGTGCCGACCACCGGCCGGGTCCTCGACCACCCCGCGCGCACGGACATCCGGCTCGAGTCGGTGCTCCACGCGCTGTCCGACCCGGCACGCCTCCACGTGGTCCGCTGCCTCGCCGAACTCCCGCCGGGCGAGGAGGTCGCCTGCTCCGCCATCGACCTGGCCGTCACCAAGTCGACCACCACGCACCACTTCCGCGTCCTCCGCGAGGCGGGCCTGATCAGCCAGGTCTACCGGGGCACCGCCAAGATGACCGCCCTGCGCCGCGCCGACCTCAACGCGCTGTTCCCCGGCCTGCTGGACGCCGTCCTGACCGCCGACGCCGCCCAGCGCCACCGCGCCACGGCCCGTCCGGACGGGTGACCCGGCACCACCGGACGTCCTGACCTGACCCTTGCCGAGGTCAGCGAACCGCTCCCGCGACGGGCCGGGCCACCGCGCGAGCGGTCGGACCGGCTCCGCGGCCGGTCGGCCGGCGGCGGATGATCCATTCGGCGACGGCGAGGTTGATCAGCCAGCCGGCGGTCATGAGCACCGCCTTGCTGGGCTTGCCGAGCGGTCCGACCATCAGCATCCAGGGCAGCTGGGTCAGCACCTGAGTGCCCGCGCCCAGCCCGATCGCGTACCCGCGGATCATCCAGGCGCGGTGCGCGGCGACGCGCCGCCGCCGGATCGCGGCGAAGCCGAGGACCATGGACGCGACCATGGCCGAGCCGAACACGAGCCGGACCCCGGTGAGGACTGCACCGGTGTCGGCGGGCCAAGGGTAGAACACGGTCATCCACAGGCCCGACAGCGCCGCGGCGACTCCGGCCGGCACCAGGACCCGCCCGGCGGCGCGGTGCCAGGCGAGCCGCCGGCGGCGGAGGCCCGGCGCGAACTGGAACGCGCCCAGCACGCTGAACAAGGTGACGCTGACGATGTGCACGACCACGGGCACGGGTGATGCGAAGAACCGGGCGTTCTCCGGCGTGATCTGCGCGCCACCGGCCAGTTCGGTCACCCGGGCCATGCCCGCGGCGACCGGGACGGCGCTGAGCGCGAGCAGCCCGGCGGGGATGAGCCTGTCTCCCCTGGCGCGCGTGGTCCGCTTCTTCTCGGTGGAGGAGGTCACGGCGAAATCCCTTCTCGGTCCCGGCCGACCGGTGGCAGCGCGCCGGGACGGCCGCAGGGGCGTCCTTCGCCGCGCTTCGATCGGTGATGACCCGATCGTGACGGTTGACGCGGTGCGGTTCATCGGGAGAAGGTCCTGCGCCGAACAGCCGATCGTCCGAGGGAGAGGTCGTACTTTCGGCGCGTCACCGGTTCGGCGCGCCGTGGTACGTCACCGGTTCGGCGCGCCGCCTCGCCCGAACCGGTTGCCGACGCGCTTCGTCTCGTACGCCCAGATGGCGATGTCGACGCGGTTCCGGACGCCGAGTTTGGTCATCAGGCTCGTGACGTGCGTCTTCACCGTGCTGAGAGTGATGTGCAGCTCATCGGCGATCTCGCTGTTCGTCCGGCCCCGTGCCACGGCGGCGAGGATCTGCTCCTCCCGGTCCGTGAGCGGGTCGATGGGTTGCACGGGCGCAGGCGCGGGCGCGGTGTCGGCGAACGTCTGCAGCAGGCGCGCGGTGACGCTCGGGGCGATGAGCGCGTCGCCGTCGGCGGCGGCGTGAACGGCCTGGGCGAGCAGGGCCGGGCCGGCGTCCTTGAGCAGAAACCCCCGGGCCCCGGCCTTGAGCGCGGCGTAGACGTACTCGTCGAGGTCGAACGTGGTGATGACGACGACCGCCATCGGGGCCTCGACGCCCGGACCGGCGAGGAGACGGGTGGCCTCGATGCCGTCGAATCCGGGCATACGGATGTCGAAGAGGCACACATCAGGGCGTTCTCGCCGGGCGAGTTCGACGGCTCGCCGGCCGTCGGCGGCCTCGCCCACCACGTCGATGCCCGGCTGGGCGTCGAGGATCATCCTGAGCCCGGTACGGACGATCTCCTGGTCGTCGGCGACGATCACGCGGATGCTCATCTCACCCACCCGTACGCGGCAGGACGGCGGTCACGGTCCACCCTCGCTCGGGATCCGGCCCGGCCTCGCAGGTGCCGCCGAGCAGGCCGGCGCGTTCGATCATTCCGATGAGCCCGTATCCCGGCGACGCGTTCGGGCGTACGAGGGTGGTGTCACCGTCGTCGCTCACGCGCAGGCGCACGGACGTGTCGTCGGCCGCGACGCGAACCTCGATGCGAGTGGCGTGCCTGGCGTGCCGCCGGGCGTTGGTGACCGACTCCTGGGCGAGGCGGTACAGCGCGGCCGCGACCGGCGGAGCGAGGTCGCCGAGGTCGCCGGCGATCCGTACGTCCACGGACGGACCGCCGCGGGCGCCGCTCGCGAGTTCTTCGAGGTCGGTCACGCGCGGGCCGGGCGCGAGTTCCGCCGGTTCGTCCCGGCGGAGGGCGCGGACGATCGTGCGCATCTCGGCGAGCGTACGCGACGCCTCCGTCTCGATCACCCGGAGCGCGTCGGTCGCGGCGTCCGGGTGCGACGGCGCGGTCGCCAGGCCCGCCTGGGCGCGGATCGCGATCGCCGACACGTGGTGGGCGACGGTGTCGTGCAGGTCGCGGGCCAATCGTTCCCGTTCGAGCAGCTTGACCTGGTCGAGTTCGCGCATCCGTGCGCCGGCCCGGTACCGGAACGCTCCGCCCAGAGCCATCGCCGCGAACAGGACGGCGGTGAGGGCGACCGAGTCGGTGAGGCTCGTGTCGCCGGTGGCCAGCGAGAGGACGACCTTGGCGAAGATGATCGCCGCTCCGATGACGGTCTGGCGCCCGGACCCCCACCTGAACAGCGCGTACGGCAGGAGGATGAGGTACGCCATCGTGTAGAGCCCCGGTGGCTGCCCGGTCGTGAGCAGCGTGGCGAGGGCGGAGGCCCCGGTGGTGACCGCGATCGTCGCCAACGGCCTGGTCCGGCGCCACAGCAACGGGGGCACGAGCCCGACGGCGAGGACGACCGAGAGCATCCGCCACGGAACGTCCGGCCGAAGCACTCCTTCGAGCACCGCGGTCGGCAGAAGCACTCCGACGAGCGCCCAGTCCCGCCATACCCGCACCGGGGCGCCGGGAGGCCGGGGCTCCTCCCAAACGGAGCGTAGAAGGCCGAGCACCGCCCCATCGTACGGGGGAGGACGCCGCTCCTGATCAGCCGAAAGTACGAGAGCCAGGGGCGTCCGCGCGCTCCGGTCAGAGGAACTGCTCGGCGGACTGCTGCGGGCGGGCCGGATCGAGGAGGCCGGGACGCTCGTTGGCGAGGAACCGAATCCCGTGGTCAAGAAGCACTGGCTCGGCGTATTCATCGCCGAACTCGCCACGTCGGGGCACTCGGTGAGTTCGGCGCCGCCGCGCTCCGCCGATCTCCTCGGCGGCGAACACTGGCGGGCGGCGTTCCCCGCGCTCCGCGTGCTGCGGACCGACGCCCTTCGCGCCGTGCTGGACGCGGTCCTGAGCCAGTCGCGGTCATGACCTCGTTACGGCCACAATGAGACGCATGACCCAGGACGGCCCGGACGCGGCGAGTTGCCCCTGCGGGCTGCCCGCGACGTACGACGACTGCTGCGGGCGGTTCCACCGCGGGAACGCGAAGGCGCCGACCGCGGAGCGGCTGATGCGCTCGCGGTACGCCGCCTTCTGCGTCCAGGACGAGGCCTATCTCCTGCGCACCTGGCACCCGTCGACGCGGCCGCCGCACATCGACTTCGACGAGACGCTGCGGTGGCAGCGCCTCGAGGTCCTCGGCACCTCCGGCGGGAGCTATCTCGACACCGACGGCACCGTCCGCTTCCGCGCCCACTACCTCCTGCGGAACCGCCCCGGGCACATGGAGGAGCACAGCCGCTTCGTCCTCCAGGACGGCGCCTGGCTCTACGTCGGCCCCCTCGCGTCCACGCCCCTGTTCGGGTCCGGTTCGTGACCGTAGAACGCGGCGAAAAAAATTCTGGCCGGGGTGTCGATTCGTCGCGTCGTCGTTCGACGCGTAGGTGACGGCCGGCCAACGCGTCCGGAACCGACCGGACCCGGCCCGAGACGACAAGGGAGACAGCCATGCGATTCCTGATGATGCACCGCCTCGACGAGCGCGCCCCGGAGGCCTGGAACCCCAGCCAGGAGTTCATCGCGAAGATGGGCGCGATGATCCAGGACTGGTCCGAGCGGGGCATCCTGATCACGGCCGAGGGCGTCCACCCGTCCGAGAAGGGCGCGCTGGTCCGTAAGGACCGGGGCGCGGCGACCAAGGTGACCGACGGACCGTTCACCGAGGCCAAGGAGGTCATCGGCGGGTTCGCGCTGATCAACGCCGAGGACCGGGCGCAGGCCGTCAAGTACGCCCAGGAGTACGCCGACCTGTTCGAGGAGATCGAGGTCGAGGTGCGGCAGGTCGTCGAGTTCGACGACCTGCCCCAGTCCTGACCCGGCCGCCGACCGGGCGCCGGTCCGCTCCCGTGTGACGAGCGGACCGGCCGGTCGACGCGGCGGTCGTCCGGGCCGTGGCCGGGTGCGGCCTTACGGGATTCCGCCGGCGTTCGGCGTCAGAGCGCGACCGAGCCCGCCGGCGAGACCACCAGCCCGTAGATGATGAGAACGCTGAAGGCGATAACGATGATCGACCACACCGGGGAGGCGTTCAGAAAGGCGAATCGTCCGATGATGACGAGGGCGGCGAGCGCGATTCCCGGCGCCTTCGCCCACGGCTGTCTGGCGAGGATCGCACCGCCGACGACGAACTGCGCGATTCCCAGGACCAGCCAGATCACACCCCAGGCGGTGTAGTCGAAGAAGAGGAGCCTGCTCGCCGTGACCTGGTAATAGTCCCTCTTCATGAGGGCGGTGAGGCCATCGAGGACGTTGAAGATGCCCGCCACGCAGATCATCAAGCCGGTGAATGACAACCAGCTCGATGTGACCGGTCCGCGGGAAGTTCGATCTCCGACAGCACCCGACATGGCAGTCCTCTGTCGACAGAGTTGTTCGAGAGCCGTCATCCCCAGCCTTCTACCGGCCCTAAACGGCAGGAGCCGCGCGATCGCCGATCCTTGGGGCGGTCTTGACGCGCGGCGGCCATCGGCCCGGAGCATCCACGGCGATGCCGCGCTCCCGGTGCCGCGGAGCCCTGTTGACCGCGCTGCCGTCCGCCCGGGGCGGGCCGGGACGAGGGCGTTCCCCCCGTCCCGGCCCGCCGGCCGGTCATGCCAGGAGCGGATGCCAGCCGTCGCGGTAGCGGACGCCGCCGCGGCGGAGCCGGACCTCGTCGTGCCAGGTCCCGGGGACCGGATCGGTGAGGACCAGTTCGGGCCGGTCCACGACGACGCACACGTCCTCGCCGGGCCACCACCAGCCGCACGAGCGCGCCAGCGCGGCCCAGTCGCCGAGTTGGTCGAGCTCGTCCGGCCCGTAGGAGGCCAGTCCGAGGCGATGCAGCGTGTCGTAGTAGGCGACCCACGCCGCGTCCTGCTGCCCGTACCAGCACGCCGGTACGGGCCCGCCTCCGGCGAGCGTGGTCCGGACGGGGATGCGGAACCCGTGTGCGAGGCTCCGGTGCAGCGCGACGCGGACGCCCTGGTGCAGCACGACGCCCAGGGGAACTCCGGCGTCGAGTGCCTTGAGCGGCGGCAGTTCGGGCCAGGGTTCCTTGTTCTTGCCTCTCCGCACCGGCGACAGCTCCGGGTCGGTGTGGGCGACACCGGAACTGAGCCTGCCGCGCAGCTTCGCGGCGACCATGGCCAGGTCACTGGCGAGCGGTGGGGTTCCCCGCTGCCGGGGATCCCGAATCCGCGCGTACAGCGCCTCGAGGGTGGGCAAGCCGGTGACGAGCGGGATCGCCTGTGCCGGAGAGTCCACCCAGAGGAACCGCGGGCGTGGACGGAGGATCCTCGCGTAGATCCTGGTCAGATGGTGTTCGGCGGTCCGCCGGTCGGCCGGCCGTGTCGACAGGCCGTATGCGAGCCACTTCCGCCTGATGTCGGCGGCTTTCTGCCACAGGCCGTACGCGCTCTCATCGCGGAGGTCGGCCTTCGGTTCGGCGGCGTCATGGCGCCGCGGGGGCGCGATCAAAGCGCCGGGGCGTCGCCGCCCTTTCGGTTGGTGATCATGCCTTGATGATGGCCCGCGCCCCGCGGTTCGCGCAACCCGTGTTCTATTCCGTTCCGGCCGCCTCGTGCAGGATCTCCGCCAGCGCGCCCGGCCGGTCGAACATCGGCCAGTGCCAGCCGGGCAGCTCCCGGTAGGCCCCGTCCTCGGCCGCCATGTGCCGGAAGGCGGGGACCGTGCCGATCATCGCCCGGACCTGTTCCACCCGGAAGCCGCACAGCACGTACCGGCGCGGGAGCTTCTCCCACGCGCCGGTCAGCCGGACCGGGGTGGTGGCGGTGGCCCACGGCTGCGGCACCGACAGCCGCTCCAGCCGTTCGAGCACGTCGCCGGGCAGGTCGACCGCCGCCCCGGCGGCGAGTCGCACCCACGGCGGGGGCGGCAGCTCCCGGCCGTGGCCCGCCGTGCGCACCAGCTCGGCGGTGCGGGCCTGTTCCTCCGGCGGAGCGAACTCCGCCTGGGACATCCCGTCCGGCAGCGGTCCGGTGTCGACGAACACCAGACGGGAGATCCGGTCCGGCATCCGGTCCGCGACGCTCGGGACCACCACCGCGCCGGCGTAGCTGTGCCCGACCAGCACCACGTCGTGCAGGTCCTCGTACCGGATCAGGTTGAGCACGTCGGTGACGTGCGTCTCCAGGTCGGTGTCGGGGCGGGCCAGGTGCGCCCGCTCGCCCATCCCGGTCAGGCTGAGCGGGTGGACCTCGTGCCCGCGGCCGCGCAGCTCGTCCGTCACCGAACGCCAGGCCCAGGCGCCCAGCCAGAACCCGGGGAGAAGTACGTAAGTCGCCATGACCGGCACGCTAGGCGGGATACAGGACGGAATCCGCCCGGTATGTGCGGCAGACTTCAGGGCATGGCCCGACCGACCGCCCGGGTGCTCGCCCTGCTGGAGATCCTCCAGGCCGGCGGCACCCGTACCGTCGCCGACCTCGCCGACCGGCTCGGCGTGGACGAGCGCACCGTCCGGCGTTACGTCGATCATCTGATCGACCTGGACGTCCCGGTCCGGTCGGTACGCGGGCGGTACGGCGGTTACCGCCTCGCCCCCGGCTACCGGATGCCCCCGCTGATGCTCACCGACGAGGAGGCGCTGGCGGTACTGCTCGGCCTGGTCGCCGGCCGCCGGGCCGGGCTGGTGACCACGTCCGTCGCCGCGGCGGAGAGCGCCGCCGCGAAGGTGCGGCGGGTGCTGCCCGAGGCGCTCGGCCGCCGGCTGGAGGCGCTGCTGGCGACCGTGGAGTTCACCGCTCCGTCGCGTCCCGTGACGACCCCGGAGGCGGGTGTGCTCCTGGTGCTCGCGGAGGCCGCGCGGCACCGCAGGCCGGTCGCCCTCGGCTACAACTCCTGGGGCGGACGGCGCAGCGAGCGCACCCTGCAGCCGTACGGGATCGTCCTCCATTCAGGGCGCTGGTACGTCACCGGGGCGGACTCGGCCAGCGGCGAGGTGCGCACGTTCCGGCTGGACCGGATCGAGACCGCGACGGCGTTGACGGGGTCGTTCGAGGTGCCCGAGGGGTTCGACCCGACCGCCCGTGTGCTGTCCGGGCTCGCCGAGGTGCCGTACCTGCACGAGGTGTCGCTGCGCATCCAGGGCACCGTCGCGGAGGTACGCGCCCGGATCCCGGCCGGGATCGCGACGGTGGAGGATCTCGCGGCAGACCGTGACCTGCCGGAACCCTGGGTACGGGTCCGGCTGCGGGCGGAGCGGCTGGAGTGGGTCGCCGCGATGCTCGCCTGGCTGGACCGTCCGTTCGTGATCGAGTCCCCGGACGCACTCCGCGACGACGTACGCGCCCTGTCCCGGCGGCTCGCCGCCCGTGCCGACGCCCTTCCGGACGAGACCTCCGGTCCCCCCTGGTGACCGGCGCGAATGCCGGCCGGGCGGCTGAGCCGAACGCCCCGGGACCGCCGTACCGCGGGCGTCCGGCCCACGGCCGCCGACGTGACCGGCCCCGCCCGCACCGTGATCGCCGATCAGCCCTGGCTTCGCATGCCGTACGGCGTCATCATCAACGCGACCACGGCCACCAGGAGCACGACGGACAGGAAACCGACGATCCAGACGATCGTGAACCGGTCGGGTCCGATCTCGGCGTCGGGGTTCTCCGTCCAGGCGACGTAGGCCTTGATCATCCGCTTGCGCACGGGGAGCAGGGCGATCGGGATGGAGACGCACACGACGCTGTACAGGAACAGGACCGGTGCCGTCGGTCCGGCATCGAGCAGGTTGGTCGCCATGACGCCGCCCATGAACACCGGAGTCGTGATGGAGACCGCCCGTCTCGCCTGCCGCCTCTGCCGTCCCGACGCGCTCCCTCGCCCGCCGGCGAGTTCCATGCCGACGAGCAACGACCGCAGGCCGACGGCGAAGAGAACCGTCGCCGCGGCCGCGATCAGCGACCAGCCGAACTGGGAGATCGAGAACAAGCCCATCCTCACTTCACCGCGGCCGCGCGCCTCACGGAATCGGGCACGCGGTCGTGACCGTGGATTGGACGACGGCGCCGCGCTCGCGGTTCCGGATCGCCCGCAGGGATCTCCTACCGCCGGTAGGGATCGCCGTCGGGCAGCCAGGCGTCCGGCTCGTGGATGCCGAGGTCGCCGACGCCCTCGGTGAGGGCGTCCACGGTCGCGAGCACGGCCGCGCGGACCTCGTCGCGCCGCCAGACGAGCGACCAGGTCCAGTAGACCTTCGGGGCGATCACCGGGCGCTGGACGAGATCCGGTGGCAGCGGGGCCGTCTGGCCCTTGGGCGAGTTCAGGATCGGGCGCCGGCTGCGGCGGACGTGCTCGAAGAAGGCGGGGCCGGTGATCCCGCCGTCGGAGATGCGCACCGCGCGGGCGCCGGTGTCGCGGGCGAGTTCTTCGGCGAAGGAGTTCCACGACCCCCAGGACGTGGTGTCGTCGTCGAGGAGGACGACGGTGTCCTCGGCCCGGACCTCACCGGTGTTCCCTCCCGTGGAGACCGCGTAGAGCCGGTCGGCGCCGAGCAACCGGGCCCGCAGGCCATGGTCGGCGAGGTCCGTCGTCCGTACCCAGCACACCGCGAGGTCGAGCCCGCCGTCGGCGACCCGGCCGGCCTGGGCGTGGGACGGAACGATCCACGTGTCGACGCGCAGTTCGGCCACCGCGGAGGCGCGGGCGGTCAGGTCGGCGGGCACCCAGTTGACGTAGCCGAGCCGTACCGTCTCGGAGCCGGAGATCCGGCCCGCGCGCCGTTGCAGGTCGTCGGCCCGTTCGAGCAGGTCGCGGACGTGCGGCAGCAGGGCCGCACCGGCCGGCGTGAGGGCCACCGAGCGGCGGTCGCGGTCGAACAGGCGTACGCCGAGATCCCGCTCCAGCGCTTTGATCTGCTGCGACAGGGAAGGCCCGGCGATCAGCAACCGCTCGGCGGCCCGGCCGAAGTGCAGTTCCTCGGCGACCGCGACGAAGTACCGCAACTGGCGCAACTCCACCCTCGCATCGTAGGGCTCTGGGAGGTTCCGCCTACCAGCAGCGAGGATGCCGGTCGTGGCGCCGGTCCCGGTCACGCGTGCACCCTGGAGCCATGGAAACGGCCATGAAGGAGTTCCTCGTACAGATCATTACGAGCGTCCCCGAGGGCACCGACCCGGCCGAGGTCGACCGCCGCCGCGCCGCCGAAGCCGTGCGGGCCGGAGAGCTCGCCGCCACCGGCCACCTGGTCCGGCTCTGGCGCCCGGTCGGCGAACTGCGCAGCATCGGCATCTGGCGCGCCACCGACGAGACCGAACTGCACGAGAAGGTCCTGGGGACCCTGCCCCTGCGGGAATGGATGACCTTCACGGTCACCCCCCTGACCCCGCACCCCAACGACCCGGGCGGCCACGGCACCGCCGGCTGACCACGAGACGCCCCTTCCCCCTGTGGCCCGCGCCGTCGCCCCCCGCACGGCGAAGGGCCGCTCTTCGGCTCCCCGCCTCCTCCCCTGCGGCGGGGAGCCGGTGTCCTCCACTCCCCTCACCGAGGAACGTGCCTGTGTCCACGGCTTTTCCGCGCCGTCGAACCGCCCCGTCCGGTGCCGTGCACCGCTCGGCCTGGATCCACGTGTTCCAGGCGGCCGCCGCGCTGGCGGCGGGGATGGGCGTCGGCCGCTTCGTCTACACCCCGATCCTTCCCCTGATGCACGCCCAGGCCGGCCTGTCGGCGGGGAACGGCGCGGACCTGGCCACCGCGAACTACGTCGGATACCTGGCCGGTGCCCTCCTCGGCATCGCCCTTCCCCGGCTGACGCGCTCCCCGGCCGTCCTGCGCGGCTCCCTGCTGGTGATGACGGCCGCGCTCGCCGCGATGCCGTCGACGCACAGCACCGCGGTATGGCTGGCCCTGCGGCTGTTGGCCGGTGCGGCCAGCGCGCTGATCTTCGTCATCACCGTGAGTTCGCTGTTCGGCCGGCTGCGCGGCCACTCCGCGCACCTGGTCGGCTGGGCGTTCGGCGGTGTCGGCGCCGGCATCGCCCTGTCCGGCCTCCTGGTGCTGATCCTCCGCTCCCTCGCCGACTGGCGGGCCGCCTGGTGGGCCTCCGCCGGCCTGGCCGCGCTGTTGACCGCCGCCTCCTGGACCCTCCGGCCCGAATCGGCGCCACAGCCCGAACCGGCACCCCGGCCCGGACCTGCGCCGCGGCGGGACCCGGTACCCCGGCCGGGCGCCTCCGTACGCGAGCAGACGAGCGGCCCGCGAACCCACCGCTGGTTCACCGCGCTCTTCGCGTCGTACACGCTGGAGGGCATCGGCTACATCATCGCCGGGACGTTCCTGGTCGCCGCGGTCGAGCAGGGCTCCCCCGGCTGGATCGGCGGCTGCGCGTGGGTGCTGGTCGGCCTGGCGGCCGTTCCCTCATCCGCGTTCTGGGCGTGGTCGGGCCGGCGCTGGTCCCGGCCCGATCTCCTGATCGCGGCGCTGGCCGTGCAGGCCGTCGGCATCGCCCTGCCCGCTCTGATCGGCGGGGTCGCGGCGGCGCTGCTGTCGGCGCTTCTCTTCGGCGCGACGTTCCTCGGCGTCAGCACGATCGCGCTGGCCGCAGGCGCCCACCTGCGGTTCCCCCGTTCGGTCGCGCTGCTGACAGCGGGATACTCCGTCGGGCAGATCCTCGGCCCGCTGGCCGTCACGCCGTTGCTGCACCACGGCTACCACCAGGCCCTGCTCCTGGCGGCCGTCGTCGTCCTGGCCGCCGCGACCGCCGCCGCCGTCCTCCGGGTCGGCTTCCCGCATCACATGCCCGCGCTCGGCCATCCGGCATCGCGTTCATGACCTCCGCGGGTGTTCGGCCCCGAGCCCGGGGGCGGCGGCGTTCGCCTGCGGATCCTTACGGTGTGGCGGTGACGGGCTTCGCCGGAAGCCGGCCGGGCAGCGTGATCACCGAGTTCGCCTCGGCTCCCGTGGCGCGCACGTACGCCTTGCCGTCGGTCCCGGTCGAGAAAGTGTCGGATCCGCCGTAGAACACCACCGCGTAGTAGCCCGACCCGTACGCCTTGACCTTCTTGCTGAATTTCCCATGCTTGTCGGTCTTGGCCCAGGCCAGGTGATACCAGGTCTTCTTGCCCTTGAACCGGAAGATGACCTCCACCTTCCGGCTCGCGTACCCGGACCGCTTGGTCATCGAGACCGCCCGGCTGAGCGTTCCGCTCACCGTGACCGTGTGGTTCTTACGGACGCTGTGCGGCGACACCTTGAACTTGTCGAACCGGGTGTTCCAGCGCCACAGCTTGACGGCCGAGCTGACCGCGGGCGTGTAGTCGGCGTTTCCGGCGAAGGACGCCCGGTAGTAGCCGGAGCGTCCGGTGAAGAAAGAAGTGGCGAAGATGCCGTCGGACGTCTGGAATTTCGTCGTGGCGACGGTGCGCCACGAGCCGTTCCCCGTCGAGTACTGAATGGCGACCGGCTGCTTCTCCACCGACGCGGTGCCGCGGCCGAGGTCGGTCTCGCCCCTGATCGCGACGGTGCCGTTCGCGTCCAGGGACGCCTGGATGTCCCAGAACCTCGGCTTCGGCCGGACCGTGATCGTCGGCGTGTACGCGTCGACGAGCTGGTACAGCGAGCCGTGCGCGCGGGCCCAGATGGCGTCCGTGCAGACCAGGTTCGCCTTGGTGGCGAACCTCCCGGTGTCGTCGGTCGTGACGCTGCCCAGCGACACGCCGCAGTCGGACAGGTCGACGGTGACGCCGGCGGCCGGCGCCGTACCGGTCTCCGTCGGCCGCTGTACCGTGCCGGTGACGCTGACCGGGACGCCTTGGTCGGCCTTGGTACGGTCCACGGTCAGCGTCATGCCGAGCTGCGGCCGGTTCAGCTTGACGAAGACCGACGTCGTGGTCCCCGCGTGCTCGGTGGTGTACGGAGTCGAGGCCTCGACGACGATCTGATTCGGAGAGTCCGAATCGATGTCCTGCTCCGTCGGGCTGAACGACGCGGTGAAATGCCCGGTCGCGTCGGTGGTGACATCCGCGATCGTGCTCTCGTTGTGCTGGACCCATAGGTGGACGCCCAGGCCCACCACGGGGGTGTCGTCGGTGGGTGAGGTGACCTGGCCGGACAGTACGGCGGTCGGGTGATCGGGGTCCAGGACCGCCGGATCGGCCGAAACGGTGAGATTCGGCGCGAGAATCGGGTCCGCATTGGCGGGAACGGCGGTCAGCCCGATGAACAGGCCGAATACGCCCACTCCGCCGATAAGGCGTCGCAACATGGGGGCTTCCGAGGGGTGAGGAAAAGCATCCGGGGCGGGGCGGAAAAGGAAGATCGCCCGAATGCTATCGCTCTTTGATCGACGATCGGGTGAAATTACGGTGTCTCACGGGAGCCCGCGGAATTCGCTTCCGAGGGGCCGCGAACCGGCGCGGCTCAGAGCCGGGGAACGGCCTTCGAGTGTTCCGCGGGCGGGCCGTGACGGTCCTGCGGCTCGGGCCGGACGAACAGGTCTCCCAGCCTCCGCAGGCGGTCGGGATCGCCGGACGCGACGGCGCGGCCGTCCCTCAGCCCGCCGGCCAGGTCCGTACGGCCCGCGGCGATGTCGGCGAACAGGTCCTCGGACGGGACGTTGCGGCTCGGCGCGGCGTTGGACGTGACGCTGCCATCGATCGGCGAGCCGAGCGGGCCGCCGATCTCGTACGCGCCGCCCACCAGGTGTGTCCCTACTCCAGCGCCACGCGCGGCAACGTCGACGTCGTCCTCACGGCGAACGGCGCGCGGCTCTGAACCACCGACGAGGCGGCAGGCGTCGCAGGCCGTCCGCCCGGGTGCCGCGCCGGGCGGACCACTTACCCCGGCGCCTCGACGGCCGCGCCCATCCCCCGCGACTCGGCGACGGCCACCGCCGCGCGCACCAGCGCGGCCACGGCACGGCTGCGGGAGCGCTCCGGCCAGGCGATCACCAGCGAGGCGGGAGGACAGTCCTCGACGGGGACGTACGCCACCGCCTGCCGGGGATACCGCGCGGCGACCGACCTGGGCAGCAGGGTCACCGCCGCGCCGAGGCCGACGAGCGCGAGCAACTGCGCGAGGTCCTGCACGCCGTGCTCGCCGATGTCGCGCTCCGCCCGTTCGTCGACCTCCTCGGGGCCGATCCCGAGGTCGGCGAGCCGTATGCGGGAGGCCCCGGCGAGGGCGTGGTCCGCGGGCAGCGCCGCCACGCGGGGCTCGACCGCGACCACATCCACGTCGATGCCGCCCGGATCGTACGGCGCGAACATCAGCGCGGCGTCGGCCTCACCCGTCCGCAGCAGCCTCGAGTGCTCCCGCCACCCGCACAGCCGTACGGCGACGGGCTCGGCGTCGGGCTCGTCGGCCGTCGCGGCGAGGATGTCCTCCAGCAGGCCGCCGTCGGCATCCGCCTTGACGGCGAGCAGCACGCTCCGATGCGGCGCCGAGGCCCGTACGGCACGGCGGACCGCCGCGTCGAGCGCCTCCAGGGCCGGCCGCGCGTGAGCCAGCAGTACGGCGCCGGGCTCGGTCAGCTCCACCACGCGCGTGGAGCGCTCGAACAGCCGCACGCCGAGCTCGGTCTCGAGGTTGCGGATCGCCCGCGACAGCGCGGGCCCGGCGATGCCGAGCCGTGCCGCGGCGCGCGTGAAGTTGCGTTCCTCCGCGACCGCGACGAAGTACCGCAGGGCCCGGGACTCCGTCGGCATGCCTCTCACACTATTGCCCGATCGGCACCGTGATTGCTGCCTTTTCGTTCATGGTCGGTGCCGGATCGGTCCTTCCTCGGGACCTCGCCTCTCCCCCAGGCTGATGCGACGGCAGGCCCACTGCGGAACGGAGAAACAGCATGCGAGCAATCGGCATCGAGCATTTCGGTGAGACGCCGACCCTCAGGGAGGTGCCCGTCCCCGAGCCCGGCAGCGGCGAGGTGCAGGTCGCCATCGAGGCGGCGTCGACCAACCCGCTGGACCTGGCCATCGCCTCCGGGGCGCTGGCGGCGCTCGGGGAGTACCGGTTTCCGCTGACGCTCGGCATGGACGGCGCGGGGATCGTGACCGCGATCGGCGACGGCGTCACGGAGTTCCGCGTGGGGGATCGTGTCTTCGGCCAGTTCTGGAGCAGTCCGCTGCGGTTCGGCACCTTCGCGGAGGTCTCGGTGGTGCAGGCGGTGCCCGCGTTCGGCGCGCTGGCGCGCATCCCCGACGAGTTGCCGAGCGACGTGGCCGCCGCACTGCCGACCGCCGGCATGACCGCGTTCGGCACGCTCGACGTCATGCGGGTGCCCGAGGGCGGCACCCTGGTCATCCTCGGCGCGACCGGAGGCGTCGGCGCCTTCGCGGTCCAGGCCGCCGCCGCCCGTGGAATCCGCGTCATCGCCACGGCCTCCGCCCAGGTCGCGGAGGAGGTGCGGAAGCTGGGCGCCACCGAGGTCGCCGTACGCGGCGCGGAGCCCCTCGACCAGGCGCTGCGGAGACTCGCGCCGGAGGGCGTCGACGCGATCCTCGACACCGTCGGCGACCGCTCCCTCACGAGCAGCGTGGCCGGTGCCGTACGGGATGGCGGAGCGCTGCTGTCGATCGCCTTCGGCGTGGACGAGAAGCTCCTCGCCGACGAGCGCATCCGTGCCGCCGACTACCGGCTCGATCGCAAGCCCGAGCGGCTCGCCGAGCTGACGAGGCTCGTCACCGCGGGCACCATCCGGCCCGTCATCGGCGCGAGGCTCTCCTTGGAGGAGGCGCCGCGCGCCCTCGCCGGCGAAATCCGGCCCACGGGCATGCGCGGCAAGACCGTCCTCCGGGTGCGCTGACCTCCGAATCCGTCCCCGGCCGACACCCGCGTCCCGGCCGGCACCTGCCACCGGGACGCGGATGCGGACGGCCGGAGGCGGGTCAGGAGACGCTCAGCGCGGTGTCGTCGAGAACGAACGAGGTCTGCAGCTGCGATCCCTCGGTTCCGGTGAACTTCACGGTGACGGTCTGGCCCGCGTAGGCGGCGAGACTGTAACTGTGCTGCTGGTAGCCGGTGGCGGCGTTGAGATTGGAGAAGGTCGCCAGGGTGGACAGCACGGTGCCCGAACCGTTGAGCACCTGGACCTTCAGGGTGTCGTAGGCGGTCGAGGTGGACGTCTCGGCGGTGTCGATGTGCAGCCAGAAGCTGAGCGAGGCGGTCGAGCAGGCCGCCGGCACGGTCACGGTTTGGGAGAGTGTGTCGGTGTTGGCCGTCCCGTAGCCGTTGAGCCAGGCGTCGTAGGCGCCCGTACGAGGCGGCTCGCCGGAGGAAGTGCCGATGACCCCCGAGGTGGCCGTCCAGCCGACGCCGGAGCCGGACTCGAACCCGGGGTTGGTGAGCAGTTGCGCCGGGGTGCACGAGGAGGTCGGCGTCGGGGTCGGGGTCGGCGTGGTGGTGCTGCCGGCGCCGGCGAGCCACTCGGTCGCGTTCAGGCCGAGTTGCGCGTCGGTCGCTTTGGCGTCGTTCCAGCCGTTGTACAGGGTGTTGCCGGACTGACCGGTGCCATCGTCGATGTCGGAGCTGTCACCCCAGAAGGCGACCCGGCCCTTGCCGAAGGTGCTGGTGGCGAAGAAGGCCCCTGTGGTCCCGCCCGGCGTCGCGGTGGTCACGTAGAGCAGGCCCTTGACGCCTGCGTTGTCGGCCGGGTGCAGGGTCGCGGTGGTGCCGTTGTACAGGGCGCCTGCGGTCACGGTTCCGTACGGGCCGTGCAGGACCGGGTCGGTGCTGTCGGCGATGGCGGTCGGGTAGCCGCTGGCGATGTTGAGAAGATCGACGCTGAATCCGAAGGGGTCCGTACTGTCGACGGTGTTGTTGGTCATCAGATCGTTGATGATCTTCGGTGAGTCGGCGCCGTCGTTGTTGCGGTCGCTGCCGGTGTGGTCGGAGATCAGGAACAACCCGCCGCCGTTCTTGACGAACGTCATCACCGCCGTCTTCTCGGCCGTACTGAGCAGGACGTTGGGCTCGGGCAGCACGAACTCGTCGAAGTTCGAGAGGTCCTGGGGGTTGGAGGAGTCGCCGTAGGTGATCGTCTTGCCGGGGCCGAGGGTGTCGAGGGTGTAGTTCCCGGTCTTCTGCAGGGCCACCCCCCAGGCCGAGATGGCGCCGGTCCAGTCCGTCTCCACCGTCGGCGAGGCCTTCTGCGCCGTCGGGTCGGGAATGCTCGTGCTGATGATCCAGTCGGCGTTTCCCGCGGTCTCGGCCTTGCTGTCGTCGAACAGCACACGGTGTTTCGTCACCGCCGCCGCCGGATGAGAGCTCGCGACGGCCACGAGCGTCACGGCGGCGAAGGTGAGGGCGGCGATGACGAGCGCGGTGATCGCACCCAGCGGACGTGATCTGGTCGTACGGGGTGGGATGGCGGGGAGGTGGGGCATCCGAAGCGCCTCTCAGGCGGAGATGAGACGTCCTGAGAGTAAGTTCGATGCGCGGCGCAGTCCACGTATTCGATGACAGCCTTTGACGCTCGCGGAAAGTGCGTCAGGTGCGCGCCACGACCACAGGCGGTGCGGGTTCTCAAGCCGGTGGGCTTCCTGCCGGAGGTGGAGCGGCCGCCTATGGCCGTTACGCGGATACGCCGCCGCGATGCTTCAGGAGGTGCGGCGTGCCGCACGCATGGGAAGCCAGACGGCGAGAGCCATGATGGCCATCGCGAGAGGGACGTGGATCGCGGTCAGGGTGTCCTTGCTCGCGTCGCGGATCTGCCCGCCGAGGTAGGACTCCACGACGATGAGGACGATGAAGACCAGGCCGCCGATCCACAGGTCCTTTCGCGCGCGTCGCTTCCAGAGCGCATAGGCGGTACCCAGAACCGCGAAGGCAAGAGCCACATCCGCGCCCCGGGCATGAACATCGATCCAGCTTCCGGCGGCGTCGCGCTGCCCGTCGTGCTCGAGGAAGATCCCGGCCCACAGGCCCTGGAGGAGGACCGCGAGCGCGGATATGCCCATCAGGACGCTGAACGCGGTGTTGCGGGCGGAGGAGACGGCCGGGGAATCGGCCCGGGTCGTCGTCTGCTCTGTGCTTCTGCTCATGTCGGGCTCGCAATCTTGTGCGGGGGCAGCGCCTGGAGAGCCGTCGCCCATGGTCCCAGTGTCAGGTGTGGCGGTGAAGCGCAGGTTGATGCCGTTCGACCCGCGATCGTACTCTTCGCGTACGAGTGCGAGGATCTGGGCTCCCGCGAGATGCGGCGAGGCTCGTACCGGTCCGGCTCGGCCCACGCTCACACGCCGGGCTGGGGCCTCCGGCCCATACGGTGCAGCAGCCGGTCCTGCCGCGACGCGTCGTGGGCGAGCGTTCCGCCGGGGGCGGCGAAGAAGCGATGAGTCGTCTCGGCCGCGACGGGTGTCTCCGACAGACCGGCGTAGATCTCTTCGAGTGAGTCATCGATCCAGGCCACCAGGCCGGCGTCCAGCCGATCATCGGCGCCGATGGCCCGCGCCAGATCCCACGTATGAACGGTGCTGTCCGTGGTCCGCACCGCGAGCGCCTGACGGCCGGTCACCTTCCCCAACGGGTAGTCGAGAACACGATCGAGCGCACCCGGCGCGGCGAACGCTTCGGCGCACTCCTCGACGGACCGGAGGTAGGCGCCGACCGGATCCGTGCCCAGCGCGTCGGCGTCCCGGAGGCGGAGGAACTCCGCGCGGGTGGCGCCCTGCACGAGACGCACGTAGTTGAGGTTCCCGGCGGTCATGTGATTGACCAACTGGCGTACGTTCCACTCCGTACAGGGCGTCGGCCAGGCCCATTGCTCGGGCCGCACCTCGCGGAGCCTCGCCTCGAACTCCGCGCCGGCGAGGAGGAACCGATCCATCAACATGTCGAAAGCGCCACCCATACGACACAAGTGTGCGCATCCCTCGCCGCCGAGACTGGCAGATATGCGACGCCATCCTGGTCTCCCGAGACGTCACCGCGAAGGACGTCGAGCCGAGCGTGACGGTGCGTTCGCGCGGCGGCGGCCGGAGGCCGGACAGACCCGGAACCGGATCTGGACGCCCCATCGTCTCAACGAGAACTCGGCTCTTCTTGCGGCAGTGGGTGAGAGACGTGCGGGTGCCGCTGTACGTGTGGGGCATCACCGGGGCGGGCATCGTGCTCGCGGTGCTGGTCGAAGTCGCGATCGCCGCCCGTCGAGAGCGCCGCGGAGGGCGTGGCGCGCACGATATCGCCTGGCTGATCGGCTATGTGGTGATCGCGGTCGCGTTCGGTACCGGCCTCGGCGCCGTGGGCGGTGACCGGCGCAGTGTGGAGTTCGTTACCGAATACCTCACCGAGTACAGCCTGAGCGTGGACCTGTTACTCCTGTTCGCGCTGGCCATGAGCCGGTTCGCCGTGCCGCAGACCTACCATGCTCGGGTTCTGATCACCGGGGTCGGAGCCGCGATCATGCTCCGCGGTGGATTCATCGCCGTTGGTGTGTCCGCCGCCAACCGCTACAGCTGGCTCCTCTACCTCGGCGGCGCGATGTTCGTCTGGCGGGCGATCGTCGTGCTCCGCGAATCGCCCGATGCGGAGGAGCACGAGAATGACGAGGGCCACCGGCCGATCCGGTTCCGCCGGTTCCTGGTCGGCGAGTACCACGGTTCTCGGCTCATCGTCCACAGGAACGGGCGGCGCATGCTCACCCCGATGGCGGCCGTCATCGTGACCGTCGCCATCACCGACGTGCTGTTCGTTCCCGACTCCGGCACGCCGTACCTGGTCTTCATGGCGAACGTCTTCGCGCTGTTGATCCTTCGGCAGGTCTACTTCCTCGTCGTCGACCGTGCCTCGCTGCTTCAGGCCCTGATCCTCGGCAGGGGCGCCGCTCTGGTCCTCACGTTCCTCGGCGCCAAGTTGTTCGCCCAGGCACTGCACAGCAGCGGAGTGAGCCATATCGGACCGCTGCCGGTGCCGGCCGGGATCGCCGCTCAGTTCACACTGTCGATCCTGGCCACGGTGATCGCGCTGAACACGCTGTTGCGTCTTCGCCGGCTTCGGCGGAGACGCAGGAGGGAGGTGACGGGCGCACCTTCCCACGGCCGTCGGCCCGGGAGCGTGCGGCCGCGCGGTATCCCCGCGGGTGTTCCGTCGGTCGCGTCCTCTAGCATTCCGCGGCAGTTCCCAGGGGAGGTGCCGATGCGCAGGCCGGTCGATGGCGAGGTGTACGTCCACTACGGACAGCTCTACGTCGTGAGCGGCTCTGAGCAGCCGGAGCTGGACGATGCCTTCGCCGGCCAGACGTCAGGGCTCTGCGGCGCCGCCGTGCCCGGCTTCCTCTGGCTGAACACCGGGCTGCACACCGGCGAGGTGGGCTTCACCGTCGAGATCCACGAGCACGCGCCGGAGCTGGACCCGGCATGGACGGACGTCGTGGAGGTGTCCTTTCGCCCGCAGGCCTCCCGTACGTTCCTCGAGCTGTGGGGCGGCCAAGACGCGTGGGACCTGGACCTCGCGCCGATCGACTACCGGGTGCGCTACTGCGCGCGGGGAATGGACGAGGGAAACGCCCTGGACACGCGGGTGAAAGGGCCGCAGGCGGACCGCTATCTGCTCCAGTTCTGGGCGGCCCCGCCCGAGCCGGATCGGATCATTCGGCAGACGTCCGAGATCGCCGCCTACTGGCACCGATTCGCCCGTGCGCTTCCGCCGCCTCCCACGGCCGCCGAACGCGCCGAGACCGAGCGGCAGGCCCGCGCCGAGCGCAAGCGCGCCGACCACGAACGGCGACGCGAGGCCGAGCGGTACGAATGGGGCGGCCGGTTGCCGACCGACACCCTGCGCGCCGTCCCGAGCGCGTTGGGCCTGGTGCGCTACGACGCCGACCTCGTGCACGCGCTCGACGCCGCAGGGCCGGGCGTCCAGCGCAGGGTGGCCGTGTTCGCCGCCCGGAGCGCCGCCACGGCGGCCGGTCTCGCCGGCCTCGACTGGGTCGCCCCGGCCCTCACCGCGCTCGCACGGGGACGTGCGCTCCCCTCCCCCTTCGACGACTGGGATCGCATGTTCCGGTCCCTGAGGGCCGACCCGAACGTCCCGAACCGCACGGTCGGCGAGGCCCAGCCGGCTCCGGGCCGTCAGCGCGGGCTCGAAGCCGAGACCGCCGTCGTGTCCTCGGTGAAAAGTCCTTCGAAGAAGCGGCGGATCTCGCAACCGCACCTGGCGCTGCCCGCGGTGTTCCACGCTGGTCGGCCAAACGCGCTCGAGGCGGCGATCGGCGCCGTGTCGGCCGCCGTGCACACGTATGGCGAGGACTACTCGGCGTTCCTCCGGGAGGTCCGGCGGGTCTGTGCCTCCCCTTCCGAAGGTGATGCTTCCGCGGAAGACCCCTACGACGTCGAAGCGCCCGCCCAGGGCTCCGACGAGTCCGGCACACTGCCCGCGCCCGTCGTCCCGGAGGCGGTCGACGGGCTCCTCGACACGGAGCTCATCGACGGCGTCACCGTACGGATCCCGGCTCATCACGCCATGGCGGTCGGCTGCGTGGTCCAGGTGGAGTGGGTCGTCGACCGTTCCACCACCATCCGATGGGATCCGATCTCACAGCCGGAGACCCCGATGGAGTTCACCTTCGACATCCAGGACGCCTACGCCGCCGCGTATCGGGGCGGTGTGGAGATCTCCTACACCCTGTTCCGTGACGAGGACACCGTCATCGCCAGGTCGAAGACGCTCAGCCTGACCGTCCGCTAGAACCTAGTCCACCATGACGACGCCGAGCACGACGATGATCGTTATGAGCACACCCAGGATGAGTCCGACCGCTTGGGGCGTCAGCTTGTACCGCAACCGCTCCGGCGGCCGGAACCGCGCGGCCGGCTCCGTGCTCGACTCCCACCAGTTGACGACCCGCTGAAAGTCCACCTGGAAATCGGGGTCGGGGTACTGGGTGCTGTGCTGGAGGGCGGGCAGTGAGCGACGCCGCCCGTCCGCGAGGGTGATACGAGCCGAGAGCGCCGTCCCGTATTGGCTCTTGGTCTCGCGTACGTCGATCCACCGGATCTCCTGCCAAGGGTAGAGACGACCGCGCCCGATGCCCCAGCAGATGGTTATGCCGGCCGCCCCGACCGTGGTTCCGCTCCGGAGTGCCATGGAGACGCCGAGACCGACGAGCGCGGCCGTCCCGCCCAGCAGCCAGCAGGAGCCCACGACGCCGAGTCGATAGAAGGCGAAGGCCCCTTCGACGGCCAACCCGAGACCCAGCGCCGCGAAATGCGGCCAGGACGGGCGATACCGATCCTTCCCCCGGAAGCTCAGCTCGTTCACGGAGTGCACGCTACATGTCCGGCCCTCGCGCGGATGAGCTGCATCCGGGCAGGTGTCAGCAGGTCCGGCGGTAGGGAACGTCGCGGATGTATCTGTGCCATTCGGCTGGTGACAGTGGTCCGGTCTCGGCGCAGAGCCTCTGTCGCAGTCCTTGGGAGCCGATCGGGTAGGTGTGGAGCCGGCCGAGGCTGTCGACGCTGTAGACGGTGGAGCCGTCGGCGGAATAGCCGATGGCCGCGACGAATCCGGCGGGAGGCGGGACGCGCGGGTCGGGGCTGGCCGGGGGGACGTAGAAGCCGGTGAGCGGCGCCCCGAGGGGCTGCCTGCTCTCCAGGTCCCAGATCTGGACGTCGCCGGCGTCGTCGGCGTCGGCGATCAGGTGGCCGTCGGGTGAGAACCGTGGTGAGCCCAGCTCGAAGGCCGTACCGACGGTGATGTCGAACAGGTGCCGCCCGGTGGTGGTGTCCCAGATCGCGAGCTTGTCGGGATAGTCCACCGAGGCGCCGACGTCACCGGTCCCGAGATCGTCGATCCTGATGGTCGCATCGCTCGGCCGGATGAGGCGGCGGCCGGTGGGAATCTGGATCCGGCCCTGGTCGGGGCCGGACAGGACGTACCCGCCGTCCGGGCTGATCAGTATCCGGTCCTGGCCGAAGAACCCCAGGCCGCCTTTGACGCCGGGAGATGCGGCCAGGAGCCGCCCGGACCGCGCGTCCCAGAACCGGAGCACCGACGGGTATGAGGAGTCGAGGGTGACGAGGGTCTTCCCGTCCGGCGTGAAGGCGGGGGGTTTGTCGGCGGGGGCGAAGGACGACGCGACCTTGATCGAGGTCTGCCTGGCGCCGGTGCGGGTGTTCCAGACCTCGATCTCGCCGCTGGAGCGCATGTCGGCCAGCAGTGTGCCGTCCCGGGAGAGTGTGTACGGGAGCTCTTGGTCGTGGCCTCGGGGCACGGTCAGGGTGGTGCGCCGGGTCCTGGCGGCGGTGTCCCAGATGTCCACGTGGTCGCCGTTTCGCACCGCGAGGGTCGAGCCGTCGCCGCTGAAGTTCAGCTTGAGGGCGTAGGCCAGGGTGGTGCCGAGCGAAATCGGGTCCAGGATCGTGCGCAGGGAGATGACGTTGACGAACCCCTGGGCGTCCACGCAGCGCATCGACCTGCCGGCGAGGTCGATGCGCTGGTCCAGGCAGCCGGGATCGGTGTAACGGAACACCGGGGTATCGCGCCTGTCGGTGGTGTCCCAGATCATGCTGTCGAGCAGGAGGTAGCGGCCGTCGCTGCTGAAGGCGGGCTCGCCGCCGCGCTGCTGGTCCTGCGGCACCGTGAGGTTCAGCTCGGTCCTGCCGTCGCGCAGGACTCTCAGCCGGTTCCCGTCGACGAGTGCCAGGCGTCGGCCGTCGGGGCTGTAGGCGGCGTCCTGGTAGGCCCGGTCGAGGTGGGTCGACCTCGCCTTCTGCCCGGTGCGCAGGTCCCACAGGTCCATGCGACGGCCGGTGACGATGAGCAGTTGCCGTTCGTCGGGTGTGAACGTGAGCGCCGCGATGGCGGCCGGGGAGGTATCGGCGGCCGGGATCCGCAGGACGGCCGCGCCGGTTCGGGTGTCCCAGGCCGCCGACCCGGTCTGGGACGGGGTGTAGAGGTAGCGGCCGGTGCGGCTGATCCTGATGTACGGACTGTCCGACAGCGGGATGGCGGCGCCGGTCGGCTGTCCGGAGGTGACGTCCCAGGTCCGTACCGTCCCTCCGCGGCTGGAGGAGAACCCGTCCCATTGGGCCAGCGCCGCCGTCCTGCCGTCCGCGGACAGGCTCACCTGCTGAACGGCCGGGCCGGGAACGGTGATGGCGCGCCGTATCGTCCGGGTGTCGGTGTCGGTCACCAGGAGCCGGTGGTCTTTGGCGAAGATGATCGTGCGGCCGGTGGCGTCGACCGAATAGTGCCAGTCGCCGCTGGTGTCCCGGCGGTAGATGCCGGTGACGCCGTCGGGGCGGTACCGGCTCTCTTCCCACTGCTGGTACACCGTCTCCAGGGCGTTGCGGGTGTCGAAGGCGCCGGGATCGAGGTCGGCGGCGGCCACGGCAAGGCGGCGGGCGGTGACCGGATCGCTGCGGCGCATGGTCATGGCGAGAGCGGTGACCTGGGTGGCGACGGCGTGGTCACGTTGCCGGGTGACCGTCCGGTTACGCGCGGCCAGGGTCCGGCCTTGAACGAAGACGACGGCGCCGGCGCTGGTCACGGCCACGAGCAGGACCGCCAAGGTGATGCTGAGCAGCGTGCGGTTGCGGCGACGGCGCTCGTTCGCGGCCACCGAGGCGTCGAGATAGGCCCGCTCCACGGCGTTGAGGGTCGCGTGCCGCGGCCCGGACACCACCCAGGCGATCGCCTGGTCGAGCCGGGTGCCCTGGAGCAGGTCACCCGCCTTCCGGCCGTTGTCGGACCACGAGCGCGCCGCGTCGGCCAGGTCGTGGTGGGAGTTGAGCGCGGCGCCGTCATCGGCGGTCCACGCGCGCAATCTCGGCCAGGCGCGCACCAGCGCGGGAGTGGCCAGGGCGGACCGGTTCTCGTCGCGGACCACCAGGCCGCCCCGCCGCAGCGCCTCCAGCAGCGCCCCCAGGACCTCCTCGTCGATGTCGCCGTCCAAGAACTCCGCGTCAGGGACCTTGCGGAGAGTGTGCCGCGCGTCGGGTGCCACTGAGATCATCCGTAGCAGGACCCGAGGCACCAGCACGCGATACTCGTCGGAGAGATCCTGGTAGAGCCGCTCAGCGCGCTCGCCGAGCGCCGGCCATCCGGCATCGGTCGCCGTACGGTCCGGGTCGTCGGCCCGCCGCAGCCCGGCGGCCAGCACCTCCTCCAGCGGCTGGTCGCCTTCCGAGGCCGGCGGGCCCACCAGTCCGGCGAGCAACGCGGCCGCGGTGGGCCGGGCGGCCGGGTCGTGGGAGAGGGCGGCGCCGACCAGTGGCCGCAGCCGGGCCGGCAGGCCGTCGAGTAAGGGGCGGTGCGTGCGGACCTGGTGTTCGATCTCGTCGAGCTCCCTGCCGCCGAACGGCGGAGTCCCGGTCGCGGCGTACAGCACGATCGCGGCCCACGCCCACACATCGACGGCCGCGCTGACCGGCCTGTGATCGAAGGACTCGGGCGCCATCCAGCGAGGTGTGCCCTTGACGTCGAGTGCGCTCAGCGACATGTCCGCGGCTCGGGCGATCCCGAAGTCGATGACGCGTGGTCCGTCCGGGCCGATGATCACGTTCTCCGGTTTCAGGTCGCGGTGGATGACACCGGCCTGGTGGATCGAGGCCAGGGCGGTGGCGATCCCGATGGCCAGGCGGATCAGGGCCTGCGGATCGTACGCCCCGTGTCCGTCCACCCGGCTGCGCAGGGTCGGCCCCGGGATGTACTCACTGACCACGAACGGCGGGGTGTGGTCGAGGTCGGCACCGATGATCCGTGCCGTGCAGAACGGCTCCAGCCGCCGCAGCACCGCCACCTCGCGACGCATCTGGTGACGCGCCGCATCCGACAGGGCGTCCACCCGCAACGCCTTGACCGCCACCCGGTGACCGGCGTCGTCATATCCCTCGTAGACCACGCCCTGCGCTCCGGCGTCTATCCGCCGGGCCAGCCAGTAGTCCCCGAGCTGAGGCGGATCCCCCGCGAGCAACGGCTCCGCCACACGCACCGCTCCTCTGACAACCTGTCACCCCGATGTGAAAGAACACTAACGGCCGTCTGCCCCTTACCGGAAGAGACGATCCACGGGACGCATCTGAGCCGCCGGGAACACGGCCGGCCGGATCACGCGGCAGAAGGGTGCGTCCACGGCCTCAGCCGGGACCGCGTCGCCGGATGGCCGGTCGCCGTCGTGGGCGCGGCGTCGGCGCGTCCGGTGAATCCTCCGATGCGTCCCGGTCCGCCGCGAGGCGTGGTGCGCTGCCGGCGATCAGTGCCGCGACGAGCGCGAGCGCGAGCCCGACCACGGTGACGGTGGTGAGGGGCTCCCCGAACATCACGGCGCCCCAGATGGAGGTGACCGGCGCGATGAAGAACATCAGGCTGTTGACCGGAGTGACACCGATGCGCTGAACCAGGAACCAGTAGAGGCCGTAGCCGCCGAAGGTCGCGAGCAGGATCAGCCACACCATGGCGGTCCAGAACGAGGGCGAGGACGGCGGGGTGGCGGTCCCGGTGGCGACGGCGAGGACGGTGAACACGATGGCCGAGGTGGTGCAGTGGATCGCCAGCGCAGGCAAGGGTGGAGTGAGTACGCCGGCGCGGCGTTCGAGGATCGTGGACGCGATGAGGCTGAGCATGCCGACGAAGGGGATCAGGTAGGCCCACCGGGGAGCCTGAGCGGCGGGCAGGGAGGCGTCGGCCCAGCTGACGAGCACCGCGCCGACGAGTCCGAGCACCAGCCCCGCCCACTGACGGCCCGCCACGGCGACGCCGAGTAGCGGGCCTGCGAACGCGGCTGCGACGAGTGGCTGCACTCCGTCGATGAGGGCTGTGGTGCCCGTACTCACCCCGAGCGCGATGGCCCAGTAGACGGTGAGCAGGTAACCGGACTGCGAGAGCAGGCCGATGAGCACGTGGCGTGCCGTGTCGCGGCCGGAGGGCAGTGGGGATCCTCGTCTGCGTCGGGCCAGCACGGCTGCGAGGAGGAGAACCGCCAGTGGCACGAACCGCCACATCAAGATCGTGGTGACCGGAGCCTCGGCGGCGCCGAGCTTCGCGCCGACGAAGCCCGAGGACCAGCACAGGACGAACAAGGCCGCGAGGACGCCCGTCGACCAGGCCCGCGGGCCGCCCGGTATACCGATCTGTATACCCATGCCCGTTTACTATACAGATCGGTATACCGATGGCCGTATCCTGGATCCCATGAGCGAGGCCATCGACTGGACCCCCAAGGCGCACGCCGTACTCCAGGCCGCCTCCGAGCTGTTCTACGAGCACGGCATCCACGCCGTCGGAGTCGATGTCATCGCCAAACGCGCCGGAGTCACCAAGAAGACGCTGTACGACCGGTTCGGATCCAAGGATCGCCTGGTCGTGGAGTACCTGACGGAGCGCGACAACCGATGGCGCGGCTTCCTCGACGCCCACCTGGCCCGGGCCGACCCGTCGCCGCGCGCCCAGATCGCCGCCGTCTTCGACGCCTCAGCGGCATGGGCGCGGGAACGCGGGCGGAAGGGATGCAGCATGATCAACGCGCACGCCGAGATCAGCGATCCCGCGCACCCGGCGTACTCCGTGATCGTGGGGCAGAAGCGCAGGATGCTGGCCCTGTTCACCGAGCTGGCCACCGCGGCCGGCGTCGCCGATCCCCGGCAGGCCGGCGAGCAGATCATGCTGCTCCATGAAGGAGCCGTCGTGACCGCCGGCATGCACGCCATCGAGGACGCCTTCACCAGCGCGGCCGCCGCCGCCTCCGCCCTCCTAGGGTGACCCGTCGGATCGACCGAAGGCCCCTCCCGAAGAGGCGGTTTCAAGGGGTCGTTGCAACGCTGGTGATCAACTGGCTGGTGCCAGGAGCTTAGCGAGACGCTCGGCTGGGGTTTCCCAGCCGAGCGTTTTGCGTGGCCGGCCGTTGAGACGGGCGGCGATGGCGGTGAGGTGCTCGGTGCTGTGGACGGACAGGTCGGTGCCTTTGGGGAAGTACTGGCGGAGCAGTCCGTTGGTGTTCTCGTTGCTGCCGCGTTGCCAGGGCGAGTGCGGGTCGCAGAAGTAGACGGGCAGGTCAGCGGCGATGGAGAACTGGTGGTGCAGGTTCATCTCGCTGCCTTGGCCCCAGGTCAAGGATCGTTTCAGCTCGGCGGGGAGTGTCTGCATGGTTGCGGCCAGGGCGTCTGAGACGGTCTCGGCGGTGCGGTCGCCGGGTAGATGGACGAGCAGGAGGTAGCGGGTGGCACGCTCGACCAGGGTGCCGATCTGGGACCGGTGGTCCTTGCCGATGATCAGGTCGCCTTCCCAGTGACCGGGCACGGCCCGGTCCTCGGCTTCGGCGGGGCGTTCGCTGATCATCACCATGGGAGCGGCGAAACGGGGCCGGCGCTGGTCGGGGCGGCGGCGTGGGGTGCGGCGGGCCCGGCCGGTCCGCAGTGCCCGGGTCAGCTCGCGGCGTAGTTCGCCGCGGCCTTGGACATACAGCGCCTGGTAAATCGTCTCGTGTGACACCTGCATCTCCGGCTGGGCGGGGAAGTGGATGAGCAGGGTCTTGCTGATCTGCTCAGGACTCCATTCCATCTCCAGCCGGTCCTGGACGGCTTGGCGCAGCCGGGGGTTGGATGCGATCTTCCCGGTTTTCGGGCGTGGCCGGCGGGCGTCGGCGCGGGCTTGGGCGGCGTGCGGCCGGTACTGCCCGTTGATCGGGTGCCGGTTGCGGCGGATCTCCCGGCTGATCGTGGAGGGGGCGCGGCCGAGCTCGGCCGCGATCGCCCGGATCGATGCCTTTTCGCCTAGCCGGTCGGCGATGTGGATCCGGTCGTCTTCTCGCAGGTAACGCGATGGACCTGACGGGGGCGCCACCGCGGTGATCGGTGGCGCCCCCGCGTGCCCCGCGGATCGAGTCCGTCCGTTACGCCAGCGCTTACCGGTCCGCGGGTTGATCCCGACGATCTGGCAAGCCTGGCTGTTACTCATGCCCTCACGCATGAGCCGCAAGTATTCCTCGCGTTCACGGACCAGCTTCTTACGTCCTTGGGCCCGTCCCCGGCTCTCCCGGATCTCGAAAGCCATCGCATCCCCTCAGCAGGGGCGTTGCGACGACCACTAGAACCCAAGTGATCGGAAGGGGCCTTCGGCCTTGCATCCGCCTATGGAATCGAACCGACGACCCATTCATTTCGAGGAACGATCCAGGGTCGCCGGCCGGCGGCCGTTTCTCGTCGCTCAGAAGGGCGTCAGTAGATGCTCCACTCCTGCGACTGGGCCGGCGGATAGTTCGAATTCCACAGCGTCAGATACGTTCCGAGGGCGAAACTGTCACCACGGTTAGTGATCATCAGACCGCCGACCGAGGTGATGTTGTTGACGTAGATGGAGTACGTCTGAGAGGCGGCGGACGTGGCACACGTCCACAGCGTCAGGACGGTGCCGGGCGTTGCGTACGCGTCGCCCTGCGCCGTAAGGCACTTGCCACTGTGCGGGTTGTAGATCCGTCCGTCGCCGAGGTCGGTCCACACCTGGCTGGGCGCTCCGGTACACGACCACACCGTGATGACGGTGCCGTTGGCGGTGCCATCGCCCTGGGGAGTCGCACAGTAGCCCAGGTTGCGCATGTAAGTGGCGGACGCGCTGGCCTTTTCTGCACCGTGCACACTCAGGCCGGCGATGGCGACCATGGCGCAAAGTGCTGCTGCGAGTCTGCGCGTCAAGGAACCGACACTCGCACGCTTGAATGAAATCATGCTTTTCTCCGCTCGTCGGACTGTCGCATAAGAGAGTCCAAGCGGGCCCCGAACGTGACGAACTCACGTTGTGACGTACGTCACTTTCAATCACGCAGCAGGTCAGCGCGGGAACGTGCGGAGACGGACAGGATGGCGAGCGACTCGTAGCCGGAGGCGTCTCGGCCGGTGTTCCGGCCGACGCATCGTGAATCGCATCAGGTGCCGAGCAGTTCCGGGGTGAAGACGTCCTCGATCTTCCAGCGCCGCGTGGACAGGCCCTGCTCGTGGTGGTAGCGCAGGTAGGTGTCGAGGGTGGCGCGGTTGGCCGCGATGCCGTACGGCCACCAGTCCTCAGGGAACTGTTCGTTGTTGCGTTCGACCAGGGCGTTCATCCACGGCACCATGGTCGGGACCTGGTAGAGCCTGCGGTCCCGGCGGTAGCGGTCGGCGGCGGCGTCCCTCGCACCGGAGAAGGCTCGGTAGAGGTCGCGGGCGAGGCCAGGACGATCCCGGAGGAGTTCTCGCCGGGCGACGACGGTGTGCATGATCGGGAAGATCCCGGTTCGCCGGTGGTAGTCGCGCTCCAGCGGCTCGAAATCCGGGAACAGCCGGGCGACGTTCGGGGATCCGTCGAGCACGCACTGCGGGACGTTCGCCGAGAACAGGGCGTCGATCTCGCCGGAGTCGAGCATCGCGTTCAGTGTCCTTCCCTCCGGCGCGAGGGTCACGTCGACGTCGGCCGGGTGCGGATGGGGGATGAAGTCGAAGGGGGCCGCGGGGTGCTCGAGACCACCGATCACCCAGCGACTGCCTTCGGGTTCGAACCCGTACTCGTCCATCAGGATCCCTTTGGCCCACACGCCGGAGTCCTGGCCGTACGTACCGAACTCGCCGATGGTCTTGCCCGCGAGATCACCCGGTTCGACGATCCCGCTGTGGGTGTTGACGAAGACGCACGAGTGCCGGAACACCCGGTTCGGGAAGATCGGCAACGCGACGAACGGCAGACCGGTCTCCAGTAGCCGCAGATAGAACGTGAGCCCGAGTTCGGCGACGTCGAACTCGTTCCCGCGGATCAGCCGATCGAAGATCTCCGGCAGGGTGGCCCCGGTCCTCATCTCGACGCTCGTGCCGTCGACGGTGACGCTCCCGTCGAACAGCGGCCGCGTCGTGTCGTATCGAAAGCACCCGATCGTGACAGCGGGGTCGGTCATGGATCTCACTCCTCATCGGCTCTGCCCGGTCCGTCGTCTCCCATCGTTGGACCGTCGCCGACCGGCTGTCCAAGTCCATCTCGGCGCACCCGATACCGCACGGGTATCGTGTCGGGGTGGATCTTCGTGCGCTGCGGTACTTCGTCGCCGTGGCCGAAGAGCGCCACGTCGGCCGGGCGGCGAGCCGCCTGCACATGACGCAGCCGCCGCTGAGCCGGGCGATCCGCCGACTCGAGGTCGAGCTCGGCACCGCACTGTTCGAGCGCACCCCGAAGGGAGTCACCCTCACGCCCGCCGGAGCGGTGATGTACGACGAAGCGAGGGCACTGCTGCGGCGAGCCGACCGGATCCGCGACCGTGTGACCGCCGCGGCAGGGGCGGTGACGCTCACCATCGGAACGCTGGCGGACGCCGCCGAACAGGTCGGCGGCCGGTTGGTCCCGCTCTTCCGGGCACGTCATCCGCACGTGAACGTCACCATCCACGAAGCGGACCTCGGTGACCCGACGGCCGGACTTCGCGCCGGGCTGGTCGACGTGGCGCTGACCCGAACCCCCTTCGACGACACCGGCATCAGCACGCGCGTCCTGCGTTCGATTGCCGTCGGCGTGGTGATGCGTGACGACGACCGGCTGGCAGGCCGTGCTTCGGTGTCTTCGGCTGACCTGGCAGGCCGCTCGTGGGTCCGGCTGCCCGACGGCACCGACCCGATATGGACCGCGTACTGGGCCGGCGGCACGCACGACGACCCGTCGCCGGTCCTGCGAACGATCCAGGAGTGCCTGCGAGCGGTCCTGTGGAACGGAACCTCGGCGCTCGCCCCGCTCGACCAGCCACTACCCGCCGGCCTCATCGCGATCCCGTTCGCCGATCGCCCGCCGAGCGACCTCGTCGCGGCATGGCCGAAGACAGGGCGAAGCGCGCTGGTCCGCAGCTTCGTCGACGTGGCCGAGAACGCCTGGAGTCCCTGAACGGGAGCGCGCCTCGGTAGTACGCCTTACCTCGGTGCCTGGAAGCCGCCGATCTTCTGCTCCAGCAGTTCGGCCAGCCGCAGCGGGGTGCGGTCCTCGAACATGGGACCGATGAGCTGCACTCCCACCGGCAGGCCCTCAGGGGTCCGGCCCGCTGGTATGGCGGTGGCGGGCAGGCCGGGCATGGTGGCCACACCGGCCCAGACGAGCTGGTCGAAGTACGGGTACTCGACGCCGTCGATGTCGATCCGGCGTTCCAGCGGATTGGGGTCGTGGTCGTGCGGGAACGCGGGAGTGGGCGTGATCGGGCACACCACGGCATCGAACTCGGTGAAGAACTGCCGCCAGCCGTGACGGTGGAGCTCGCGACGGTTGTCCGCCTCCATCCGGTCGCGGTGGCTGAACACCATGGCGCGCAGCCGCGCCGCGTCGAGACTCTGGTCGTCTGCGCTCAGTCCGGCGGCGCGGGCCCGCAGCTGCTCGTACGCGTCAATGGGAAAACGTGCAACGGAGCCCGAGAACAGCAACTGGGCGTAGAGCACCGCGGCTTCGGTCAGATCGGGCAGCAGCGGACTGCGCCGTTCGACGCGGGCGCCGCCGTCGACCAGCGCGTCGGCCACCCGGTTCACGCCCGCCCGCACAGCGGACCCGGTCGGAATGAACGGATGCTCGTCGAGGACCAGGACCCGGAAGTCGCTCAGCCGCTCGTGACGCGCGGGCGGCAGCGTCACGTCGTACGCCACGCCATGCGTCAGCGGATCCGGCCCGGCCATGACGTCGAGCAGGAGCGTGAGGTCGCGGGCGCTGCGCGCCATCGGACCGACGACGGCGAGGTCGAGGTCGACCGGCAATGCCGGCTCGGTCGGCGGGACCATACCGCGGTTCGCCACCAGCCCGAGCGTCGGCTTGTGCGCGTAGACACCGCAGAAATGCGCGGGGGTGCGCAGCGAACCGGCGAGGTCGGAGCCGATGGACAGCGCGCCGAACCCGGACGCCAGGGCCGCCGCCGATCCGCCGGAGGATCCGCCCGACGTACGAGCGTGATCCCACGGGTTGTTGGTGGTCCCGTAGATCTCGTTGAAGCTCTGGATATCTTGCAGCCCCAACGGCACATTGGTCTTACCGAGCACCACCGCGCCTGCGGCCCGGAGCCGCGACACCTGGACCGCGTCCTCGGCCGGCACATAGTCCCGGTGTTGCGGCATGCCCCAGGTCGTGGGCAGTCCGGCGATGTTGTAGGACTCCTTGACCGTCACCGGAATACCGAGCAGCGGCCGGTCCTCGCCGCGGGCGCGCGCCTGGTCGGCGTCGCGCGCGGCGGCCCGCGCGCGATCGAAGTCCGGCACGCAGATCGCGTTGATCGCCTTGTCGTCGCGCTCGATACGGGCGATCGCCTCGTCGGTCAGTTCCGCAGAGGTCACCTCACCGGCACGCAAGGCGGCCGCGAGTTCTTCTGCAGTCTGAAAGCTCCACTCCATGAATCCGACCGTAACGACCTCTGGGAAAAGCCATAAAATTTTTCTTCGCGCAACTCATCGCGGCAGGAGGGCGCGTTCTCTCAGGGTGCCTCATCTGGAGTATCCGCCGTTGCAATGGACCGGCCGAAGGTGAGGGCGAGTCGGAGGCCGGGTTCGATCGAGGTTCGATACTGAGAGTCGGGTTCTGTCCCCACAGCGTCCAGGACGGTGCTGAAGAAGCACCGGGCGGCGGCGGTCAGCACCACCTGGAATATCTCAGTATCGGACAGTCCATGGCGGCGCAGCTCAGCGATATCGGCGGCGGTGATGGCAGTGGCATCGGTGACCACGCGTTCGGCGAAGTCGATGAGCGCGACGTCGGCGGAGTCCAGGCCGGCATCGTGGTGGTCGGAGGCGATGACCTCCACCGTCTCGGCATCATAGAACCGGTCCCGAAGCACCTTCCCGTGCGCGAGAGCGCAGTAACTGGACCGCAGGCGCCGCGCGGCCGCCAACGTCACCAGTTCGTAGCGCCGCGGGTCCATGTCCGCCTTGATCGCGGTGTTGAGCTGCTGCCAGGCCGCGTAGACGGCAGGTTGCAGCGCGAACACCCTGGTGTAGTTGGCGACAACGGCTTGGCGCCTGAGATGTTCGATCAGCCGCCCTCCGATGACGGATCGAACCGCGCCCCGCGCGGACGGCATCGTGAGCGCGCCCACGGCGCACTCGCCTCAGGGGCGGTGTGCGCGAAGACCGTCGACGAGGATCGACAGCAACCGTGGCCCTCGTGCGTCGAGTTCGGCGTCGTCCAGCCGCGACAACCAGCTGATGAGCACGATGACGTCGCGGGCTTCGGCATCGGCGCGGACGCTGCCGGCCGAGCGACCGGCGGCCAGCAGCAGTTCCACCGCCTCACCGATCGGGCCGAGGCTGTGGGCAGCGAGGTCACGCCACGTCGCCGCCTCGACGGCGGCGAACACGTCACGCTTGACTCGGGCGTAGGCGGCCACCCGGTCGAACCACGCCGCCAGCGCATCCAGCGGCTGGTGAGTCGCCAGCAGACGCGGAGCCGCGGCGACCAACTCTTCCACCTCATGGCGGTACACCTCGACAAGGAGGTCCTCACGTGTCGGGAAGTGCCGGTACAGCGTGCCCTGCCCGATGCCGCAGGCCTTCGCGACCGCGTTGAGCTTCAGCTCTCCCGGTTCGTGTACGAGATCGCGCGCCGCTTGAAGGATCCGTTCGCGGTTGCGCTGTGCGTCTGCACGTCGCGTTCCGCCGCTGCTCTTGGCAGAAACGGACACATGTCCGCTATGGTCTTCGGTGTAACCGGACATGTGTCCATTCTAGGCAGAGGATCTTCATGACCATCCACAACAAGGTCGTCGCCATCACCGGCGCAAGCAGCGGAATCGGTGAAGCAACAGCTCGCCACCTCGCCTCACTCGGTGCGACCGTCGTCCTCGGCGCCCGCCGTACCGACCGACTGGACCGGCTGGTCGCCGACATCGAAGCCGCCGGCGGCGAGGCGGCCGCCACGCGCGTGGACGTCACCGATCCCGACGACCTCCAGTCACTCGTCACCCTCGCCGTCGAGCGCTTCGGCCGTCTGGACGTCTTGGTGGGCAACGCCGGGATCAGCAGGATCAGCTCCATCGCCGACCTGGACGTCGAGGGCTGGTCGGCGATGGTCGACGTGAACGTCAAGGGCATCCTGCACGGGATCGCCGCGGCCCTGCCGGTGTTCCGCCGTCAGGGCAGTGGTCACCTCGTCACCGTCGTCTCGACCTCCGGCCTGAAGATCGTCCCCACCCAGGCGGTGTACGCCGGGACGAAGAACGCGGTACGCACCCTCCTGGAGGGCCTGCGGCAGGAGAGCACCGACGGGGTTCTGCGGACGACGTCGATCTCCCCGGGGTACGTCCGCACCGAGCTCATTGACAACGCCGTCGACGATCCGGCCGTGCGCGAGCAGGCCAGGCGGAACATGGCCGATCTCGGTATCGACCCCACGGCGGTGGCTCGGGCGATCGCATTCGCGATCGACCAACCCGACGACGTCGAAATCGGGGACCTGACCATTCGACCGACACGCCAGGGCTGAGTGACCCGCTCATCGGCATGGGCGGGCCGGCCACCGCCGGGTCTATGGCCTTCACCGCTGACGCCGGCCTCCGCGTGTGCGTTGGCGATGCTGTCCATGGCGCTCGTCCGCGCCGTGATCAGTCTTCGTGGTCGCGGGGCGGAAGCGCGAAGACGTCACCGCGAAGACAGTCACTCCTGGGTGCGGGCGACAAGGGAGCCGGTTCGTCGACGACGATCTGCGCGCGCCACCCGCCGACCGAGAGCCCGTCGGCGGCATGACCGGACAGCCGGTCATCGGCTGCGTCACCGAGCAGGCCGGCGTGCTCAAGGATGACGAACAACGCGTCTGCGGCGCAGCTCACCGTCTCGGCGGCTTCGGCGGCGCTCGTGTCCGGATTGAGCTCGCGGTAGATGCGGCGCGCGGCCGTAAGGAGATGGTCGGCGTCGGTCACCGTGAAATCGCGCCGCAGCCGCAAGGACAGGGCCATCCCATCGGCGAGCGTGTCGCCCCCGATCGTGCTGTCATCGCCCGGCATGCCGACACGATACGGGAACTCGCCGGCGAGGCCTCTCAGTCGGCACACTGGCCACATCGTTCGCCGCGCCTGTTCTATCGATCAATGAGCGTGGCCCATCGTCGGCGAGGCGAAGCGGATCGCGGCAGATCAGTGCGTTCGGTCTTCTGGTCCTGGCCTGTCCGGGCGGCTCGTCGGCTTACGAGCAATGGATGTTCGTCGCTCCCGGGCTGGACGGGCCGTTGGCCGTGAAGCCGATCGTCATCGACGCGTTGGGTGCGAGGGTGGGCGATTGACTCGGTGCCTTGGCCGTCCACGTGGTGGCGTTCGCGGTGACGGTCGCGTTCCACCCGCTGCCAAGAGTCACGCCGGACGGCATGGTCCAGGTGACGGTCCAATTGTTCCAGGCCGACGTGCCGGAGTTGGTGACCGTCAGCGCCGCCTGGAAGCCGCCCTGCCAGGTGTTGGTCAGGGTGTAGGTCGTTGCACACGAGACCCCGGCCGGCGGGCTCGACGTGCCGGGCGGGGTGGTGGTCGGCGTACTGCCCACCGGCGGGATCAGGGACGGCCCGATGATGTCCATCTTGTTCTGGTTCACCGTGACCCAGTCGTCCTGGACGATGCCGCCGGTGTCGCCGGAGTCGGGGTTCCACGACCAATACGTGAACGACATGCCGTTCGTACCCGAGCCCATATAGCTCATCAGCTTGGTCATCCACTGCGTGTCCAGCGGGTTGGCCAGCGTGCTGCCGAACTCTCCGACCAGGATCGGCGCGGTGTTGTTCTTGTACAGGTAGCCCCAGAAGTGGTCCCAGACGTCCGGCAGGTTGTTCGGGAAGTTCGCGTCCTTGAACCACGGCTGGCGATCGTAGACCGAGATGCCGTAGTCGTGCGCCGAGTACACGAGCCGGTTCGCCACGCTCAGCTGTACCGGGAACTGGGCCGCGGCTGCGAGGTTGCCGCCCCACCAGTCGCATTCCATCGGGTCGTCGGGGACGTTGTCCCACTGGTTCGGCGTACCGCCTGATGGGCAGCTGACTCCCTCAACGAAGATCAGCCAGTTGGAGTTGGCCTGGAGCACGGCGTTGCCGATGCGCTGTGCGGCCAGCCGCCAGTCGCGGGCGGTGTCGCCGCAGCCCCAGCAGGCGCCGGTGCCGTTCGGTTCGGTGCCCTCGGCGTGTGGCTCGTTGAACAGGTCGGCGCCGATGACGGTCGGGTTGTTCGCGTAGTGCCGGGCCAGCATCTGCCAGTCGGAGATCTCGCTGGCCTCGGAGACGCTCGAGGTGTACCACAGGGCGGTCTGGCCGGCCGCCGACGGGCGGTGCCGGTCGAGGATGATGCGCATTCCCTTCTGCCCGGCGTAGTCGACGACCTTGTCGAGGATCTGCAGCGGGCTCAGCCCGATCAGGTCCGGATTACTGTCGGTGTTGATGCTGGTCGCCTGCGCCCCAGCGCGCAGCGAGTCGCCCGTGAACGGCACCCGGATCGTGTTGAAGCCGAGTTGCGCCATGTGGTCGATCTGCATCCGCCAAGTGGCGTTCCGACCGGCCCACAGCCCGTGGAAGGTGTGGTTGTCGGTCTCCATGCCGAACCAGTTGAGGCCGGTCAGCCGTACGGTCGCGCCCGTACTGTCGACGATCTTGTTGCCGCTGGTGTGCAGATAGCCGGTGCCGGTACCCGCCGCCGCGGCCGGGGTCGCCGAGGCGGTGAGGGCCACGAGCGCGGCGGCCGCAGCCGTCAAGACCGAGGCGGCCGCGGCGAGCACGCCCTGACCACGCCTACTGTGCGATCGACCCCGCCCCTTCCTGCCGGGAAGCCACCAACGGGAACGACGTGCGACGTCCATGGGGAATCCCTTCGCAGCCCGGACTCTCACCACCGTGGGCAGGAGCGGCGTCATTGTTCGATTTTCGACCGGATGCCGTCAACGACGAGTCCGCTTCCAGCCGGTGACCTGCGGCGGCAGATGAAAGCTTTCAGCACGGCGGCAGAGCCCACTCCAACCCGGACGCCGGGCCAGGCAAGGTAAGCGGACAGGTGGAGAGGTGACGCGAGGGGTCATTGAACGCTTCCCAATGACGGGCCCCACGAGCAGTGTCGCGTGGAAGGAGACCCCGTGCGCGTCGAGGACGGCCACGAAGTGGTCGAGCCAGTGACAGGAGACCGGCCGGCCGATCCGAACCCGACGGATACGTGTACCACCACGGCGCGGGGACCTAGACGCCGGCCGCGACGCTCACGCCGAGGGCGGCTCGCGCGGCTGTGGCCGGCGGGGTCGGCGGGGTCGGCGCGGCTCCCGGCCCGGCTGAGGCGAGCGGTCGGCGGATCACTGCGCCGGTGGCGCGGAGGAGTCCGGCGAGCGGGCCGGTTACCGCGATCGGCCCGGCGGGAGCACCGCCGGGCCGATACCGCCGCCACGACGGCGACCGCATGGGCGCGAGCACGACGGGAGCCAAGACCCGGCGACTCTCGTAGCGCGGCCCTGGCCCCCGCCCTGGCAACGCCGGCGCATGCCGACCGCAGGGAGAGCGGTGAATGAGACCAAGGATGAAACAAAACGACCCTGGGCGTCCCTCCCAAGGAGAGACGCCCAGGTCAACGTCGGAGCCGCCTGTCGGAATCGAACCGACGACCTATTCATTACGAGTCAGGCTACGCACGTCCCCGGGCGTCCAGATCCGTTGCTTGACCTGCTCCCCCAGCGCTCCCGAGCCCACAACCGTCCAAGGTCGTCCAACCGCGTTGTCAGCACCCGCGTTAGCAAGATCGCCCGGCACCGGCCCGGTGCCCCTCGTGCCCATCTTCCTGCGTCACCTTCCTCGTAGCTGCCTGCCGTAGAGAGGACGACGCCTCGCCGCTGCCTCTTCGTCCCGGACTACCGGCACGGGCGAGATCTGCTGCGGCTCGCCCTACTGAATAGTCACGTGCCTCGTCGACATCGGACGGTTCGGGTAAGTCACGATGTTGTTCCGCGAGATGTAAACGTCGGTGCCGTTGTCGTCGTGGATTACGACGTCGTTATTGCCGGTGGACACCTTGTCGATCCACCTTGCTTGGCCCTGCCACGGGTAGATGGTTCCCGCATTCGCGAAGCACATCGTGTCCGAGTATCCCGATCCGTCATGGTACCAGAGCTGCAAGTAATCAGTACGGCCGCACGAAACTACGTCGGTTGCGAATGCTTGCCCTGGAATGAAGGACAGGACCAGTGCGGCCGCTCCGACGGTGATGCTGGCGCGCTTGATCGGCTTTCGAATGAAGGAAAACACTTGACCACCTCAACTCCTGATCGACCTGCTCGGTCACTTTACTGGCACCATAGGCTGTCAAGACATCGGCAACATTGCCTATTTCGCCCCCATCGGCAATCTTGTGTCGATGTTTCGCGAGGCTGGCCGGGTCGCGTGACTGGATCAACAGATCGTCGTCTGCGAGATCAACTTGACGAGTCAAGCCGGCGACTCGATGACCGGGCATCCGGCCTCCACTCCCAGCCATGTCGGCTGGCTTGGCTTTCGCGTGGTTCGTCGTGATCGCGCGGGAGGTCGGGTTGGTGCTGGTGGCGCCGCAGGGGTGAGCAGACCTGCGCCACGCTGCTCGCTGCGCTCGACGTACATCCCCACGTCGCCATGCACACCTTGCGACACGCTCAGATCGACGTGACCATGAACGTCTACACCGAGGTCTCCGACGAGAAGACGCTCAAGGCGCTCAAGAGCCTCGGCGAACAGCCCGGTTCGTAGGCGTTGCCGTACTCCGCTGCCGTACGGCATGAGACAGGGCCACTTCCGATGATCGGAAGTGGCCCTTCATCTGGGTCGGGGTGCGGGTCTCATGACCACGCGCGGCTGCACGACCTTCGGCACATCCACGCGACGACGCTCCTCTTGGCGGGCGTCCCTGTCCATGTCGTCGCGGCCCGGCCCGGGCACGCCGACCCGGCGATCACGCTCCGGGTCTGCGCGCACGTGGTCCGCTCGGCCGAGACGGCTGCGGCGGACGTGTTCGCCAAGGTGATCAAGGCGGCGTAGAAGCCGCTGTTAGCAAACGCGTTAGCCAACGGCCCCTTCCGATGAGGCGGTTTCAAGGGGTCGTTGCAACGCTGGTGATCAACTGGCTGGTGCCAGGAGCTTAGCGAGACGCTCGGCTGGGGTTTCCCAGCCGAGCGTTTTGCGTGGCCGGCCGTTGAGGCGGGCGGCGATGGCGGTGAGGTGCTCGGTGCTGTGGACGGACAGGTCGGTGCCTTTGGGGAAGTACTGGCGGAGCAGTCCGTTGGTGTTTTCGTTGCTGCCGCGTTGCCAGGGCGAGTGCGGGTCGCAGAAGTAGACGGGCAGGTCAGCGGCGATGGAGAACTGGTGGTGCAGGTTCATCTCGCTGCCTTGGTCCCAGGTCAGGGATCGTTTCAGCTCGGCGGGGAGTGTCTGCATGGTTGCGGCCAGGGCGTCTGAGACGGTCTCGGCGGTGCGGTCGCCGGGTAGATGGACGAGCAGGAGGTAGCGGGTGGCACGCTCGACCAGGGTG